>CAZQSQ010000001.1:0-7494 GCA_964596325.1 uncultured Candidatus Saccharibacteria bacterium
TCAGTCAATTTTTTTGATTTCGTATTCAATCTTGCCCTTCGGCGCATTGAAATCGGCAATGTCCCCTTTTCTTTTTCCCATCAAAGCTTTACCCAGCGGGCTCTCCAAAGATATTTTCCCTTCGACCATATTGGCCTCGGCCGCTCCGACAATAATATACGTCTCCGTGCCTTCCGCTTTTGGCTTTACGCGCTGAACAGTTACCTTTGTGCCAATCTGTACAGAACCTCTGTCGCCTTCCATTTTCTCCACGATTACGGCATTACGCAGTATTTCTTCCAAATCAACTATGCGGCCCTCCAAAAAGCTCTGGTCTTCCTTGGCCTGATGATAGTCGGCATTTTCTGACAAATCGCCATAAGAAATCGCCTTCTTTAGGCGGTTGGCAATCTCGACGCGCTGTCCTTTTAGTTCCTCTAACTCTTTCTTAAGTTTTTCGAAACCTTCTTTGGTTAACTGTTTTGTCATGTAGTTAAATCACAATAATAATACGGACTAATAGTCGCTTGTCAATCAAACTATCCACATTGTTAGTATCTTAAAAAATATTTTTTGATTGTGTCAATCTATACAAATAAATATCTAATGCTACGCTATATAAGATTAAAAATCCTTAAAAAACCATATAGAAAGAGGTGATTTGATGTTGAGTATGACTGCTTGGTATTGGCTTGGTTTAGCGATGTGCCTTATTGGCTTTGCCGCGGCTTTTAACCATTATGTCAATGTTCGTTGGCGAGAAAAGTTCCTAGCAAGAAAGAAAAAGAAAGGGAAAAACTTCTCCCAGGAGGAGATGATTCCGCCTACAGTGGCGGACAAAATCGAACTTGCGGGGCGTCTTATTCGTAAGGGCGCATGGAGCTTTATCGGCACCCAATATTCCGTATTGGGCGGAACGGCAATAGCTTTTGCCATTGCGATCGGATTCTTTATTAAAGATCCGACTCCGGCGATTTGGTTTTTCGGCGGATGCCTTGCATCTTCCGTGGCCGGAGTTTTTGGCATGCACACAAGCACGCATACCAACCACCAGGCAGCCAAAGCTTCGCTGAACGGATTGACTTCCGCCATGAGAGCTGCCTTCCCCGGTGGCGCGACTATGGGCTTATTTGCCGTGAGTTTGGCTTTTGCCGGCTTATGCATAATTGGCATCATCTACCCCGAGCCGGAAAGTATTTTTACTTCCTTCTCTTTGGGTGCCACCCTGACTGCACTTTTCGCGCGTGCCGGCGGTGGAATGTTCACCAAGGGAGCTGATGTTGCGGCTGATCTTGTGGGTAAAATTGCTTTGGGCATACCCGAGGACAGCCCGAAAAACCCTGCGGTTTTGGCAGACTGGATTGGAGACATGGTTAATGACTGTGCAGGCATGGGGGCGGATCTTATCGACTCGCTTATTGCCTTCCTGTTCTCAGCCATTCTTCTATTCTTGCAAATTGCCGCGCATTTGGCGGCCTTCCCAATTATATTCATGATGGCAGGCCTCCTCGCTTCAGTTATCGGCAGTTATATTGTTTCCAACTATCGCTTCGCCGATGATGAGAAAGCTAACCCAGCCAAAGCAATCAATGTCGGCACTTACAGTACTTACGGTATTTTTGCCGTTATTGCCTTTGTTGTCGTGCTTCTACTGCCTGTTGCTGATTGGAACACCAAATGGAGACTTTTGGCAGCCACTGGAGGTGGAATCTTTGTTGGAGTAGTTATCGGCCTAGTCACCGACTACTATAACAATGGCGCTTACAAGCCGGTTAGAGATACGGCCGAAGCCTGCAAGATTAGCCCTGCAACCGGAATGATTAACAGCACGGTCATCGGGCAAAAAAGCGTTTTCATCCCCATGGTAGCCGTTGGATTAGCCGTGATTGGCGCATTCAAAATCTGCGAGCCTTTGGGCTTGGAATGGGGAATGCTTGGCGTTACCATGTGCGGAATGGGTCTTGTCGCTAATATCGGAATTATTTTGGCAGTTGATGCCTTTGGTCCGATTGCTGACAACGCCCAAGGCATTGGCTCATTTGCCGGTTTTAACGAAAAAGAGCTCTACGCAGCCAATAAAATCGATGAGCTTGGCAACACAACCGCCGCTTGGGGCAAAGGCTTGGTCATTCTACTGACTGCCATAACGTCGATAAACCTATTGATGGCAGTCATCACCCAGGGAGTCAAAACATTTGGCATGGCCGGTTTGTTCGGTGCGGATTTTACGATCGGCGGAATTGCCCTGATTGCCACCAAGATTATTGCTGGCGGTTTCATAGGCGCAGCTATTCCATGGATGTTCTCCGGTGAAGTCATGTCGCAGGTCAACAAAATTGCGTTGAAAATCTGCGACAACATTTTCAAGCAGACCAGAGATAATCCGAAAATTCTGGAAGGCACGGCCGATCCTGACTACAACCCCCCGATAAAAATCGCAACTTATGGAGCGCTTACCAAACTTCTCTACCCAGCCATGATAATCCTTCTGGCTACAACGGCGTTGCGCTTCATCCCATGGTTAGGGCCACTGAGTATGCTTGGCTATCTTCTGGGCGCCCAATTCTCCGGAACGCCTTTGGCAATTTCCATGGCCAATACCGGCGGAAATGCGGACAATGGCAAGAAAATTTGCGAATCAGGCGAAATGGGTCCGGAACACGGCAAAGGCAGCCAAACCCACAAGAATGCCGTTGTTGGCGACACCGTCGGCGATCCGCTCAAGGATACCGGCTCACCATCCATCAATGGCGTCATCACTGCCATGAACCTCATCACACTCTTCTACTTCATGATCTAATAAAGTAAAACCCGCCGGCTGGCGGGTTCTTTTAATAAATATAAAAAAGCCCAATCTTTTTAGGATGGGCTATGCTATTTATTCCTTATGCGGTTGATGGCCAAAGATACCGATAACTACTCCGAGAAGCGACATGGCAATCAGAGTCGCAACGAAGGCTCCTATTCCTGGCCAAAATTGCCAAAAAAACATAATTGAGCCGGCGGTCAGCACCAGACCCGCAAAAAATGGCATGATGGGATATAACCAAGGACACCTCTCTTCATCCTTGATTAAAAATTCAGCAAATCTTTTTATCGGATTCATTTGCCTCCTTTTTTTAGTTGGCGTAAATGGCGAATTAATCTCCGCCTCTCCCGTTATTATCGAATTTTGCGCGCAACTTGTTCATATCACAATCAATCAGGGAATAGATAACCACCCAAAAGAGAGATACTCCGCCAATGTACAGCGCTAGAGTAGTCAGCAAATCCCTCAAATTAAACATATTTAGCACAGCGAGGATTATTGATGCGATAATGCCCAGCATCACAAATATCAAAGCTGCTACCGAATATCTTATGCATATTACATGATCCCGATCGTATTTCTCAATAAGACTTTCTTGATAACTACTTATGACTGTTGACCTATTTCCTTCTTTACCCATCCAAGACATCGTATCCTCCTTTAATTGCAGGGCATTTTCCCTTTTGCGGCAATGCCATAAACCGCTATGTTGTTAAAGTTGCTGTTTTGATTATAAACTAATACCGTGATTTGTCAATAAAAAGTAAGAGCCCCTTAACGGGCTCTTTTGTGCGTAAAATTATCTTAAGCTAGTTGTCGCCTGCGGTAAGCTCGATGTCTGCTGGCGTTGTTGGATAAGTTCGTTTACTTCTTCAAAAAGGATTTGCCGCTGGGCCGATGTGCTGTTCAAATCATTGCTGCTAGTGGCCAAAATAGGCGCACTACTGCTTGGCGCTTCAGGGGCATTTTTCTTAGGCGAAAAATACCAACGCAAAATATCATAGCTTGTTTGCAGAATAAAAAATCTCTTTGTTGGCACTTCCTCGGCGACAATTACCAAAACAATTTCGGGGTTGTCATAAGGAGCAAAAATTTCTATCCAGGTATCATAATGGTTGGGCCTGGGCACTTGAGCAGTACCGGTTTTGGCCGCGGAGCTAGTTGGCAGATAATCCAATAAATGAGCTGTGCCGGCTGGCGAGACAACGGTTTGGCGCATCCCCTCGCGCACTATTCTCAAATAATCACTGGGCGCGATATCACTTTTTATGGCCTCAGGTTTAATTTCTTGAATTACCTTTTTTTCTTCATCGACAATCTTGGTAACAACATGTGGCCGATAGTATGTGCCGCCATTGGCAATAGCCCCCACTCCGGCCGCCATTTGCAAAGGCGTAACCTGCAAATAACCCTGCCCAATAGACATATTATAAGTATCGCCCAAGCTCCAACGGCTCTTAAGTTTTTCTTCCTTCCACTGTGGACTTGGCAAAATCCCCTCTTGCTCACCCGGCAAATCAATACCGGTTGTTTGGCCGAAATTAAACTTCTCTAGATAATCAATAAATTTTTGCGCCCCCATTCCTTTGATGTTTTGATAGCCGCCAGAAACAATGTAAAAAAATGGGTTAACCGATTCGGCAATGGCACGCTTAACATTGCTTGAACCATGGAATTTCCAATCTACAAAACATTGCTGGCCTCCGGAATATTTATTGGCAATGCAAATATCCAAAGGGCAATATATGGAAGTATTTTCTTTAATAATATTATTCTCAAGTGCCGCCAAAGCAACAAAAGGCTTGATTGTTGAGCCGCTGGGATACTGTCCGGAAATTGCCCGGTTCATAAAAGGGCTATGCTTGTTTTGCTGTAATTTTTCCCATTCGTCGTTTTTTACCCCCAAAGTAAAAATGTTATTATCGTACCCGGGCAAAGACACCAAGGCTAAAACTTCGCCCGTACGCGGATCAAGCGCCACGGCCGCGGCAGAAACTGCCCCGCTAGCTTCCAGGGCGGGCTTTAATTCGTCTACTATTTTTTTTTGCAAATCAGCATCAATGCCCAAGACTAGCGAACAGCCCGGCTCGGGATAGGCATCAATAGTCTGGGAAACAGCCTCATTTTTAGCATTACGTTCGATACGAATTTTAGCCTCTTTGGGATCCAAAGTGCTATTATACTGCCACTCTAGGCCATCGCCCTTGCCATCCTCGCGCCGATAACCGATAAGGTGGCTCATGTAAAGCCCATCCTCATATTTACGCGTTACATCGTTATTAATCCGGCAGCCTGGCAGCTCAGTTAAACGCAAGTGCATGGCCACTACCTGCGCTTGGTTCATATTTTTGGCAATAATCAAAGCATTGTCGCGCTCCTTGATTTCCTTTTTCAAATCCTCCGGCTCTTTTCCTAAATGCGGGGCGATTAGTTTCAAATAATCATCGCGAAAAAATTGTTTTTCGCAAACCAAATCAAATTTGGAAGTATTATAAATTAGCTGCTTGCCATTGCGGTCATACATCACTCCGCGCGAGGCTTGTGCCTGCTTAAAAGTAAATTGGTTGCGGTCCGAAAGGCCTTTATATTTCCCGAAACCGGCTATTTGCAGCTGCACGGCTCTAATCGAAAGAACAATAAAGCAAATAACGAAGATTGCCATAACCGCCCTTAGGATAAAATGTGAGATAGGCACTTCAAAACGGCCCATCTCCACTTCGTGGCGCATGGACAAAGAGTCTAAAAGGATTTCCTGTGGCTCCAAATCCTTTTCAGAATGTGGTCTTGTTACGAATAAATCCGAATCCATAATCCATTATGATAAATGCCCCTAAGGTACAAAAAAAATTAACTGCGAAATTTGTGCCCAAGCGCGCGAAATTATTGGCTTGGAATAAATTTTGAAAATTATAGCCAAGCATTAAGGGTTCCAAAGCAAAATAAGAAACAAAAAATACTAAACCAAAAACTAAGTAAAACCAGAAGCCGGGCTCAAAAGCCTCGCGCAAGCGCTTTAGGGCAAGGGCAAGAAGGAAAAATAAAACCGTGCAAACTCCGAACTTGGCAGCAAACAGCAAATCCCAAACTGCTCCGGCAAAAAAGGCAAAATATGGCGCCTCAAACTGCGAAGGAGATTCGGTGAAAATCAAAACCACCAACAAAATCAAAAAGAAATTCGGCACATAACCGTATACGGAAATGCGGTTAAAAAAACTGACTTGCAGTATAGCCGAAAAAAACAGCAATAAATATTTAGAAATCGTGCTCATGTTATTTGGGTGCCACCAAAAATACATAATCCGAACCGGTAAAACGGTAATCGGAAGACACTTCAACGGTCGGCACCGGATCAGTGTCGTTTTTTTTGAATTTAGAAATCTTGCCAACCAGCAAACCCTCGGGGAAAATCCCCCCTGTTAAGGTTGATACCAGAATATCTCCCTCGTGGAAAGCTTTGTCGGCCGGGGCGAACTCCAACCCCATTAAACCATTTCCTTTGCCACGGACCACGACTTCCAAACCGGAAGTGGCAACCTTGGCATTAAAAAGCGGAAAAGACGTATTACTAATCATATCGACACTGGAGTAGCTGGAATAAACTTCACCTACGCGGCCAATAAGTATATTTTCCGGAGTAATAACGGCCATGCCTTTCAGGACTCCATGGATTTCGCCTTTATTAACCAACAAAGTATCGGTTTGGGGATTTTTCAAAATGGTTTTGGCGGAAATCACATTGAGCTTTTTTTCCAAGTTCAGCTGCATCCCCTCGCGCAAAGATTCATTTTCTCGGCGAATTTCCTGTAATTGGGCCAACTCAGCTTCTAGCGAGGCGACTTTCAAGCGCAAAATACCATTTTCGCGTTGAAAATTGCCTGCATTAAAAAAGTAATTTAAGCTGCCATTGACACTGTTAGCCAAAAAAGTTCCGGCCACTTGCAGCGGTGAGGTTGCAAAAATAAAAGCGCTTCGGATCGGCGACTGAAAAGTGTAAAGCAACAAAAATATGCCCAGTAAAAACAAATATTTATTTGTTTGGCTGTTGGCAACCATTAGTGCTAATTTACTATATTTCGAAAGGAATTACAAATATTATTATAGTATCGTTAAAACTTTATATTTGACTTTTTTCCAAATATATGCTATAATTATAGTATTAAGGAGGACAAATGAAAATCAGTGAGGCGTGGATCAGAACTTTGGGGAAATGGGTGAAATGGATTATGCGAATTGCCCCAATCTGCATATTTCTGGGAATAATTTACTTTGTCGCCTTCAAGCTCAGATATTTTACAAACACTTCGACAGTTCTCTGGCTATTGGATACCGGCGTGCGACTTTTTGGACTTCTCATTGCAATACTATTCTTCATCATCATTTTCAGCGCCGCCTTTTCCCTCTTGCGCAGCATTTTGGGTAAAGAGAAGGCTGACGCAATTCGCAACACGGCCGCCTCGCTTTATGAGGCGCCCAGTATCCCGATATTCAAAGCATGGGACGAAATTTTGGCTGAGGCCAAAGGACAGCGGATTAAAAAATAATCCGCTCTTGTTTTATTATCATTTTATGCTAAGCTATTAAAGTAGAAAAAATCATGGGCGGTTAGCTCAACGGTAGTCCCGACTTGTCGGGATGACGTGGAAGGGTTATGAACTAAGCGCAACATGTAGTAGATAAATTTTCATGGGCGGTTAGCTCAACGGTAG
>CAZQSQ010000001.1:7594-68969 GCA_964596325.1 uncultured Candidatus Saccharibacteria bacterium
AACTAAGCGCAACATGTAGTAGATAAATTTTCATGGGCGGTTAGCTCAACGGTAGTCCCGACTTGTCGGGATGACGTGGAAGGGTTATGAACTAAGCGCAACATGTAGTAGATAAATTTTCATGGGCGGTTAGCTCAACGGTAGAGCATTCGCTTGACGTGCGAAGGGTTAGAGGTTCGAATCCTCTATCGCCCACCGTGAAATACTTCGTTTATATACTTGAGAGCATATCATCGGGTCGTTTTTACATAGGCACGTCAAGCGATTTGGCGCGCCGCCTAATCCAACACAACTCTGGCCAACAGCGATATACTAAGAAATTCATGCCGTGGAAACTCATTAAATCGTTCGAATTCTCAGATAAGTCCAGTGCATTAAAGTTTGAATATAAACTAAAGAGCCTAAAAAATCGAGAATATCTTCGGCGCGCCTACATAAACCTCAACGGTAGTCCCGACTTGTCGGGATGACCTGCGTTGTGGTTAGAAGTTCGAATCCTCTATCGCCCACCGTGAATAAGACTCCGCGATAAGCGGAGTTTTGTTTTACAACACTCTGAATTTCCTTTTTGAAAATGAAAAAAGCCCTTTTTTAGGGCTATAATTCAAATTTTTTGTTAAAAAATCTGAGAAAAAACTCGATTCGGCTGGTGAGCTAGCCTTTTTTGCCGGAGAGTTTGGAGAATTCCAGAGAATCCCCATCTTCAACAACAGCATCATCGTCAACCGGGTCGCCATTCAAGTAGGCCGTGGCACCCTGCGGGATATTCATGGATTCCCTCTTTGCCTGACGGATTTCACCGACTGTTTTGCCGGTAAACCCCTTGATGCTTTCCTCGTTGGCACCGTAAATAACGGTAACGAGAATACCATCTGTCTCTTCTGCGCCTTCAACCTTTTTTTCTTCAGTCATGACTTTTCCTCCTTGGAATTTTTTTGACAGAGCCTATCAGCAAATCAAAGAACATTTCCCCAACATCATCAAGCCTATCCTCCTCAATCAAGAAAAACGCATCGAGCATGCAAGCAGCGGCCATAAAATTGGTAAAGATAATCTGCTTGCCCGAAACACTGTGTGACAGTTCCTCGCAACTCATTTCTCCCGGGTTACTGTCATCGGGATTGGCAATTTCGGGATGCATGTAAGTTATTGGTGGACAAATTTCCAAACCATCACGCTTGATATATGTCTGGACATTGCCATCCGTTAACTCATTGCCACCTGAAATCAATACCACACAATCAAGTTTCTGGCAATAGTCTGAAACAAGTTTTCGCGTTTGATGATTATCGACGCAAAGAAAGACCGTGTCCCCTTGGGTGATGACTGCATTGATATTTTCTTTGGTGACATATTGCACAATGTCGCGCACTGACAAGTTTCGAAAGCGAGAGGCAATCTCACCGGCTTTCACGCGCGCCTTTTTGCCTTGCGAACCAAACGACTGGCGTATAGAATTCGCCGGGACAAAAGTGTCCCCATCAACAAAGGTGACGCAATGCCGTCCTTCCTTGTGATTAAGATAACGGCACAAAGGCTCTGCCAACCAAGTACCAATACCTCCACAACCGATAATTTTACAGTTCAATCAGCCCTCCTGTCCGTAATTTTCCGGAACGCATTTGCCCAAAGGAAGTTCGCCGAGATCCGAACTGGAAATCTTAGAATTACCCTTGCCTGCAACTGCTTTATTCTTTCCATAGTAGCTGACCGCCGCGACTTTTTTGACCGACTTTATCCACTGCAAATCATGTTGACCGACATTGGGATATTCGAAAATATCCTTTTCGGAAATCTCAAAGCGCTCACCAGAAACAACAACCGAACAAGAAATGCTGGGCAGAGAATTAATGGTTCCGATTGTAATGTGGATACCATCATCGCACTCTTCATCCTTGTCATCGACTCCAGAATGGAACGCCGCCATGGAACCGTGCGAATGAATGGTTCCTAGACGCAGGCAATTCGGCGGGTTGGGCCCGACTTCGTAACTACTGATATAGCCGATGCCGACTTCCTGTTTGGGACAGCGCAAATCATATTCCTCTGTCAGGCTGTTCCAATAAATCAGGACTACCGCCTCAGAGCCGCCAAACTTGCTAAATACCTCGCAAAAAAAAGACAAGGCCTGCCCGAAAATCGTATTAGGAATTTTCTTGGGCAAATTTAGCATGACAAATGGCTTGGCCGCTTGAAGCTGACCAATCGATTGCTTTTTTGCTGGCAAGAATACCGGGGTTAAAGAAGTAAAAAACTTCATTTTCCGATAGAAAAATAAACCATTACTCGCCAATACATAAAAGCTGTTTTTCTTCACCAATTCAAACTTAAACTGATCATCAAGATAAAAAATATCTAGCACCTTAACCTCCTCCTTATAGTTTTGTTAATATCATTTTTTAACACATTTTCTTCTTCGTGTCAATATAATAAAAAGCGCCAAAAGGCGCTATTCTACTCTTCGGATATCTGATAAATGACGTCTGTGAGGGACTCGATGGTATAATTATGCAAGGAACGTTCTATAAAGCCACTCTCCTCAATATCACCATAATCGTCACGGACCGCCGCAGCCATTGCCTGTCCTACCGTCAAACCAGCCGGCACCCAATTTATCTTACATACAAATAATGGATCCCTTTCGGTAGCCGTTTGCCAAGCGCTAAATGTTTTGACTCTCTTATCAAGATCGCGGTTTTGCACAAAGGCTAGGCTTTGGTCTTTATCCTCCACATTATCGTCGTAATCGTAATAATCATCTCCCCACTCTGAATGCCAAAAATAACTAAGCAGATCATTGACGCGTTCGCAGAGCGATAGCTGGGTATCAGACTCGTAATCGCCCAAACAGACAGTGTTGAACCCGCTAGAATCAATGCAGGTATTTAGCGTATGGGGGCAAAACAGCGGGTCATTGATGTCGCAAATGCTTTTATTGCTGAAGTATACTGAAAACGTGCGGAGATATTTTTCCCGAAAATAGGCGACAAAAATCATATATGGATAAGCAATTTTGAAGGGCTTATCGACATAATGACGGTTTTCCCACCTTCCCAGAAAGTACTTCGCCAACCTTTTGCCATTATCCCTAAAGCTATCCTCATCGATCAGGATGTCGACGATTTTGGGAGCTTGCTCAAAAACAATCACCTCGCTTTGACCTATCCGAGAATAAAATCTTGTCCCGTTAGGTAAAGCCTCAGTGCTGCCGCTATTTACGACGTTTTTTGTGACTTCCAAATTTTGGAGCAGCTTGACCAGTGGCACTTTGCGCCCTAGTTCCCAAACGGTCGATCCTCCAGTGGATGTGGAAGTGTAGTAGTAAGCAAACTCATTTTTAATTTCGATCCGAGTAGCAACTTTAACTTCTTCGAACATAGACACCCCCCACCAATCAGTTTGATCATCCTCAAAAATTTTCGCCCTGCACTTAACGTGATCGAGGTGAGAAATGGTTACGACTTTTCCATAAAACAGCTTCCGGCTATCGCTGGATCTTATACGGCTCTTTAACTTTTCAATTAAAGTAGCTTTAATCACTACCTTTTCTCCGACTCGGCAATCCTTAATATCCATCCATCCTCCTCCTTATTGAATTGTGAATGTTATACGATACAATAAGTTTTTTATTTTGTCAATAAAAAAATAGCCTCACGGCTATGCGTATTCTTCAATTTTGGGCGCGCCCTTACCGTTATACTCGATATAAAAATATCGACGTATAGTTGGTATAATTGGAACTCCTAAACAAAAATGCGGCTCCTCCGAAGAGTATTCCTTTATAACGATTGTTAGCTGGTCACATCCCCCCAAGACTTCCCGCGTGCATAATTTTTTAGCAGTTTCAAAAACCAAGCCTTTGTCTTTTTCGCGGATAACGTCAAAAGATATGCTCATCTCCCAATTTTTGTAATCATAGAAACCGACGACGCGACCAGATGCATCTGTGCGCACTTTCATCCAGGAAGGCGACTGCCCACTCTTGATGTAAGCAATCTGACGATTCTTTTTTACAGATTTGAAATTTCCCAAAGAGATACCGTCCAATACGGCCTTGCTCGTTGGAACTATAACCCCATGGGCAAAAACGGCCATCCCGAGATCGTCAAGCCTTTTTCTCACCCTATCTTCTGCCTTGCTTTTATCGAGCATAAACACCCCCTTTGTTGTTAAGATGCTTTTTATAGACTATCACGGGCGGTAAACCAATGCAAACAAAAAACCGCCCTTCCGGGTGGCCTTGCTTGTGCACATTTATCGGGGGCTACCTACTTTCGCCTTGCGACTATCATCGGCCATAGTGTATTTCACTTCCGTGTTCGGAATGGGAACGGGTGGGACAACACTGGCATAGCCCCCAATAAATGTGCACAAAAAGAATATAAGCTAACGATACTGAGATCCTAAATTGCTAGCTGAAGGTTTCGACTATTAGTAATGCTCGGCTTAAAGCCTCTCGGCCCTTCCACCTGCATCCTATCAACGTCATAGTCTGTGACGAGTCTTAACGGGATCTAATCTTGGGGCGGGTTTCGCGCTTAGATGCTTTCAGCGCTTATCCCATCCGAACTTAGCTACCCAGCAGTGCCCTTGATAGGACAACTGGTACACCAGAGGTTCGTTCAACTGGGTCCTCTCGTACTACAGCCAAGACCCCTCAAATCCCGAACGCCCACAGCAGATAAGGACCGACCTGTCTCACGACGGTCTGAACCCAGCTCGCGTATCTTTTTAATTGGCGAACAGCCAAACCCTTGGGACCTTCTCCAGCCCCAGGATAAGATGAGCCGACATCGAGGTGCCGAACAGAGCCGTAGATGTGAACTCGCGGGCTCTACCAGCCTGTTATCCCTAGAGTAGCTTTTGGTTGATGTCTTCGGATTTTCTAATACAATCCGTCGGTTCACTAAGCCCTGGTTTCCCAGCTGCTCGGCATATCCGCCTCGCAGTAAAGCCGGCTTATCCCTTTACAGTATCGATCCGATTTCCATCCGGATCTAGCCGACCTTTGGACGCCTCCGTTACGATTTGGGAGGTTAGCGCCCCACTAAAACTGCCCGGCTCCCATTGTCCCCGAAAGATCAATTCGGGTTAGATTTAATAATTTTAAAGATGGCTGTTTCATTGTCGAGTCCATGCCCCCCGAAAGGAACACTTCATCCCCTCGCCACTACGCTACGCATCAAAATCATTAAAACAATAAGAACTTACAGTAAAGCTTCTAGGGTCTTTCCGTCTAGCTGCGGGTAACCGGCGTCTTCACCGGTGTCGCATTTTCACCGTGCTCTTCGTTGAGACAGTTCTCGGGTCGTTAAGCCATTCATGCGGGTCGGAACTTACCCGACAAGGGATTACGCTACTTTTAGACGGTTATAGTTACCGCCGATATTGACTGGCGCTTCGGGCGCTAAGCATACACCTTGCGGCATACACCTGCACCTTTAACGTTCCAGCATTGATCAGGCTTCACCCCGTATACATCCTCTTACGAGTTAAGCACGGAGCTGTGTTTTTGATAAACAGTCGCCTGAGAGACTTTCGCTGCGCCCAGCCGCGGAGGCTGGGAGGCCATATACCTAAGGTACGGCCGCTTGTTTGCCGAGTTCCTTAACGAAGTTTCACACGTTCACCTTGGTACACTGATACCAACCCACCTGTGTCGGTTTACGGTACGGTTTGATGTGAGTTAACTTATGGTAAATTTTCTTGGAAGCGCGCTCATTGTCATTGCCTGATCCAAAGACCAGACTGCATATGGCGCTTGTTTCCTTACGCCATAAACGGCAAATCATTATTCCGTGACAACTACTGAACTTCGTCAATACCATAAAACTCACACCAAGGACTGGAATATTAACCAGTTATCCATCACATACCCCTTTTGGGTTCTGCTTAGGACCGCCTGACCCTCAGTCGATTAACGTTGCTGAGGAAACCTTGGGTTTCCGGTGTGCGGGGCTTTCACCCGCAATGCGGTTACTCATGCCAGCATTCGCACTTCCGTACGCTCCAGCGAACCTCACGATTCACCTTCACTGCAAACGGAACGCTTCCCTACCACTCCCGCTAAAAGCGGAAATTCCAAACTTCGGTACAAAGCTTTAGCCCCGATACATCTGTGGCGCAAAATTTCTCAGTTAGTAAGCTATTACGCACTTTTTAAAGGATAGCTGCCTCTGAGCGAACCTCCTAACTATCTTAGAAATCTCACTACCTTGCTTGCACTTAGCTTTGATTTTGGGACCTTAGTTGTGGATCTGAGTTGTTTCTCTTTTGTCCATGGAGCTTAGCCCCCACGGGCTAACTGCCATACGCCTTAAACTTCCGGCATTCGGAGTTTGATTGAGTTGCCTGACCTTACGGACAAGGCAATCCATTCAGTGCTCTACCTCCGGAAAAGCGCATGACGCTAATCCTAAAATTATTTCGGGAAGAACCAGCTATTACCAGGATCGATTAGCTTTTCACTCCTTGCCACAAGTCATCCGATGTTTTTGCAAGGACAACCGGTTCGGGCCTCCCACCCCGTTTCGGGGGTGTTCACCCTGCTCATGGCAAGCTCTCTCTGGCTTCGGGTCTTCAACACTGCCTGTGGTTCGCGCTATTAACGCTCGCTTTCACTTTCTCTGCACCCCGTAGGGGCTTAGAGTAGGCAATATTGAAAGTCGCTGGCACATTCTTCAATAGGCACGCGGTCATCCCGACAAGTCGGGACTCCCACACCTTGTATGCAGACGGTTTCAGGTACTATTTCATCGCCCTTCCGGGCTGCTTTTCACCTTTCCCTCACGGTACTTGTTCACTATCGGTGATATTTGATATTTAGCCTTAGCGGTATAGTCCCGCCGACTTCCCACAAGATTGTCATGTCTCGTGGTACTCAAGAAAAGTATCAAGGAGCGTAGGAATGTTTTCGCGTACGGGGCTATTACCCTCTATGGCACCCCTTTCCAGGGTGATTCCGCTAACACCACTACCTATGTGTTCTCCCTCCGGAATGTTTTCACTACGTTGGAAATCATCGCAGTGAAAAAACTCCAGACGATACGACCTTATGACCCTCCCTCCAAAATTTGGAAAGAGTTTAGGCTATTCCCTTTTCGCTCGCCGCTACTAAGGGAATGGTCAATGCATGAAATGCAAAGATTTGGTTTCTATTCCTCTTGGTACTGAGATGTTTCACTTCCCAAGGTGCACACCTGCAAGTAATCAGCTTGTAGGCGATTAGATGTTACTCTAACCAGGTTTCCCCATTCGGACATCTCCGGATCACAGCCTGCTACGTGGCTCCCCGAAGCTTATCGCAACTACGCAACGTCCTTCATCGCTCAAATATCCCAAGGCATCCGCCATCTGCACATAAATTTACCTTCAACTAGCAATTTAAGACCACAATAATATAAATAATATTATTGTTTACATTCTTTGTTCTTTACTCTTATTATTTTCCTTATCTTATATTCTCTAATATTCAGTTGTTTAAGAACCCGCTAATAAATGCTTTGACCTAGCAAACAAAAAAGTCGCTTTTAAGCGACTTAACCACAGTCCAAATGGACGGTTAGTTAATCGCTTGACGTTTTTTGATGCTCTTAAAATAGGTTTTAGTCATTTCTGAGCGTACGGACATATTAGCAAAATCCGCAAACACTGTCAATAGCCCAAGGGCGGCCAAGTTGTGGAAATCACAAAAGAAAACCCCCTGCTTCCGGCAGGGGGTTTTATACTGCAAATTATTTGCGGAACTTGTCGCGGATATCCTTGAGGATATCGCCAGCCACTTCCTTTCCGCCAAGACCAAAGGCAAGGCCCAAGGCCAAAACGAAGAAGTAAGTAATTCCGGCAAACAAAGTCTGGGCAATGTAAGGGGCGATTCTTAATTGGTCCATGATGGCAAAAATGGAGAAAATCCAAATAGCCCATTTGACCACGGAACCGATAGCCGTTGCATAGCTGACTTTCATTCCGCCAATGGAGACCACAATCACCTTCTCAACAAGGTCAGTGATAATGACGGTGGCCACAAAAAGCAAAGAGGCAATCGCAACATTGGGCAAGTAGGCAACGATCTCCTTAAGAAGAACGCTGAATGTCCCCAAACCCAAAATGTCGGAAATCATCACTAAGAAAATGATGACAAAAATCCATTTAATGATCGCGCCAATAAATGAAGAAGGGGCGCCATCGATATCGGCTTTTTTGAGGGCTTCACTCCAACCCTTGTCTTCAAAGATCTTATCAAACTTGACGGCTTTGATAATCTCAGAGATGACCTTGCCGAATAGTCCCGCAATCCAGAAGCCGATCCAAGCAACAAGAAGGGCCAGGATCAGTTTGGGCAGGAAAAGAACAACCGCAGTCAGGGAATCCACGAGGGTCGCCTGAAACGGCGTCACGAATGCATTGAAATCAATCATGTTTATTACTTTTTTCCTGCCTTATGCCCGGGCAGGGCGGGATTATTTTTAATAACTGAGGCCTTTTGCAGGCCCGCGACCTTGTGCCTTATTATAGCAAGTCTTTTATTTTGAAAATATCCCCCTGTGGAAAATATATCCCCTTTTTGGTAAGATGGCATATTGTTATGAAAATATTAATTGTTGGCGGTTCAGGTTTTCTGGGCCATCATACGGCCAATTTACTTATTTCTGAAGGTCACGAGGTCACAGTTATGGTGCCCGATACTTCAAAAACTGAACTTTTGGATGCTAATAAAATCAGGCTAGTTTCCGGGGATGTTACGGATGCAAGGCAGTTGGAAAAGCTTATCATTGGTTATGATGCGGTCGTCAATATGGCCGGAATCGTAAGCTATTGGCGCAAACAAAATGATTTAATGTTTAAGGTCAATCATCAGGGCGCAAAAAATGTCGCCTTGGCTTGCCTTAAAAACAAAATCAAAAAACTTATCCATATCAGCTCCACGGTAACTATTGGTTACAATGAAGACCATACCCCGGCCGATGAAAATACCGTTTATAATTTGGCCAAGCTTAATGTGGCCTATTGCGACTCAAAATATTTTGGTGAACAGGAAGTACTCAAAGCCGTAACCTTAGGCCTCGACGCCACCATCTTGTGCCCCGCCTCGATGCATGGCGACGGCGACATCCGCCGGATTACTACCGATTCCCTATTCAAATTCAGTTTCCCCTACAATGTCTTTTATCCCCAAAATGGGCAATCGGTTGTCGACGTTAAAGATGTGGCCCTTGCCATCAGCCTAGCCATAAAGAAAGGCAAAAAAGGTCAGCGCTATATTATTTGCTCGGAAAATATCTCTTATTACCACCTCAAAAAAATAATCGCCCAAGAAATTGGAGCCCAAGCGCCTTTTCTCCCCCTGCCGGAATTTATTTTATGGATAATGACCGCCGCCAATGATTTGCTTAAAAGGGCAACCGGCACCCGACCGAAAATGACTTTGGACATGGTTAAATTCCACGGCATTAAATTTTATTTCAACAACAAAAAATCGATTGAAGAACTGGGGTTGGTTTATACCCCGATCCGCGAAGCCATCAGACGCGGAGTTAAATGGTATAAGGAAAACGGCTACCTCAAATAATAAAAGAACCTCGCTTATCAGCGGGGTTTTTGTTTTTCGAAAACATCTTGGCATTCTTTTTGCCATGAAGCAGGAATATAAAATACCGGTTTTTGGGGCTTGTCGACAAAAATAAACATGTAGGCCGATTCGTAATTCCCGAAGTAAAAGGAGATATCTTTGCGTTCAAATCTGTCCCGCCACAGGTAGTAGTATTCATTAGTGGCTGAAGAGCTGCCCGCAGCGGTCAGAACATAAACCGTGTTGCCGTTGCGGTACAATTCTCTTACCTTATCCACTATGATTTTTTCGTCATCCTTGGCTTGCTGGATTTTGGCAGACAAAAATTGGTCCTTTTCCTGCGCGGCGACAATCTTTTGTTCAAAGCCCTGAGCATTCTTTGCAATATCCGGGGATTCTTCGCTTTGCGGCTGCACTGGGCGCGGCTCACCGATATATTCGATGAATATTTTGTTTTTGCCGTCATAACCCTGCCCCTTTGGCACCAAAACATTTTTGTCGCAAATCATCCAGATGAAAAGCAGAAAGATAAGCGACGAAGACAGCGTGATAAAAAATGCAACCTGCCATCGCGTAGCACATTTGCGCACGTAATCTAAGTCATAATCATCGTTCTCCATTTCGCCTCCTAAATTTTGAATGTGCCATTTTATAACTTAGCCTTATTCCAAAGTCAAATTGCCAAATAAAGAACCCCGCGCATAACGGGGTTAGTTTTGTAGCTAATTGCCAATAGCTAGATGTAAAGTATTAAGCTTTTGCACGTCGGTCCAAACAGTCTCTGGAATGTCTTGGCCACTCTCGTCAACCAGCTTGAGGAATGTTCGACTGGCGATCTTGATGCTTCTCTCTGAATCCTGCACCTTTTCGAAAACCACTTTTCCGCTAGACAAGGTGAATTTCTTGAGCACCTTCCAAGCAGATTTTTCATTGGTGGTTTCTACCTTGGCGTCTTCAAGAAATTTTCTGGCGTGGTGGTTAAGCAGGAAGAGCGGATACTTCTCGTTAAAACGCCCAAGTTTGAGCAAAATCAGCTCCACCCGCTTCATCTTATCATCGGTTTTTTCTGCCTCTTTCAAATAAATCGCTATGTTACGGTCCACATCGCTTACCAATGCTTCCGTATACTCTTCGCGATCGTATGACGGGATAAGGTCCCAAATTGTTCTCATCTATTTCCTCCTTATAGAATTTTTAATACTTAATAAATACAATAAATACTTTAATGTGTCAATGTTAACAAAGAAAAAGGAAGGCGCCTGTTGGGGCGCCGTTTAAGAGATTTTTCAGCAGCTGATACCAAGATATTATGTAGCTTTTTTGGCTTATATTTGCTTGAAACGGATTTTTGCTCGAGCGAAAACGTAATTCTATATGAGAATGAAAATGAAATGATTGACTTTTGTGGCAAATCAATCGAGTGAGTTTTCCTTAATCCGGAAAACAAAATATAAGTAAGTCGGCTTGTTTTAATCTTGGAGTCTGCTGATGCAGATTTAGAAGGTGCGCGCGCAGTTAGGAAAAATTTTCCCTAAAGCTTGTACCTTCATTTTACCGGGACCAAAACCCCAGTCAAGCCTTTTTTGCACAAAAGAAAAAAGCCCTTTGTAGGGCTTAGATTGAAGAGGAATTCTTTTCGTCTTTTAGGTCTTTTTCGTTCTGGGCGCGGATTTTTTCCAGCATTTCATGATAGGGTCTTTTGCCCTCTTTGCGTATCCAGTCAACGTATTTGGCCAAGATCTGCCGGAGAAGCGGAGCGTATTTGGAACTTTTGCTATGCAAAGGTTCTCCCGCCAAAAGCCAATGATAGCCATCATACTTTCCGCTGATTTTCAAAGCTTTGCGTTCCTTGGATGTTATTAACAAAGCATTAATCAATATCAGCTTATGGATTGGCTGTTTAGTTTGACTGTTGGCCCCAAAAACTCCCGACACATAACGGCCGGTTTCAATGAAACGCGCCTTGTCGCATTCAAAGGAAAACCTTTCCCGAACCGTTCTTGCGGCTGCATCGGCGACAGTTTCCCCCATAAACATCCTCGTATCCGCAATCCAGATTACCGGATCCCTTCGCGCGTTGCTGCTGAAAAATAAATGCGAATCTTCCTCAATAATCACCGCGACATAGCCAAAAACGTTAAACTTGCATGCTTCATCAAAACATTCTTGAGGCATTCGCTCCCTGACCGGTTTAACTTGCCGGCCGTCATTGGTCATTGGCCGCATCTGTAAAGTTTCATCGACCGAATCCGGCTCCATACCTGGAAATTTGCGACTCATCTTTCCTCCTTTTTCAAAAATCAAAGAACAAAAACATTTAAGCACAAAAAGCTCTAAAGTCAAAGCCCCACCAATTATCGGGTGGGGCTTTTAACAATCAAATTCATTTCTTTATTACCAACGATGATAATACTTCGTTAAAATACTTTTTCTGCTCAGTTTCCGAAAGCTTGGGCTTAAGGTTTTCTCCAATGAATTTGAACCTGATTACCAACGATGTCTTGGCCGTTTTAGGCAGGAAAAAGTAATGCATATTCAATCCCTCCGCACCTTCCATTACTACAAAACCATCTTTACCGGCAAATGAGAGTTTTTCCGCGTAGCCGGGAGCGGGCACGAATTTTCCATCCTTAAAAATCTGCCCGACCGCATAAGGCATTTCCTTTTTGAGCGCTTCCTGCAAATCATTGTTGTAATTTACAAATTCAATGGAATAATTATGGGACATTTTCTGGCCCGAAAGCCCGGAAAAGTTACTAACAAAGGAATATTGGCTAAAAAGCAAAAGACTGGCCTTTCCCGAACTTATTCTAAAAATATTGGCCGGATATTTGAAGGAAAGTCCCATGGCTCGAGAAATGCTTGGCGCCAATATTTGGTATTGTATTTTTTCAGCCACAACACTGTTGGCTCCAGCCACTTGCGGGCTTATGGAGGACAGGCTGCTGATTTTTATCTCACTGCTTTTTATTGTAATCTCCGAAGGCTTTTGCTGTATAACGGACTTTGTATCTTCGTTTTCATCGTTTGAAGATTCTTCCTTTGTAACCGTTTGCCCGTCGGCAGTCCGATCACCGCCAAAATTAGCCTCCTCTGCAAATTGTTCCTCTTCTTCAAGCTCGCTCCTTACGGGAGGCAATTTACTATTCTTATTCTCGTAGAGCCAAGCATCAACTGCAAATAATATTGCAAAAGCAGCGATAATGCCGCCGATTTTCAATAACCTTGAAATTAATACTTTGTCCATATATTTGTCTTGCCACCATATAAGCACGCAGCCAACTTAAATGCAAGTATATTCATGATTGACAAATTCAGCACAAATTTTTTGCCATTTTTGCTGAGGAAAAGCAATTTGCCCTAAACTTTGCTTGCCGGTTAAAATTAGGCAGTCCATTATCAAGAAAGGAGGATGCTTATGGGACCCGCTACCGTTTCGCTGGGTTGCCGTTACTCGAAAATCATTTCGCCAAACCAAAAACGGCACTCGTATACAAAAAGGACTTCAAGACATCATATTGCCCCAAGAGTCCGCATGAAAGATGAAGAGCTGGGAGACATGCCATTTTCGCATAGCCTGCCGCGCCCGCCGCCCGAGGAACATTTTTCTTTCCACGAGCCCTTTAATGAGCGTTTTCCACAAGAGGTGGTCATCTGCATTGTTAATGAGCTGGGCATTAAGGAAAAGATAAACAAGCGGATCTATTCGGACTTACTTAAACTTCTAGGAAAAATCGTGCGGTGCAGTAAACTGCGCAAGGAATATTTTCACCTTCGGCGCAGAGAGGCCAAACACTTCCGGGATATCATTAATGAATATGATTTTGTCGATTTCCTTGATTGGATTTTTATTCGCATCTGGGAGCTGGACAAAATACTCAAAACCGATCCGCAAAGAAGGGTTGTGCGCAAATTCCGACGTGAGTTTATCCGAGCCGCCATTGAAACACTGGAACAAAACGGAGGCTTCACCATCCTCGAAATTGAATCCCCATAACAGCTTTAACCAAGCTGTTTTTATTGCACACAAAAACCGCCCTTAGAGGCGGTTTTGTATCATTTCGAATTGAATAACCACTAAACATTTGCCACTAAAAGTTGTCCATTATACGTCCCCTTCGGTATTTCCTAAGATGCCCCAAAGGGAGAGGCTAAGTTGTGAATTTAAGAACGGAATTCCAGTTCTCAAACCCTATCGCCTTTTCTTTCATGCATTTTTCCGAAGAAAAAAGATGAAAAAATAAAATGATCTACGAGCAGCTTCCGCTACCCGTGCCTTGTTACGACTTCGCTCTTGTCACTGATTTTAGCTTCAGCCCAGACAAACTGGGATTTCGGCTACCACCAGCTCCCCTAGCGTGACGGGCGGTGAGTACAAGACTCAGGGACACATTCATCGCGCCATGGCTGATGCGCGATTACTAGCGATTCCGGCTTCATGAGGGCGAATTGCAGCCCTCAATCCGAACTAGGGATGGTTTTAAGAGATTAGCTTGACCTTGCGGTTTAGCAGCTCGCTGTACCATCCATTGTATCACGTGTGCAGCCCAAGGTATCAAAGGGCCATGCTGATTTGGCGTCATCCTCACCTTCCTCCCAGTTGTCCCGGGCAGTCCCCTGTGACAAATAAAACACAGGGCAAGGGTTGCGCAGGTTTCCCCATCTAAGGGAGCGCCTCACGGCACCTGCTGACGACAACCATGCAGCACCTGTCCAACCGCCTTGCGGAGTCCTACTTTCATAGGATTGTCGTTTGGATTTCTAACCTTGGTAAGGTTCCTCGCTTGTTGTCGAATTAAGCCACATGATCCACCGCTTGTGTAAGTCCCCGTCTATTGATTTGAGTTTCAACCTTGCGGCCGTACTTCCCAGGCGGAACACTTAACGCATTTGCTTCGTCACCGAGAGGGTCGACACTCCCGGCAACCAGTGTTCAAAATTTAGGGCGTGGACTACAAGGGTATCTAATCCTTTTTGCTCCCCACGCTTTCGTGCCTCAGCGTCAAGATTGCCCCAGCAAACTGCCTTCGCTTTTGGTGTTCCCATCGATATCAACGGATTTCACCCCTACACCGATGGTTCCGTTTGCCTCTAGCATCTTCCAGTTGAATGGTTTCCCGAGCATTTCTAAAGTTGAGCTCTAGATATTTAACCCGAGACTTCTCCAACCGCCTACGCACCCTTTATGCCCAATAAATCCGGATAACGCTCGGGGTCTCTGTATTACCGCTGCTGCTGGCACAGAGTTAGCAACCCCTTATTCCCATGGTACTCTCAATAACTTGCTCCCATATAAAAGTGGTTTACAATCCGAAGACCTTCTTCCCACACGCGGTGTCGCTGGATCAGGGTTTCCCCCATTGTCCAATATTCTCGGCTGCTGCCTCCCGTAGGAGTCTGGACCGTATCTCAGTTCCAGTGTTGGGGGTCGCGCTCTCACGCCCCCTACCCGTCATAGCCTTGGTAAGCCATTACCTCACCAACAAGCTGATAGGACGCAGGCCAATCCAATTCCGTCTTGCGACTTTACCCTTGCGGGACTATCGGATATTAGCCTATCTTTCGATAGGTTATCTCCGTGAATTGGGGATGTTCCTACGTGTTACGAACCCGTTTGCCGCTAAACATCTTACGTATTGCTACGCAAGATATTCCGCTCGACTTGCATGCCTTATCCACACCGCCAGCGTTCATCCTGAGCCATCATCAAACTCTCAAAAAAAATAAACGTATAATGAAACAACTTTTAACGGCCAATGCCGATAAAAATCGCTTCGTCTAATATATTTTTGGCTGGCACCAAAAATATAAATCAATAATTTAGGTGGTTATTCAATTTGAAACGATCAAGTGGTGTATTAACCACGTGATGGCATGTTAGCAGACCAAACAAATAGTGTCAATAGCCCTAGGGCGACCGCCTCACTACCCGACTGTGGAAAACTCCGAAAAAATTAAAAAATAAAAAATAAACTGCTTAACTTAAAATTAAGCAGTTTTTAATATTGTAATATATTATCCGTCTTATAAATAAAAAGCACCAGATGATATGGCGTTTTTATAAAATGAGCCGGTGAAGGGATTTGAACCCCTCGACCCCTGCCTGCCGGCAGGCAGGTACTGTTTACCGCCTTGTTTACTTTAGTAAACAAATTATTAAATTATCGGCGGCGGCCGATGCTCTAAGCGGAAAGACGGCCTGGTTCGCTGAAAGCGACCGGCTTACAAAACAGTTGCGACTATATTATCACTGGAGCCGGTGAAGGGATTTGAACCCCCGACCTACTGTTTACAAAACAGTTGCTCTGCCACTGAGCTACACCGGCATTATAAAAGGTGCGGCTAACCGCACATTTTATTTAACTCGTTCTTCAATTTTATTCTTAACTGGCTGGACCGAATTTATTTGTTGCGCTTCGGGCTTCTTTACTTCTGTTTTTGGCTGCACTACCGGACCCTGCTGAGATTTCCGCATTTCCGGTTTTTTATTCTCCGGCCTTGCTTGTGTCATGGGAGAAGGTTGCGACTTCTGTTCTTCCGGCTTCTTAGCCTCCGTTTTAATTTCAGGCTTGGGACTTTGGGCCGGATTCGGATTTTTAACTTCGGATTTCGAACTTTGTTTTCTCGGCATTTTCTTGCCCGCCATTTGCTTCAAATTATCCCAATATTCCGGGGAAAAAACCGGATTAGGGTTTTCCTTTTTATAATTCACGCGCAAATGTTCCAGCCAATGCAAAGTTTGGTTCTCTATCTTTTGGGCCCAAATCCTGACCTTGATAATCAGCTTCTCCAAAAGCGTAACCGCCACCAAGTCCTTAAAAACATTGTATTTGCCAACCTTCACCTTTACCTTATTAAGTATCGGCGAAATCGTCACATTATGCGGCTCAACATCCGCAAGTACTTTTGCCTTGCGGGATAAAAATATAATAATTATGATCGCACTTGCTACGGCTACCAGAAGCGCAATCCACATTAAATCCATGATATTTTAGACAATATCAAACCTTTCAAACCGATGAATGAGCAAATTCTCGCCAATTCTCTGAATTTTCTCAACCATATACTGTTCGACAGTTTTGCCGTCTTCATTCATCATCGGCTGCTTAATAAGGCATCTCTCTTCATAGAACTTATTGAGCTTGCCTTCCATCATTTTATCAATAATATTTTGCGGCTTGCCGGATTTGGCGAATTCTTCGTTATAAAAAGCTTTTTCCTTATCCACGACTTCTGCCGGAATATCTTCGGGCTTAATATATTGTGGCTTCATGACGGCAATGTGCAAGCACAAAGCGTGCGCCAATTCAAGAAATTCAGGATTGCGGGCCACAAAATCCGTTTCGCAGCGCAAATCCAAAAGTACCCCAACCTGTTTGTTGAAGTGGATGTAAGAGTCAATAATGCCCTTATTGGCAACGCGCGACATCTTCTTTTCAGCGACATTTTGCCCCCATTTGCGCAAAAGATCTTTGGCGGCATTCATATCACCATTGCTCTGTTCAAGAGCTTCCTTGCATTTGGAAATGGAAACGCCGGTGATTTCACGCAATTCTTTGACTTGCTCGATTGTGGCCATGGTTTTGATTGTAAAAAATGCAATTAATTTTTGGGAGTTCACTTAGCCTGTGGTCCCCTGACTGAGAGTATCGATTCCTTAATGCTGTCTAAAACAAATTTAATGGAGTTGGTTGTGTCGTCACTGGCGTAGATCGGATAATTGGCGGGAGTCGGGTCAACATTAGTATCGGCTACGGCAATCACGGTAATCTTGCGGTCTTTAGCTTCCTTAATGGCGAAATGGTCTTTCTTCATATCCATGACCAAGATTGCGTCTGGCAGCTTATCCATAGCCCGAATACCGTCATATTTAGCCAAGAGCTTTTCTAATTCCTTCTGCATCTTGCCCTGTTCTTTCTTGGTATATTTGGAAATCTCTCCCGTTGCCTTCAGCATCTCGATAGACTTCATGTGGCTAACCCTCTTTTTCAAAACTTCAAAATTGGAAATGGTTCCACCAAGCCAACGCAAATTGACATAAGGAAGGTTGCAGGCAACCGCAAAATCTTTGACCATATCTTTGGCTTGGACTTTCGTGCCAACGACCAAAATGGTCTTGCCAGCCAAAATCAGCTCTCGAATAGCATTCTTGGCGGCCAAAAGACTGGAGTTTGTCTTTTCCTCATCAATCACATCAAAACCGGCCTTGATTCCGGAAATGAAAGGCTTCATTTTTGGGTGTCTGCGGGCAACTTGATGTCCGAGTACGATTCCCTTATTGAGCATTTCGCTCGATTGTTCTTTTTGCTCTTCTGCAATCATGGTTTGCTTGGATTAGTAATTAAGTAATTTGATTACGCAATATAATATCATAAGTTCAAAAATATGCAAGACCCCCATAGTGAACAATCACTAACAAAAATAAAAATCCCAAAGTAATGGGATTAATTTTTAGTGCTAAGTGCTTTGCCGATCAGCTCGTCGAATGCCTTGACTAAGACAAACGGAACCCGCTCGGCAAACAAGCCTCCGCGCGGGGCGGCGAGTTGGCGCAACAATTCGTCAGCAATTTTGGTGGGGTATAATTTTTCCGGAACAATACTAGCCACAAATACCAGTGTCTTCTCTTCGTTCTCGATTGTATACATATTGAGTTTCGCCCCAAAGACAAAATCTCCTGCAAGGTCCAACAAATAGCAAACACCGTCTGCGTCGCATTTTTGGGCTGCGGAAAACCGGAGAGTTTCAAGGTCAAACCCGATCTGCCCGATACCGTCTTGCTCTTTTTCTGCCACACTACCTCCTTTTTGTGATTTGTATTCCCGCTCGGCAAATAAAAACCCCAAAATGAGGGGATGGTATTATTAATGATTCGGAAGAAAAGTTATTTCTTTTTTTTGCCCTTCGGGATTGAAGTTTCCGGCGTGCTGCTTGGCGAGCCTTCGCATACTAGTTCTTCGGTTTCAGCCTGAATCTGCTGGCGAAGACTGCGTTCTGTCGCCTTGTCTTTAGTAAGAGTGCTGCGTCTGTTTTTTGAACCCATTTTCCTCCTTATAGCGTCCCAATTACTCTTGGGCGCATTTATGAAATTGATGCTATCTATTCATAACACAATATTTTTACCGTGTCAATAATGGAAGAATTTCCTCCTTTTTGGGGGTAAAATCCAATATCCTTGATAAAACTGGCATTTCTCCCCTCTTGCATATTTCATTTTTTTATGTTAAACATATTTGTTAACGAATATATCGGACTATTATGAAAAAGGACATCCACCCAAAATATTTTGAAGCAGCCACCATCAGGTGTGCTTGCGGCAATACCTTTACCACTGGCTCCACCAAGGAGTACATTGAGGTTGAAGTTTGCCCTAAATGCCACCCCTTCTATACCGGCCAGGAAAAAATCCTTGAAACTGTCGGCCAGATTCAAAAATTCAAACAGAGACAGACTGCCAAAAAAGAAGGACTCGTCTCTAAGAAAGTTAAAAGAGCTGCTAAGAAGGCTGCAAAAGCTAAAGCCGAATAATATATGGAAATTGCCCAAAACACAAACCTTGGGCAGCAGGAAAGCGTCGCGGTGGAAATCCGCGCCGGAGTGGGCGGGCAAGAGTCCGCTCTTTTTGCGTCTGATTTGGCTAATATGTATATCCGTTATGCTCAATCGCAAGGTTTTGGCGTAAAGATTACTGAAGAAAGCCCAACGGATTTGGCAGGCTTCAAGCAAATCAGCTTTATCATCAGCGGCCCGGAGGTTTATCGGCTATTCAAACAGGAGGGCGGAGTGCATCGCGTGCAAAGAGTGCCGGAAACCGAGCGCCAAGGCCGGGTTCATACTTCTACCGTCTCGGTCGCGATTTTACGAATCCCCAAAGAAACTGAACTTAAAATTAACCCTTCGGATATCCGCTTTGAAACCAGCAAAGCCGGCGGCGCGGGCGGCCAAAATGTAAATAAGCGCGAAACCGCTGTGCGCTTGGTTCACATACCCACCAATATCGCCGTAACTTCGCAAACGGAACGCAGCCAACAGCAAAACCGTGAAAATGCCATGAATCTCCTACGCGCCAAACTTTTGGAGATTAAAGAAAATAGCACTACCGGGAGTGTGCAAGCGCAGCGCCTCGCTCAAATCGGTTCCGCCGACCGCAGCGAAAAAATACGCACTTATAACTTCCCCCAAGACAGGATTACCGACCACCGCTTGAATAAATCTTGGCATAATATTGAAAAAATCATGGCCGGGAAAATTGATAAGATAATACAAGAGTTTCAAAAATAAATTAAAAAGCCCCTTTCGGGGCTTTTTGTTTGATATTTTTTCTCTTAGGGCTTCAGATTTGGTGTTTTCTTAAAATATCATTGACTCGCACTTGGCACTCATCGTTCCTTCGGCAATAAACTTCTCGATGCAAGAAGCACGCACCTGCACTTGGTTTTGATAGCCATAAGCGCCCGAGCCGAAATATCTGGCCGCCGCTTTTAGCTCGCCCTTGCCTTGCGCGTTTGCGCCGGCATCCTTAACAAAGAGGGCTGCGGCATAAAAAGCATCTTCGATATTCCAAGGGTTGGCTGCCCGCCCAGTAATGCTTGAAATTTGATCTTTGAAAAGATTCCAAGTTGTTGGCATAAATTGCGCCGGGCCCATAGCTCCGCCGTAAGGACATCCCATAGAGGGAATGGGGCAAGAAACAGGCACACTCTTAAAGTCTAACCCGGCATCTTTGGTGATTTGAATGAAGGCCGTCACTTGATTGGCACGCATGACCGGCTTGCCATTAGCGCCCTTGCCATCTTCAGTCACAACGTAACACTTTCCCACATTTTGTCCGATGCGGGTCTCCTGGGCCAGAATAGCCAAAATAAAGGAAGGCCGAACGCCGACTTTAGCCCCGGCTCGCTGGGCAATCTCGATTGCCTCCCCGAAACTTGGCGCTTTGGAAACGCCGGAAATGCCGGCTAATTGAAAAATACGGGAGCGGATTTTCGCGGCTCGGGCTTCAGCCTGCTGCTTATATTGCTGGAATAAAGCCTCCTCGCCTTTAGTTTGCGACAAAACTTCATTCTTTTCCTCCTTTAACTCCAAATTCTGATTTTTCTGCACTTCTTTTTTGGCCACAGCATCCTCCAAATTCCCTTTTTGCTCACCGAGTTTATCTTTTTGATTCTCCAAGTAAGTTTTCAAATCTACGATCGTGGCCAAAAGCGCTTGGTTTCTTTCGGAAAGGGTTTTTAAGCCGATAAAATTATCGGCCGTCTCGGTCAAATTTTCCCCGCCCAAAATCAGCTCCAAACCGGATTTGTTATCCTCCTTAAAAATGGAAACAAGCAAACTCTTGAGCCGCTCCCGGGCTGCTTCGATTTTTGACTGGGTATCAGTGATGGATTCCTCGGTGCTTTTGACTTGGACAGTCAAATCTTTAATGATAACCGTATTATGTTGGATTTCGTTATCTAGTTTTTTAATTTTCGACTGCAAGGATGAAATTTCTCCGCTTAAGGTCTTGCCTTTTTGCTTGGCTTCTTGGACACCGGCATCAAAAATTTTGGCGCGCTGTTCAAACATTGCCAAACAGGCCTTAAGGCTGACATCACACTCCTCTTTTTCCACTTTGGCGCAAAAAGCATCCAAAGCCTTTTCGGCGCAAGTAGTGTCGGATGCCTCAAAAGCGGCGGCAATGGAATTAACGCCAAGTATTAAGGCGATAATTGTCGTGCCTAAAAAAACCCAAAACGTTTTACAGTTTTTTCCCATAACTATTTGTAACCAATCAAACGATTTTCTCCAAATTCCGGCTGTGGAATATTAGAACATAAAAACACCCCGCTAGTGGCGGGGCGCTTTCTAAATCTATATTATTCAGCGGCGGGGGCATCGACAGGCATCTCTTCTTTCTTCTCCTTTTCAATCTTTTCAACCTTCTCCACGTCGCCTTCAATGGGCACTTCCAATTCCTTCTCCACATCGGCTGGCTTGGCCACAAAGGCAATAATTTCTTCGGGGCTTTTCAAAATCTGCACCTTTGACCCAACATTAAGATCCTTGACGTAGAAGTAGTCCTCGAAAGTAGCTAGCTTGGAAATATCAACAGAAATTTCGTGCGGGATGTCTTGGGGCAAGCACTTCACTTCAAGCTCATGAATATTCTTCACCAGAGTTCCCTTCAAATCCTTGATAGCGGCCGCCTCACCAACAAAAACCAAAGGCACATTGGCAGTGGTTTCCACCTTCAAATTCGGAGCGTATAAATCAATATGGGTCACAGCTTCAGAAACCGGGTCCAAAGCGAGATCTTTGACTAAAACGGTATATTTTTCGCCAGCTACATCGATATTAATAAGGGATGTTTCTCCGGCTTCTTTCAAAACCGATTCAAATTCCTTGGCAGAAACTTGGATCATGGCGTTAGAAATTCCGGGTCCGTAAACAATAGCCGGAATAAATCCTTTTTGGCGGATTTCCTGAACATCGGTTTTTGCGTCTCTTTTTTGTGCGGATAAATTAATCATAACGTTTGCAAATTAAATAGACCGATAAGGTCGTCTGTCCATTGTAAATGATTTTACGATTTTGTCAATTCTTCCTTGTATTTGGCGCATTCCCCATAAAAGGCCAGTATCTTATCCGTGACCCTTTCCCACGCATAATCTTGGGCAATTTGATAGCCCATTTGCGCCAGCTTCTCCCGTTTGTCACTATTATCCGCCAGCTCACCCAGACGTTTTCCTAAAGCTTGGAAATCACGACATTTGACCATAAAATCCTTGGGATGCTTGGCGAGCACTTCACGGTAGCCGTCAATATTATAGGCAATGACAGGCTTTTTGCTTGCCATGCCTTCCAAAAGCACAATACCAAAGCTCTCCCCAAAAACCGCCGGACTGCAATAAATATCGCAGGTGGCATAATAATTAGGTGCATCTTTTTCCAAAACTCGACCCTCAAAAACCACATTTTTCAACTTATTGTCCGCGACAAATTTTTCGCATTCGGCTCGCTGTTCCCCATCACCACACATGATAAGGCGCACATTATCCCGGCTGCTTTGCACAATTTTATAAGCCTTAAGCATTTCCATTGGACCCTTACGCTCTTGCAGCCGGCCCATGAATAAAATATTGATTTTCCCGTCCAAAAATTTTTTTAGCTTTTTGGTTTTCGGATTAAATTTTTTAACATCGATACCATTAGGAATGACAGTTTTTGGTCCGGAAAAATCCTTAAATTGTGCCAAGGCGACTTTGGAAACCCCGATTATCCCATGCACTTTTCCCATGAGCTCCTTGGTCATGGCCAAAACTTCTTTGCCGCCAGGCACATCCCCCAGATTACTATGAAATGTCAACACATTAACACCGTTAGTCCTATTCATTACCTGCCAACTGTGAAAACCGATGTTATGAAAATGGAAAACGTCAAATTTTTCCTTCTCCAACCAATACTCCAGCTGCCCCGGCGCGGCACAAACCGCCAAGTCGCCATAGCCACCATTAAAAGGAATTGTTAAAGCCGTACCAATCAAACGAATATCCTTATCGGCATACCTCTCCGTCAACGAACCGCGAGGCACGCCTATTTTGCAATCATATCCCTTCTTCTTCAGGTACTTTTTTAGTTCTAGGACATGGTTTTTAACCCCTCCCGGATATAGGAAGGGATGCAACGGGAAAATCCCGATTTTTTTTATTTGGCTTTGCATATTTTAAGATCTTAGCCAAGCTTGTAAAAATCTCCCGCGCTCATCAACAAAATTACTTCTCCGCCGGTAACCAAGCGCTTGAGAGCATCTTTAATCTCTTCCTTGCGTAAATAGGAAATCTTTTTGTCCTTGCAGGCCTGGGCGAGCATCTGGGCGTTAATCTGTTGCTTAATTGCACTGTTTTCGCGCCCCTTCACATCGTAAATATCGGTTATGATCAGCTGGTCGAAATATTTTTTCTTGGAAGCGGTTTTGTAGGCCTTGATAAATTCTTTTTTCAAATTCAGGGTTCTTTCGTATTGATGCGGTTGATTAATGGCGATAATCCTGCGGTTCTTGTATTTTTCTTTGCAGGCCTGCAGAGTGCTCAAAATTTCCGTTGGGTGGTGCGCATAGTCGGTAATAAAAGTGGCATCCTTGGGCCCAACCTGGGTATAAATCTTTATCTCCGAAGTTTCAAAACGCCTCCAAGCGCCATGGTAGTGGCCAATGGCGGGTAAAATATCCTTATCTTTTTTATCCAAAATCCGGCAAACTTCCAGAGCGGCCATGGCATTGGAAACATTATGCTCGCCGGGAACAAAAACCGCCCGCTTCACGGCCGCGGCATCGCGTTGCTTTTTAGAATATTCGATAACCTGAAATGGCGCGTCTTTTTTTATTTTTAACTTCTTTTTAACCCCCCCATCTTTGCTCGCCACCAAAAACCCTCCCGGACCTAAATGCGAAACGAATTGCTGAAAATTTTTGACAATATTGCCAAAAGTCTTGAAATAGTCCAAATGGTCGGCCTCGATATTAGTGCAAACAATAATCTGCGGCCAATAATTCAAAAATGAGCTCTTGTATTCATCGGCCTCAATCAATAAATATTTGCTTTTGCCCAAACGAAAATTGCTGTCCCCAAACTCTTTTAAGGCAGTGCCGACAATGACCGTGGGGTCCAAGCCCAAATTAATCATAGCCACAGCCAACATGGAAGTAGTAGTGCTTTTGCCGTGTGATCCGCACACCGCAATGGTGTATTTTTCTTTGGTAATCTGGCCTAAAAGCTCGGGGGTAGACATCACCTTCAATCCTAATCTTTTAGCTTCGATAATTTCGGGGTTATTCGCCGGTACGGCCGGATTATGGACAACTAAATCCAACTGCATATTCCTAAGCCGCGGGACATATTCTTCATGGGCCCCGACAAAAACCTCTATGTCGCGCCGGCGCATAGCTTCAATAATTTCAGTATGTTCCAAATTTGTTCCCGTAACATGATGGCCAAGCGCCCGATAATACTGCGCCACGGCACTGATCCCAATCCCCCCTATGCCTACAAAATGTATTTTCATAGGTTTGTTTATTCTTTAAGCTTTTCCAGTGAATTTATGCGTTTCGATTACAGAGTAATCCGCCCCATCCATGGTCTTGCGCGATTCCATCAGGGAAATCCCCCCGGCCGGAAAAGAAAATTCCAAATCCTGCGTGATATTGGGCATTTCCTCGGGTTCAATCCGGCGATATTCAAACTGCTTCACGCGACCTAAAGTGATATGGCAATGAAATGGTTTGGGGTCGAGACGGATTCCCCGCTCCAGAAGTTTCTGGGCTAGCATTTTTTGCATTTCTTCAAAACGTTTATCGTTTTTGAAGTTTACCCAAACATAGCGCGGAGGATTTTCACCTTCCGGGGCAAAGGCCGCCCGGGACATATTCAAAGAAAAATATCCGTAAAGGGAGCAAATCTCCATGACTGCTTCCCGAATCTTAATAATCTCCGCCTCTCCAACCATACCGATAAAGGCCAAGGTAATATGCAAATCAAAAGGGCGCGCCCAACGAATGGGACACGCCTCAAAAGACGAATCAATTTGATCCTTGATTTGCTGAAGATATTCCTGCGCTTGCGCATCGGGGTTTATGGCCAAAAATACCCTTCTCTTCATTGGCTATGTTATAGCATTTTCATCAAAATTTTTCAATAGTTAGGGAGTTTTTCACTGTATTTACTGGTAATTTCAGCTATAATCAAAATAATGAAACTGGACTTGCATTGCCATACGCGATATTCCTACGACGGGCTCTCATCCTTACACAAAATTGTAAAAGTTGCCCAAAAAAAAGGTTTGGATGGCGTCGCTATAACCGATCACGAAAATTGCCGCTGTTGGAAAGACGCTGATGCGGTTGCCAAAGAAACCGGCGCTATAATTATCCGCGGCGAAGAAATCAAAACTAAACAAGGAGACGTCTTGGCACTTTTTATCAATAAGCAAATCGACGGTCTGGGCAAAGAACTGCGCGACGTTATCAAACAAATACACGACCAAGGAGGCCTCGCCATCATTCCTCACCCGTTCCATTTTTATGAAGGCTTCAAGGGCAACATCGAGGACTACTTGGATATAATTGACGGCATGGAAGTATTTAATGCCCGCCGACCCTGGGGAGATTTTAACGAAAAGGCCTTAGTTTGCGCCAAAAAATATAATTTAGCCATGACTGGAGGATCGGACGCTCATTTTTCCGCCGGTATTGGCGATGGCTATACTGAAATTCCCAACGCCAAAACTATCGAGGATGTCAAGCAAAGTATTTTAAGGAAGCAAACAATGGGCCTTGGCCATCACTCACACTTCATTTACATGGCAATTCCGATTTTAGCTAAAATCCTCAACACAGCCCGAGAATTTAACAAAACTTTCATCAAGCCTGCCGCCAAAGCATTAGGGATAAAGGTAAAAACAAAAATCAAACGCGCCAAATAATGAAAAAAGTTTATTTGCAAAAAGCCAGTGGACAAAATGTTAATTGCCTGAACTGCGCTCACTATTGCCAAGTAGCTAATGGCAAGCGCGGCATGTGCCAAGTCCGCAAAAATAAAAATGGCGAGCTTATGGCGCTTAATTACGGCCAAATTGTCGCCTTACAGACGCAAAAAATCGAAAGCATTCCCCTATATCACTTTTTACCCGGCAGTTTGGCTTTGGTGGTTGGGAGTGCGGGCTGCAATATGATGTGCGCTAATTGCCAAACTTGGAATATCTCACAAAAACCGCGGTTGAGTGGCGATACTTTCGGCCATCCTTACGAGCCGCAAGAAATTGTTGACTTGGCCTTGGCCCAAAAATGCCAATCAATCGCTTATTCCTATACTTCCCCGGCCATGTTTTCTGAATTTGCTTATGACACCATGCGCTTAGCGCACGAAGCCGGGTTAAAAAACGTTTGGGACAGCAATGGTTTTTGGAGCCGGGAGCTTTTTGAAATGATTGCCCCTTATTTGGACGCGGTTAATATTGATATCAAATCGTTTAGCGAAAAATTTTATAAGGAAAATTGCAATGCGGCGCTGCAACCGGTTTTAGACACTTGCAAACGACTCAAAGATGCCGGCATTTGGCTGGAAATCTCCACTCTTATCATCCCTGATCAAAACGACCAAACCCCGATGCTTACCTCACTGGCCAGCTATATAAAAACAGACTTGGGCGCCCAGACCCCTTGGCATATTTTGGCATTTGATCCAGCGGTTTCTTGGAAATTAGAAAACAGCAGCACGCCAAAAACCGCGGGGCTGCTTGATATTGCCGCTCTTGGAAAAAAGTCCGGATTACAATACGTTTATCTGCCAAAACAGAAAGCCGAACTGGTAAATGACACCCTCTGCCCCAAGTGCCAAGATATTTTAATCCAGCGCCACCAGAATGCGACAAAAAGAAATGACAGCAACGGCAGTTGCCAAAAATGCGGCGCTAGAATATCGGGAGTGTTATAAAAAATCCCGCCTTCAAGCGGGATTTTTCTTTAAGCGGATAAAATCTTTTTTGACTTGCGGAAGGCCGAGGCAATCCTCTGCAAGGCGGTATAATTGCTCATTATGGCCAATATGGCCACGATATTAGCGCACCATTTCAAATCAAAATTGGCCAAAAATATTCCAAGGCACAATATAATTATTCTTTCCCCGCGTGACATGTATCCGCCAACCAATTCCCTGTCCACGAGCTTCTTCTCACTGGCCGCCGCTTTGACGTAAGTTGTAGTAATCGAGCCAAAAAGGAAAAGTGCGAGCCAGAAATAACTGGGCAAAAATAATACTCCCGGCAAGGGCATGAACATCATGCTCATTATGATTATGCCCTCGATATAACGATCAACAACCGTATCAAGATAAGCGCCCATCGGCCCGGCCGTACCCTTGGCGCGGGCTACCGAACCGTCAACAAAATCCATCAGGCCGGAAAGAGCAAAGAAAGCCAAGGCCATGTAATATTGCTGTTTTATAATAAAATACACGCTAATAAAAACAAAAACTATCGATAAATATGTATAGTGGTTAGCGCTTAAAGGCAGACGGGCAAAAATACTTGCCGAGAAAGCCTCCTGCTTTTTGAATAAATGACGCATTTGATCAAGCATGTTTTTGTTTTATGTTTATAAAATAACAGCAATTAGTGATTATTCAATCTTTACAACCTGAGAATATATTTTATAAAAAGGCAGCCGAAGCTGCCTGTAATTTTGAGTTTTGGAGGAATATATTAGCTATCGAAGCGGGCTATTAGCTTGGATAAACGAGCTAATGCAAGATGCCGCTTCCGTTTGGGGGAAATTTGGCAAAGTGCCGAAGCTCGGCCAGTCGTTTACATCAAGGCAATAGATAGCTGAGTTTTTTACATCAACCATCAAATCGCCGCCGAATATCTGCAAACCGCTTAAATCCCGCAACTGGTAAGCTATATCTTTAATTGCGGCTTTAAGTGCTATTGGTAGCGAATCCACTGACCCGGGAAAGGTAATCAGGCTAAAAATACCATAGAATTTTACATGCATACCGTCTATGAACTTTTGTCTAATGACCTGATTATGCCCTTTCTTCAGGTATGTCTCTTTGCAAGATTCAAACTGGAATTTATTTTCCACCACGAACCACAAATCATGACCATGGGCAGCCTTAAAAATGCATTTTCCCCAGCTTCTATCATACTGATCGCAATTTTGCTCAAGCGTAAACAAAGAATATTGTGGCACCATCAACGAAGCCCTTTCCATGCGCAAATAAGTATAGTATTTGCTCAAACTTGCCAAAATGGCTCCGGGAGAATTGTAAATATATAACTGCCTTTGGTCTTTTAGCAGCTGCAAAGTAGCGTTAATCTCCAAGCCGCGCGCCATACTGGCCACGATGTCGCAGTCGTATTGACAATCCGAACTTAAAAACTCTTCTGCCGCCATGACGCTCGTATCGAATCCATCAGCAGTTAAGCTATTTGCCAAATGCGTCAGGATTCTCAAATCGTCTTCTGACTTGCCCGAATACTGAAGTTCTCGCTTAACCAACACAGCCTTTCCTTGTCTTTCAATCATTTTTGCCTCCTTGATACTGGCAATCCAAAATCGCCTCGGCGTTGGCAATAAATTCCGGCCAGCCGCCAGCCAAAATGAGATTTGCTTTACTTAAATCCTGACCCGTGGAGAATATTGTTGGCATACCGACAACATATACCCCGGCGGTCGCAGCGGCATCAATGCCGGCTTGCGTATCCTCAAAGGCAATGCACTCGCTGGGCTTAAAGCCTAAGCGCTTTGTTGCCAAAACATACATATCCGGAGCGGGTTTTCCTTTTCCGGCCTCCTCTTGGGTAGAACGGTGTTTGCGGTCTTTGGTATTTGGAAACCACCACTCGACCTGCGCACTGACCAGTTTCATTTCCAATTCCTCGTCATTTTTGGCCGAGCATACCGACATGTTTTCCAAGCCAAAAAAATTGGCAATCGTAACCAGTCCGGCATGAGCCCCGGGCATCAGCTCAATTTTGTGCTGGCTGAAAAAATAATCCAGTTCCGCCCGGGCGATTTCTGCAAGTTTCGATGGCGCCAAATCAATTTCTGGATAATGCTGACACAAAAGAGCGGGAATCTCATCTTTTGATGACTTTCCGCAGTATTTTTGTGCATACTCCTGTGGAGTAAGCCAGACACCGTATTTAGGTCCAAGAATGACATTCCATTTCAAATACTGGTAACCTTCGGTTCTACCTAGAACTTCGTCAAAGTCCAGAATCGCTGCCTTAAAATTCATCTTTACCTCCTTTTTTCTTTGAAATTACTGCCCATAGCATACAATCTTGGTCGCAATCACGCAATATTGCAAAAAAGTACTATTTATTGCATACAAAAATCCCCGTTTAACGGGGATTTTTGCTTTAGAGTTAGAAAATCTGCAACATTTCCTTGAACATCTGTTCCATAGAAGTGAGCTGTTGAGCTCCTTTCTTGGTGGTTTTGAAAGCCGCTTTGCTCTGGTAGCGCTCGTCGGAAATATATCCTTTCTTGCGCAACCTAAACATAACGGTTTCCACCACTATGGCATTCGGCAAAAAGCCAAACTGCTCATAGATCAGACGCGGCACATCTTCAACCGGGATTTCCTTCTCATATCCTAAATACAAGATGTACATCCACAAATTGTCGTGGGTAGTGCTCTTCTGCAGCTTTTCGCTGGGCGTTGTGAACTTAAGCATATGTTTTAAGTCGTAATCCGACTATATTATATAGTATACCATATATTCCATAATTAGTCAATATGGGAAAGTCCTTACAAATAAAGGATAAAAAGCAAAAAAGCGGGAATTCCCCGCTTATGGTTTATCTAACAAACATTTCACAATTTCGTATACTTCGGCAGTATTCTGCACGACAAGATCGGCCCCTTTTTGAAAAAATCCCGCCAATCTTTGAATGGCTTGAGCGTCGCGAAATTGGCACTGGCATTCGTGTGGACAAAACGCCAAAGTGAGCAATTCCTTTTCCTGCCACGGCGATCCAAATCTCTTTTCCGGGCTGGTTGGCGAACAAAGTGCGCCAAGGTTGCGCGCAACGCTAGTAATATAAATTATCCGCGCCGCCGGAAATTCCTTTTTAATTAAATCGCAATGTTCTTTGGCAGTTCCATTCTTGGAAAAATAAGACCGGGCAAACAACCCGTCCAATTTATAATATGCTATCCAATCATGGAATAAATGCCTGCTGACGATGGTTGAGATAATCTGCCTGACTTCTGGTATCCGGGCAATCAAGGTCAGAGGCACTAATGACTCATTGCGACTTTCAAAGCAAATATCCCCGCTGCCGGTTGGCGCAAGCGCATTCTGGTCGTGAATAAGGACATCAACCGGATCCCAAATCAAAATAGTGCCCACTGGCGCCGAAATCATAGCCCCCACCTCCTTTCGATTTTAAGTTGCTTTCTTATGTTTGCCAAAATATCCGCCTTTGTCAAACATTATCGGGAAAAAAATGTTCCATTGCCTGACCAAAATTCTCAAACCGCGCCATAGCCATGGAAAAATCCTGCTCCTTAGTCCAGCGGTTCGGAATAGCCACTACATGGCAGCCGGCCTGAAAAGCGGCCAAGGCGCCCGGATTGGAATCCTCAAAAACTAAACACTCTTTGGGCGCGACACCAAGCTGGCTGGCGCAATATTCATAAATATCCGGAAAAGGCTTTCCTCTTTTGACTTGATCGGCGCATACTATCAAACGAAAGTACTTTTGCAATCCCGCACTTTGAATCTTACGCTGTGTCTCCCCTAAAATACCGCCGGTGGCGGCCGCCACAGTAAAATTCTCTTCATTAAATTTTTCCAGGGCCTGCAGGGCTCCGGGCATGTATTTAAGGTCGCAATACATGTGCGCATCAAGATATTCGTGCCGGCGATCTATAAGTTTTTCAACCGTTAAATCGGAAATTTTCAAATCCGGAATAACCGCGCTGGCCACTATCTGCTCATGGCGCCCGGCATATCGAAGATATTCCTGCTCGGAAAGATTTTTGCCATGTTTGGCCAATGCAAAATTCCAACTGTCAAAATGAATACCTTCGGTATCCAAGGTTGTTCCGTCCAGATCAAAAATTATTGCCTTATAGCCGTTCATGCCTGCGCTTTTCTGAATCTTTCCAAAAGGCTTAAGGTATATTCTTTGGCCCGATTAAGCTCGTCTAAACCCTTAGAAGTAGTTTTGTAGGCCGATTGGCTATGAAATCTCTCTTGGCTGACATAACCCTCGGCTTTGAGCCGAAACAAAACTGCCATAGTCAAAACGCTATTAGGTAAAAATCCAAATTTTTCATAAATAAGCTCTGGCAGCTTATCGGAAACCACTTCCTTATCTTTTCCTAAAAGTAAAATGTAAATCCAAATATTCCCTGACGTGGTGCTGGCCTTAAGCCTTTCAAGGGGTTGCATGTTGAATATTAAAAAATTTATTTTATGATAAATCAAGCCTTCCATTTTTATTTTACAGGTGTAAAATAGTAAGTCAACAAGCCTATGTTGCCAATAGAACGCCTCAACCAATCAAATACCATCGAAAATCTCTGGATGTATATTTTGGTCTTGGTAAAGAATGCCAATGAAGATCACCCGCTCTACGCTTACGAAATGCGAGAGCTCGTCGAAAAGAAATTCGGTTTTAAGCCGGGCGAGATTACGGCTTACCGGGTTTTGTATCGCCTCGAAGAAGATGGTTTTGTTAAAAGTTACTTGATTGACCGCAAGAGAATTTATAAAATCACTCCCAAGGGAAACGACGAATTGCGCAAAGCCAAGGACTTATTGGAAAACGCCCTCACTAATATCTCTTAATTAAAATGCCTAAGAAGAAAGCCGCCAAGCATATCCAGCAAACTCTGCCCGAGCCTTCCCCTATCCAAAAAGTGGTTAATTTTTATTTTGAAACAAAAGGCCTGACTTTAGAACAAATAAAAGAAGATGCCAAAAAAAGAAAGATAATCTATTCCCGCTTTACCAAGCCCGCCAAACAGCTTATTGATTTGGCCGGCAGCCCGCAGGAAGCAATAGAGGCCATCCGCAAGGTGGCGGACTGGGCCAGCAGCCGGAATTTGGACTACTCGATTGAAACTGTTTTCAAAAAATGGTTGGAGCTCGACAAACTCAAACCCAAAGAAATTGTTAAAAAACCCTTTTATATGGGCGACCCAATGGTTTGGAGCGAGGCTAAAAAGAAATGGTATGTGGTTTCCTCCGATGGCACTTGGCTGGAATATTGCGACAAGGAAGACCTAATTGAATGGCGCGAAGAAAAGAAAAAGTCCCAACAATTATAAGAATATAAAAACTCCGACCCGCAGAGGGCCGGAGTTTTTGTTTAAGTTCAGATCGTAATAAAGCCGGCAGCGTAAAGAACCATTAAAGCCTGATAAATTGCAACAAAGATTAAGCCTAAAGCCATCAGCCCGGCCAAAACTGTGAAAACGATTTTGGTTTTCTTCCCCTGTAATTCCCGCATCGCGTAAACAACAGCCTTGAATCCCAAATAAAGCCAAATACCGGGCAAAAATGCGGAAACAGCCAAGGTGTAAAGTGTCTGCTCTCCATCACCACCAAAAGCCTTATTGGCCCAAGGAGCAAAAACGCTGAATAGAACCATGATAACCAAAGTCCAGATCAGGGCAAAAATTACATACTTGAATGCTGTCTTTTTCTGAAAAATATTAGAAATTTCTTTGAACATATTTTATTTTGTTATAAAATTATAACATAAATGAAAACATTGTCAGTTTTGTTTTCCACAAGCATAAAAAAATCCGCCCTTAAAGACGGATGTATTAAAAATTTACCAGCAATCCAGTGCCGACGCTGCAAATGGCCGCTCCGGCAATGCGTGCGTATCCCCAAAAATCTCCAGGCCCTTCGCTCAAAAACGCCAAAGCCAAGATTACGGTTACAACCGTATTGAGATTGTAAATCGGAGCTAAGCGGGAAGCATTTGCCCCGCCGTCCAATGCGATAAAAACCACCACTTGGCCGGCTGTCCAAATTACTCCGGCCAAAAATGCAATTACCAAGCCCTGCCACTTAAGCTCGGGGCAGTGGAATGCGGCCACACAAACTGCAAAAGCCGCCAAAAGGACGCACAAGGCAATGCCAAATATCTTCAACCATGGCGCCAACTGCGGAGTTTTAACTAAAAAATAAACAATTACGCTTGCGCCAATACCCACTCCCATGAATAGCATGGCCGTGGCCGAGGGAGCCTTAAAAACACCCACGGCAATTTTGTTGACAAAGGCACCCAAGCCCCAAAGCAAAGCCGCGCTAATCGCCAGCATAAACCAATTCACCTTCATTATCCTCCTTATTCAATTTTGAATTTAGATTATTAAAACAAAAAATCACCGTTTCGTCAACGGTGATTTTTAATCACTTTTTTCCTTTTTTCCAGAGCAAATAGGGATAAACAAAACTCCAAACGATTACCGCGATCATCTCCCCCATAAAAATCAAAAAGACAACCTCTTTGCTAAAAAACTTAAATAGTGACAAAGCCCAAATAATAATGAGCGAAATACCCAAACCGCCAAACATTTTTGAACCTGTCTTTTGGGTTGCAGCCCAAATCGCTTCATCATTGATTGTCCATGGGGTGCGGATGCCAAAAAACCAATTAGGCTTAATATTTTCAATGTTTTTGCCAATGAACAGGAAAAGCAAACCCAGGAGCGGCAGCATTAAATCTCCAAAATTAAAGGAATAGCCCAGATATAAGGCGCTAGTACCGATATTAATGGCAAACATGAAAAACATTATTGCCAATATCACCCTATCCAAATATTTTTGGTTGAAGGCAATATTTTCCTGCTTAGGGTCGGCTTTAGGAAGCCAATTAAGCAAAATAAAAATGACTAAAAGCAAAAGTGGAAAACAGAAAAGTGCCGATTCCTTGCTAGCATAGCCATCTGCTTGCCCATTAATCCCCCAGTGATTTGGCAAAACATTGGGCATTTGCGGATAAAGCCAAAAGCTGATTGCAATGGATAAAACGACCAATAATAACGAAATTATTTTTAATTTATTCATATGATTGCATTATACTCCCATTTTCTATGTTGCCAAATTGATAGAATTTAGCATAATATAGAGAGGCAGAAACATTAAACGCCTATCTAAATTTGATATTTGATTCTATGAAATTCTACGTTACAACTCCGATATATTACCCCAATGGCATACCTCACATTGGTCATGCTTATACTACCGTGGCCGCCGATATCGTTAATCGCTGGCATAAACTCAAGGGCGAGGAAACTTATTTTTTGACTGGCACTGACGAGCACGGCAAAAAAATTGAGGAAGCGGCCCAGGCTCAAAATATGGAGCCTAAGGCCTTTGTGGATACTTTAATCCCGGAATTCAAAAAAGCTTGGGAGGTTTTAGACATAGAATACGATCGCTTCATTCGCACCACCGATAGCGACCATATAAAAGCCGTTGAACATATTTTACAAACAGTTTTTGATAAGGGCGATATTTATCTTGGCAAATATGTCGGCCATTACTGCACTGCCTGCGAGGCTTATTTCCAAGAAAAAGATTTAGAAAATGGTTGCTGCCCGATACACAAAAAACCCGTACAATGGCTTGAAGAAGAAACCTATTTTTTCAAGCTTTCCAAATATCAGGAACAAATTTTGAAACTTTGCGAAAGCGATTTTATCCTCCCGGCTTTCCGGCGCGACGAAATCTGCAATCGCATTAAAGAAGGCCTCAAAGACATCTCCATTTCGCGCAAAAATCTTAAGTGGGGCATTGCGCTGCCATTTGATAAAGAACACGTCTGCTACGTCTGGTTTGATGCTTTAACAAACTATTTAACCGCCCTTGGCTATCCTGACAAGACGGAAAATTTTGCCAAATTCTGGCCGGCTGATGCCCATATTATGGCCAAAGACATCGCGTGGTTTCATGCTGTTATTTGGCCGGGTATCCTGTTTGCCGCCGGCCTAGAACAACCAAAGCATGTGGCAGTCCACGGTTGGTGGACGCTAAACGGGGATAAAATTTCCAAATCAAGCGGCAACTACATCACTCCAGACGAAGTAGTCCAAATTGCCGGCGTGGATACGGCCCGCTATTTTCTCTTTTCAGCCATGGCCTTCGGGCAGGATGGAGATTTAAGCAAACCCGCCATTATCGAAACCCATAATACTTTAGCCAATAATCTAGGCAATCTCGTTATGAGGGTGTCGGCCTTAATCGAAAAGGCCAATGGTTTTGAAACTTGCGAGAATGACTTGATTGCCAAACTTGATCTCCGCGATATCGAGAATAAATTCGAGCTTTTTGAATTTCATAAAGTCTTGGAAAGCGTCATGGCTTTTGTCGGTGATTGCAACCGCCATATAGATGCGCAGCAAGTTTGGAAAACAAAAGATAAAAAAGAACTCTATAAGCTCGCTGAAAATATCAAGGCCATTGCCATTATTTTGTCTCCCTTTATGCCCACCACCTGCCAAAAAATCGCCCAAACATACCATTTTGAACTTGCATGGACAGCGCTTAAGCAGCCGCTGACAAAACAAGATATCAAGAAAGCCTCCCCTCTCTTCGCTAAATTGCAATAAAAAGAATCCCTGCTTGTCAGGGATTTTTTTTGAGATTTTGGGCGAATTCCAGAGCTTTGCTGGGAGAATCAAATATCTGCAACTCGGAAAGATAACCATATTCCTCTCCTAAAATGAGATATTTGGCTTGGATATTGCCACAACTTTCATCTGGGCCGTAAACGCATTGAAAATAGTCCGAAGTCTCATAGTTTATTTCGTGTTCCACTTCGCGCACGGCAATATTGTTGACGTAATCGAGCACCGGCTGGGCGCGCAATAGCTGGTAGAATTTTCCCGGTTCCAATTTGAGGCAATCAAATTGCACGGCAAAAACATTTTTCTTCTTGGCGCGCCAGAGCGTAAACACCCGATAATGCCCTTCCGGATAATTTAGGAAGCAAGAAGCCTGCCGGCTTTCCTGATCAAACCTCATTACCAGCGAATCCAACCCGCCATTATTATCGCGCCGCACTGCCCGCCCGTTAGAGTCGTAGCGCAGTAAGACAACTTGCGCCTCTTCAATGAGCCCCCAATTAACGTTCCTAAAACCGCCAAGTTCGACAGTTAAACGCAAAACCCTTGTTGAACTGTCGCCCAGACCAAACCACTTTGCCGGCTCGAAAGCAAGGCCAAGCCTCTTGATAAAAATCGGCTCACTGAACTGATTATCAATCTTGGGTTCTAGAATGAGGGCAGAAGGATTGCTCAAAATCGTAGCTGCTTCGACCAATTCTTGGCCAAATACTGCTCCGACATCGGCATCTTGCAAAGGAGCTATTTCTTGGCATGAGCCCAGAAACACAGCACAAATCGACAATAAAATAAGCACATTTTTCGCCATTTAGCGACCTCCTCTCACAATTAAATTATACTTGTTCTGATTTAATTATGATATAAATCCTAGCCATGTCAATATCAATCCCAAAACAAAAAAGGCCGCCAGAAGCGACCAATTTTACCCTGTTTATTCACCAATTATCATGATTTGCACCCGTCTGGGTCTGGCCTGATCCAATTCCAGCAAAAAAATTCTCTGCCACTGGCCAAACGAAACCTGCCCCCCAATTAAATTAATCGTAATGCTTGTTGGTAGGTGCATGGCTTTGCAATGAGCGTGCCCATTGATGCACTCGCCCGCACAAACATTAACCGTCCGCACAGCCAAATTGTCGTGCTGATATTTTCCGGCCTTCTCGGCTGTCGCCTCTAAATTCCGGCGAAAATCCTCTAAGAGCAAAGGCTCGTTTTCATTGCAAAGAACCGCGGCCGAAGTGTGCAGGCTTTGAATGTTGATTAAACCGTTTTTAATTTGGCTTTCTTTTGCAATGGCGATGATTTCTTCGCTTAGATCAATGAAATCGTAGGTCCCGGAAGAAAATTTTTCTATTTCTTTATGAAAGGTTTTCATGTTTCGATAAGTTTTTGTGACGGCCGATATTAGCCGCTTTTACCGCCTCTACCAGTATCAGATCCAACAAAGCAATAAAAATAATTTCTCCCCACTCCACCGAAGTCAGCTTAACAGTTTCCAAAACGTGGACAGCCGGGGGAAAATACAAGGCAATAAGAACCATAGCAAACCCGCCAGCCACGCCCCATATCAAATACTTATTGGCAAAAAAATTCTCCGTATTAATGAGCAATCGCTTTAGATTTTTGAAAGAAAACACATAAATCAAATCAACTACCGCCAAAGTCGCAAAGGCCACGCTCCGCGCCAAGGCCAGCTCTCCCTCCCGGTAATAATGGATAAATAGCATCAAGGCTAAAATACCGGTAACGAAACTGATACCGAAAATTAAAAATTTCATGGAGCCATCCAAAATTTTTTCCTTTTGCAATTCCTGGGGAGAATAATCCCGCAATGATTTTTCTTTTTCTTCAAAACCAAGTAACAAGTCCAATGGTCCATCGCAAATAAAGTGTATCCAAAGTATTTGCACGATAGTTAAAGGCGCGGGCAGTTTAAGCAACATAGCGCCAAAAATCAGAAAAATCTCCGCAAAAGAATTGGAAAGAGTATAGCCGACAACCTTCTTAATGTTGGCGAAAATCAAACGCCCTTCCTCGCAAGCGTCGACAATCGTTTGAAAATTGCTATCCAATAAAATCAAATCCCCGGCTGACTTGGCAACATCGGTAGCATTATCCACTACCAAACCGATATTGGCTTGCTTAAGAGCCGGCGCATCATTAACGCCATCTCCGGTCATAGCGACAATTTCGCCTTGGCTCTGCAGGGCTTTGACGATGCGCAGTTTCTGCAAAGGTGTAACCCGGGCAAATATTACCCCCTGCGACGCCGCAAGTCGCAATTCTTCTTCTCCCATTTTTTCTATTTGGCTACCGGCGATTATCTGGCTCTCAATAAAGGCCAAACCCAAATTGCGCGCGATGTGCGCCGCCGTTTCTTTGTAGTCGCCAGTAACTATCTTTACTTTTATGCCCATGGCCTGTGCGTCTTGGATGGATTTTTTGGCCGTAGGTCTGATGGGGTCCTCAATGCCGACAATCCCCAACCATTTATAGTCATACTTCCCAAGGGGCGTGCCCGCCTCCTTGGTAACAAAACCCAAAACCCGTAGGCCGGAGGAAGCCCACGCAAAAATTTCTTCTTCCCACTTTTGCCTTTCCTCATCGGGCATTGGGCACCATGCCAAAACGATTTCGGGCGCGCCCTTAGCAAATACCCGGTCAAGACCATTGAGATGGTTAACCGTCAGCATATATTTTTTTTGGCTATCAAAAGATTCTTCAAATGATCGGGGCGCCGATTCATAAACTTCCTGCGGCGCTAAGCCGTTTTGGCTGCCGGCAAACTCATTAAGGGAAATTTCCAAATTGGTTTTCTGATCATTAGCCAAAATCATACAGTAGCGGGCTTCAAGCGGATCGGTAAAATGCTGGCGTTTAACTTGCATTTTCCCTTCGGTTAGGGTTCCGGTTTTATCCGTGCAAATAACCGAAGTAACACCCAGAGTTTCAATTGAGACAAGTTTTTTAACCAGTCCTCTCTTCTTCAAGATCCGGCGCATTCCCAAGGCCAAAATAAGTGTAATGGCAACCGGCAACCCTTCCGGAATGGCGGCCACGGCTAAAATGATGGAAAGGCGAACCATACCCACAATAGGCTCTTTAGCCACTAAGCCAAAAATTAAAATTGCGCCGCAAACGGCAAAAATAATATAAAGTAAATTGTGTGAAAAATCCGCCATTTGGCGTTGCAGCGGCGTCTGGGACTGCTCGATTTCAACCAGACTGGCACCGATTTTTCCCATCTCTGTTTTAACGCCAATATTTCCCACCTCCATGACTCCGCGCCCAGAAAGCACGGTTGTACCCATAAACAATTTTTTATCACCCTGCTCGCTCTTGGGCAACGCCTCCTGTTCTCCAGTCAAAATTGCCTCATTGACCAATAAGTTAATCCCTTCCAAAAGTTTCCCGTCAGCAGGTACAGTATCGCCTGCACCTAACACGACTAAATCTCCCACGACTACATTTTCGACCGCAATCTCTTTACGCTGTTTATCCCTGATTACTAAGGCTTTATGGCTGACTATTTTTTTCAAAGCGCTTAAAGTCTGCTGCGCCTGATTTTCCTGCCAGAAACCCATACCGACATCCAAAAGCACGACGCCTAAAACCAGAATCGCGTCATTAATTTCCTTGAAGTAAACTGAAATTGCCGCCACCACAATCAAGATATAAATCAGGGGGCTTTGGAATTGGGCAAAAAATGTTTGCCAAGGAGAATATTTTTCCTTTTCCGGCAAAATATTTTTTCCAAATTTTTGGCGGCTGGCTATTATCTCATCAGCGCTTAAACCATTAAATTTCATAACTGGATTATATCAAAATTAGCCGACAAAATAAAAACCCCATTATTATGGGGGATTATTTTTAAGGCTTTGGCCCAAAAATTCCCAATCTCCGAGCGCTTTTGTCAGCCCGTCTTGTGCGACAATCACGCTGCGGTAAAAGGTTTTGCCCGCGATAGTGGCATCCTCGCTAAGTAACGGCACAATAAGGCCGTTTCCATAAATCTCCGGGCCCTCATTGTAAATATCGAAAAGCAAACCTTCCTGACCGCTGAGATCCTGATAAAGCAATCTAGCGGGTACTAGGCTCATATAGTCCTCAGTTTTTCCTTCTTTGTGGATAACTTGAAAATAAACCTTAACCGGATAATTTTTATCCACGCCGCTTATTAAGCCCGACATGCCCGACAGCCTCTGACCCAAAGCCCGCTCGCTATAGGAGTGAGTCTTGGCAGTCATTGGCGGCGAGTAAAAATACGGCTTTTCGGCTAGCTCCGGTCTGGGCAAATTTTTAGCCAAGGCTTGGCGAGCCGGTAAACTGATTAATTGCGGGGTTTGCGGAAATATCTTGGCGAATAACAGCCAAATAATCCCCAGAGCCGCAATAATGCTAAGAAAAACAATACCGCAAGTCTTCAGGAACTCATCTGGCTCCATTCTCTCCTCCTTCTTATTAATTTGCAATTTTTCAAATTATATAATATAATTAACAAAAGTCAAATATGAAAGAGCGGATCCAAAAACTCATTGCTAATTCCGGATTATACTCCCGCCGCAAGGCCGAGGCTCTTATTGCCCTAGGCCAAGTTTTAGTAAACGGAAAAACCGCCTCCTTGGGCCAAAAAGCTGAAATAACCGATGTCATTGAAGTAGAGGGAAAGTTGATTAACCCCCAAACAAGTAAAGTTTATTTAATGTTCAATAAGCCGATCGGCTACACCTGCACTAGCGCTAAATTCAGAAATGAAATCAATATTTATTCCCTCCTCCCTAAACAGTACCACAGCCTGCCAATTTGCGGGCGCTTGGATAAGGACAGCACTGGATTGGTTTTTTTAACCAATGATGGCGAATTGCTTGCCAAGCTAACCCACCCCCGCTACATGCACGAAAAACGCTATATTGTGAAAATTGCCGCACCCAAAGAACTGACCGCCCATCGTATCATCCAAGAAATGAAAAATGGCATTGATATAGGCGAAGGTGACGGCCACGTCCAAGCCAAAAAAATAAAAGCCTTAGGAAAGGACGAATTTGAAATATCCATAACCCAAGGCAAAAAACGCCAAATTCGCCGAATGTTTACCGCCCTTGGCGCTAAAGTGGAATGCTTGCAAAGAATTGCCATTAGTAATCTGGAGCTAGGCAATCTGGAAATAGGCAAATGCCGCGAGCTTTCCAAACAAGAAATTAAAAACCTGAACAATTAAAAACAGCCCGCAAGGGCTGTTTTAGTTTAGTATTTTTAGCGCTCAATAATTTCTATGGAAGTAATTTTGACCGGATCAACTGGCGTAGAATTTTCCCGGCCATTGAATTTGGTTTTGGCGGTGGCAATGGTATCCACAGTCTCGATTCCATCGACTACATGGCCAAAAATCACATAATTGGGCTGTAACTCGTAATCCTTATGCATAATGAAAAACTGCGAGCCATTCGTATTATGCCCGGCGTTGGCCATAGCCACGGTTCCCCGGTTATATTTTCCGGAAAATTCCTCATCATCAAATTGGTATCCGGGGCCGCCAGTACCATTGCCATCAGGATCTCCGCCCTGAATCATAAATCCCTCAATAACACGGTGGAATATTACACCGTCATAAAATTTATTACGGGCTAAGCAAACAAAATTACCCACCGCATAAGGAACTTTGTCGGCATCAAGCTCGATATTAATATGGCCAGCACTGGTTTGCAGTTTGGCAAAATACTTTTTTCCTTCCTCGGGAAGCTTAAATCCCGGGCATTGCGGTTTGTTTTTCATAGTTGTTGTTTTTGTACTGGCGATGGGGCTGCCCTGTGATCCTTGCGCATCAACAGTTTGGCCGACCATATCTTCATTGGGCTTGGGCGGGCGGCTTTGCAAATACCAAAGCCCCAATATTACGATTAAAACTATTCCTACTACCCAAATAAACAGATTGTTTTTTTCTGTATCCATATTTACATGCTGATTAAATTATAAATTCCCCAAAAGCAGACGAGCACGCCTGCAACAAAGCCCATTATAAAAGTCAGGATAATGGCGACAATTTCAAAAACTACCGTCATAACTTTTTTATATTATAGCACTGGTTTGCAAATTACAAAAATGTCAGTTGTTAAACTTAAATTCCATGACATCGCCGTCCTGCACTACATACTCCTTGCCCTCGGATCGCAGCAAACCTTTTTCCCGTGCGCCGGTATAGCCGCCGCAATCTAATAAAGTTTTCCAATTAATGGTTTCGGCTTTAATAAAGCCTTTTTCAAAATCAGTGTGAATAGTTCCGGCGGCGCGCGGGGCTTTGTCGCCCTTGTGCACTGTCCAAGCGCGAGTTTCGTCTGTTCCGGTAGTTAAAAATGTTATCAATCCCAGAATTTCGTAAGCTTTGCGGATAAGCATATCAAGCTCCGGCTCGCCTTCCACACCCAAATCTTGGCGTTCTTGAAGGCTTAAGCCAGCCGCTTCAAATTCTGTCGCCACATCAATAATTAAATAAGGCCAATTATTTTGCTTGAAGGTTTCCAAAACTGACGGAGCAACTTCACTATCCTTGCCATTAAGCAGATAAATTCTAGGCTTAAGCGTTAAAAGCTGATATTGGCCTAAAAATTTCAAATCTTCCTCAAGGAGATCCGGGTGGCCATACAGAATTTTGCCCCCATTGAGGATTTTAATGGCCTTGCGGACCGCGCTGTCATCTTTTTGGGCGTCTAGCTTATTGCCGCGGATTTCCCGCGCCAGCCCGTCTAATCGCTTATTAAGCGTTTCCAAATCTTTCAAAGAAAGTTCGGTATCCAAAATCATTTTATCCCCGACCGGATCCAATTTTTCCTGCGTATTAATGATGTCGGCGTTGGCAAAGGCCCGCAAAACATAAACAATGGCATCACATTCCCGAATATTAGCCAAAAATTTATTGCCCAAACCTTCACCCTCCGCCGCCCCTTTTATCAAGCCGGCAATATCGACAAATTCTACCGTGGTATAAATTTTTTTGGCGGATTTAGAAAGTTCGGCCAACGCATCTACGCGATTATCCGGAACTGCCACCACCCCCACATTGGGATCAATGGTGCAAAATGGATAATTAGCCCGATCCACCTGCTTTTTAGTGATTGTTTCAAATAAAGTAGATTTGCCGACATTGGGCAAACCAACAATTCCGATAGAAAATGCCATAATGCGTTTTTTATAACATAAAATCGCCAAAACTCAAAATGAAAATCAAAAACAAAAAATCCCCGCTTGGGCGCGGGGACTTCCAGAAGCAATTTCACTTTTATTCGCCTTTGGCGCAAAAATATTTGCCTTCTAAATGGTTTTCCAAATAGACGCCACAACTTTCGCAAATACAATCTTTTTTTACATCCATGGAGCATTGAGCCTTGCCGCGACTGCAGAACAAACGCTCTTTTTCATAATCATTGCATTCGTTGTAGAGCGGGCAGGCCGGACAGGCGCAAATCTCGTAATTCTCTTGGCAATCTTGCGGCTTCATATTATTTGCCCCTGAACAATTTTATGATTTGCAGCTCTTTTGCAGTGGGAACTGTTGTCTTAAACTCCACTGGAACCGAACTCACTTTGCCCGCGCCATTATATGCCCGGAAAACAAAGTAATATGTCGCGTTAGTTGCTAAATCGAAAACCGGCTGGCAGAAGGTGTCATTAGTCGTGACATCCATTTTACCCACCCGAATTTTTTTGGTGGGGTCAGCCCCGTTCCAATACTCAAAAATAATTGTGGCATCCTTGCTGGGTCCGGTATTGACCGTGCCGCACAAAACCGCATAATTGCCGATCGGGTCAACATCGCTGGCAAAAACCCGCGGTGAATAATCTAACCCAAATTTATCAGAAAAAGTTTTAGGAACACTGACCGTGCCGGGTTTCTTAGGTGTGGGCATCACCGCATTGGAAGCAATCGGTTTAGTGCAAGACAGTTTATTGGTTTTCCAAGTAAAGCGCAAAGCATTAAGCCAAAGCTGGGTAATATTGTTGGCTAATGTGTCAGTGCCGGGCTTAGGGGAAGCGCCAAAATCCGAACCAAAATAGATACCGTTATAAATGATTATTCCCTGCCCATAATTGCGATAAGCTAAAACCGAATCGTCTGTGCCATTAGATGCATGAACAACGGTATTGCACCAAGCGCTATCTTTATATGGCCAAATTTCCGAACTGCCGAAGGCTTCAATTTCATTTTTATAAGCCATTTTGGAAACATCAATATAACTGGATTGCGCCGCGGTATATGCCGCTAACGGGTTTTCTTCCAAAATTTTGAAAGGAGTTAAAGTTTTTCCGGCACTGGAATTAATAGAGGCCTTAAAGGTTTTCAAATCTGAAAAATTCCATTCCAAATTATCCTGCTCGGCCATGGCATTGGCAAAACGGATAAACTTGCCGCCATTTTTTATCCAAGCCTCCAAAGCCGCATTCTCCGCGGTTGTCAACAAATCATCAAAACTGGGCATCAGATAAACGATGGTGTCATAACCGGAAAGATTTCCTGCCAGACTGTTTTTGACTTCAAAATTATACCCGGCAAACCCTGCTGAGGTAATATCGAGCATTCCGGGTATACCGAATGGGAATGAAGTCTTGGGCCGAGACGCTAAGGTCTTGGTGATTATAAGAACATTCTTTGATCCTACCGCCTGATTATTCGGGTTACATTCACGGCCACACACCCCATTATCAAATTCGGTTTTTAGATAGCACTTGTCAGTGGCCGGATCATGGTCGTAATACTGATTGCGAATATCGGCTTTGCAAAGATCCACATTGGTATAATCTTGCTTTTTATGGAGCTCGCAAGCCTTAGTGGTTTTATTGCAAACATAATAATTGCTCGTTGTCTGGTTGGTGACACAATCCCTCCCGCAAACACCACCCTCAAACTCGGCCTTGGTGTAGCAGCGATCAGTGGTTAAATTATGATCAGGATAAAGAGAAGATAATGCGGTGTTGCAATCGGTTATACCGGCATAGCTCTGAACCTTGTGCGATTCGCAAGTCTTAGTGGTTTTATTGCAAACATAATAATTTTCAGTCACAGCGGAGCCGCATTCCGTATCACAGGCCCCTCCGGTTTTCATTTCCTCGCTATTGTAGCATTTACCTGTGGTGTTAACACCCTTATAATCCATGCCTAAAGACAAATAATCTGTGCACTTTTTGATGTTATAACTTCCGCTGGTGGTTTTGAAAAAGTCCGCCCTTTGATGCTCAACGCATTTTTTTTCGCTCTTCAAACAAACTCCGATCTTCTTCGTTGCCACAGTCGAGGTTGCATTGCATTCTTTGTTGCAAGTTAAGGTTATATTATTTACATCGCTAGAATACTCGTCACGGGCATAGCATTTGCCATTAGTAACATTGAGCCCGTAATCCCGGGTCAAAGTGACTTGGCACCATTCCGGATCGTTTTCGTAAGTGTCGGCAAACTTATGCGTTTCGCAGCCCTTGCCAAAAATACAAACCCCGGGCTTGCCGAAAGTTGTAGCCCTTTCACAGTCTGCCTTACAGGTGGTTTCCAGTTCACTGGCCAAATAACAATAACCCTTAGCCAAGCCTTTATAATTTTTGTCATTGTTTATATCGGCCTCGCATTGTCTTTTACCTTCAGCGGTATTGGGATATTTGGAATAGCGATGTAATTCGCATTTTTTATCACCTAAAATACAAACTGCATAAGAATAATCGTTATTGCTCGCTCCGCACGCCGTGCGGCATGTGTCATACTCATTTTCCTCATAACAGCGGCCTTTCACTTCCGTAGCGCCATAATCGGTCTTTAGCGCATCAGTGCAGGCTTGCTGGGTCGTATAGGCGCCCTCGGTGCCGTTTTTCTTGTGTGGGTCGCAAGTGCCTGTTGCCGGATTGGCGGTATTAGGCTTGCAGACAAAAAATTTCTTGCCGTTTTGCCCGCCGGCTTTGCAAATATTCTCGCAAGTCGTTTGGTCGGAATAGCAAATGCCGTCAGTCAAACCCTTATAATACGTTTCCAAGTCACCAGTGCAGGCCGGCGAGGGATTGAAATATTTGAAATTCTCCAAACATCGCCCGAATGTTTTGAAACAAACATAGGTTTTAGCCGATATCGGGCCCGCCATTAGCAACGCCAAAGCAGCCACGGCGAAAAATACTAGAAATTTTTTATTGGACATATTTTATTTTTATGAATTAATCAAAATCCCTTTTTAATAAATTATAAGTATTGTCGGCATTATATGAGAGCGTATATTGCCCTTCGGTATCAGTTTCAAAAGCGGCCGAGCCCTTAGCTTTGGCTTGGTCGAAAAAAACTGCGGCTTCCTCTTGGCTCAAATCGCTAGATAAGTAATTAATCGCATCAAATATATTAGCCTCACCGTCTTCGTATTTAACGGTGTAGCCGCTGATGTATGTAGTTTGCAACATCAACTAAATTATAAATGAAACTGATGTTAAACAAAAAGAGGATTTCCACAGGCTAAAACCGACTAACTATTGCCCCGAGGCCGGCGATAGCGGCAGTTTCCGCCCTAAGCGTGCTGGGAGCGATAGCCGCCTCAATAAATCCGGCATGCTTCATTTTCTCAACCTCTGATTCGGTCCAGCCGCCTTCCGGGCCAACAAATAACGAAAGCTGCTTGGCATCCAAACAAACTTGCTTAATCTTCTCACTAGCCATATTGAGCAAAATATTCAGCTCGCAGGCCGCCGCAAGGCTCAGAGCGGCCTGTAAATCTATTGGCTCATCAATTTGCGGCAAAGAATTCTGCCCGGACTGCTCAATGGCTTCAAGGGCAATCTTTTCCAGTCTCTCCTGATTCAAGCCGGTTTTGACAGTCCGCTCGCAAATTATCGGAATAATGCGCGACACCCCCAATTCAGTAGCTTTTTGCACGACCAATTCGAAATTCTCTTTTTTCAAGACCGAACAAAACAGCCAAATTCTTGGCAAAATATTTTGTTTTGCCTCTTGGACCTCTAAAATAGACAGCTCACAGCCATCTCCGGAAAGAGAGGCAATCTCACAGAGGTAATCGGCTCCATTATTGCTAAAAACAACCACCCTATCCCCGGCAGCTAAGCGCAAAACATTTCGCAACTGCCTTATTTGCCCCTTGTCGCCGATTTTAATCTTATTATTTTTCTCTTCGAACTGACAATAGAAACGATGGATTTTCATATATTCGTCTGGTAAGTTCCTTTGTTGAATTCCCGCGGCAAATAATTTGTAGTGGGGTAATCGCTCGGAAAAACCGCAGTCGCGCCTTCTAGAGTTTCCCACGCATTCTTGTCGTTGCGATATTGGTACCCGCATTCCGCGAAATGCGTCTCTTGGCCTATGGAAAGCATCTGGGCTTTTCCTCTCTTCAAGGGATTACTGTCATTTTCTTCCTCAACTTTTTTCCCCGGATCATTAATATACATTTGGTCAAAATATTTCTGTCCGTATTGATTTACATAGGTTTTACTGCCAAAAAAACCAGTAATAGTCCCGTAATGCCCGGGCAAAGTGCCGGTTATCCAACTGGGAGAACAGCGCGATAATAGCGGAATACCTTGATTAATGAATTTGGAATTGGCCGCGTTTTTGTCATTACTTGTCAGGCGGTATATGCGCAAATTCAAGATACTTAAAACTTCAGAAAGTTTTTCATTCCAATCGCAGGTTTCCGCCCCATGCATCCGCATTAATTTATTGAGAAAATAAGGATTGGGGCCCTTGCCTGCGGCCTTCACCCCTTTTTCCCCATTTTGTACGATAAGCATCCGCCGATAAATATTTTGATCTTTGGCCTTGTAATATTCTAAAACTTTGATAAATTCCTTATCCCAATTTTCTTTAACTTTGGGATTTAACCCATACCAATAAGCGACAATCTGAGCTAAAGCGGTTTCTCCGCAGCCAGACTTCCAAAAGACCGCCCCGGAATTACACTCGTTCCAAGAACAATTAGCCCACCTTTGGTCATTTTGCGAATAAAACGGCACGGCCAGATAATCAGAATTAGGCGTTGTAAAGCAAGCGGTGCTCCCCGTAGAATATGCCTTGCCCTGGGCCGAGCTTTGCGCCCAAGGAAAATAACAATACTGCGTATTTTTTTCCAAAACAGAAAGAAGCTCAACATTATTTTTTTCACCAACCGTTGCGGCCAATTCTTTTTGCGGATTAAAAACATAGGGCGGTTTTTGGCCCTTTTTCCAAATCTTAAATCCCACCCGACCCTGCGGGGCGCCAAAATATTCCACCCGGGCGCGCAGAACTGCAGATTTGGGAGTTAAGTGGCTAACGGGCAAAACCTTAACAAGCGCCGGCACGGTTTTATCAATGGCAAAATTAAGCACTTGCTTGGCCCGCACTATCCCAGCGGCATTTTGCGCATAAGCCACGGCCTGATACTTTGTCCCGGGCTTAAAATTATAAAAGACCGTCTTATTATTTGAAACTAAGGATTGTCCCACTAAAGACAGAACGGCCGAATAACTTGATTGGCTTTTTTTATATTTAACCGGCAAGCTCGTATATTCAATATTGCCGCCTTTAGCCTGTTCAATAATTTTGAACCAACCGGTGAAATCAATGTTCAGGGGCACTATGCCCGCCAAAAGAGAAATTTTCCAAGGCATTTTCGACTTATCGATCTTAACGCTATGGGTCATCAGTTTGGGCTTACGGCTGATTTTGAAAACCCGCCACCCAGTTTTTTCCCGAGTGATTTTTTTGCCGTTAATTGTAACTATTTCGCTTTCCTTGGAGAGGGAAACTTTCGGGCTTTTCACTTCGAGCCTGAAAACATAATCGATATTGCCCTCTAAATTTTTAGCGCTGAGCCAAAACCTTTCAAACAAATTATTATCGATAATACCCTCCTGCGATTCCTTCCAAGCTTCCTTGGAATCTTTTTTCTTCCAAAATATTTTGGCTTTTATCGGCGCATCGGGAAAATTTTTCAAACGCAGGGAAAATTCCATGGTTGTTTCATTGACGATTGATGTCGAGTCAACAAAAACCCGCGGCTTGGTATCTAAAACGCTTTCGTTGGAAATTTTGACCGTCTCTCCCTTGGGAATAAAGCTGTAATTTATCAAATAGCCCTTCGGGGGCAAGAAATTATTAACAAAAACATTAAGCTGTCCACTATCGGCCTTGGGCAAGATAGCCGCCGTTAACGACTCGCTCCCATTGGAAAAATAAATTTTAAGCGACAAATCCTGAGCGGATAAATTTTGAACTTGGCCGGAAATTTGTATCCCGCCTCCCTTTGTTTGAAAGTTCAAATTATCTATGCGTGCCGAATCATCTTGCGCCGCGTAACAATTTGCCCCAAGTAAAATAAATAATGCTGCGAATAGTAAACCTTTTAATTTCATAACCCCTTATGGTTTATGTTCGATTTCAATATAACATTTTTTTATCGCTTCGGATAATTCTGGACTCGATCTCCCGCTTAAGGATTGTAAAAATAGGGCCGAAGATGTTGCATCCATTAATTTAGGCTGGCTCAAAGAAAGGTCAAGCGGCCAAAGAGCAAGACTGCTGGTATTCTCAGAAATTGAAAGCCCTAAACCCAATCCCTGCTGGGTGTTCTTGGAAAAATATTGATCAAAAATAAAATTACCCAAAGAATAAAATATAAGCTTCCCCTGATATTGTTCAATTTCCTGCACCACGTGCGGATGGCTCCCGACTATCAAATCCGCGCCCGCCGCCACTAAGGTATGAGCCAAATCTTTTTGGCGGGCATTGCTATAAAGCGAATATTCTTCGCCCCAATGAGGCATAACCATTATCAGAGAGGTGGTGTTTTCTTGGCGCAAGGCCGTAATTATGGAGACAAGCTGCCCGCTTGTGCAATTTCCCGGAAATGTATCGTTAAAAGTAAAAAATACCAAACTACCTGTAGCGTAAATATCGGTGGTCGTGCAGCCAAAAGGATGGCCGACTCCCCTCATACCCAGTTGGCCCAATAGTAAACGGGTCTCATCCAGCCCGCTGTAACTCATATTATAAGTATGATTGTTGGCTAAAGAAAAAATTCGAAAGTTAGCCTCCTGAGCGCCTAAAAGCGTAGAGCTGGCAAAAGCGAAACTCATAGATGAGATGCCGGTATCTGGCGGATTTCCCATTACCGGCCCTTCCAAATTAGCAAGAGCAAAATCAAAATTTTTGCTTGTCGATGCAATTTCCTTAAATGGATATTGCCAATCCTTGGATTTCTGTATCAATCTTTCCACACCGCGATCCAACATGATATCCCCGGCGACAAACACGCTTTGAGCTTTTACTGGCGGAATCTTTTTACGCATCAAACCCAGCCGTAACGGCGAAGACACCAAGGAAATATATTCCACAAAGGAATCGCTCAGCTCAAAACAAGCGATTAGGGCTACCGTAACCGCGATCAGGACTAAAAATATTTTAATAAGAATTTTTTGGACTCCCATTGGGTAAAAATTTAGGCCTCAATTTTCGCAAAAAAATAATTTCCAATCGCCAGTAAAACAAGGCCGCAGATTACCAAAACAGCAAAATCGGTCGAAAAGCCGAAATAACCATTGTTCATCATTGCGCCTCTGGCCCCATCCACTCCGTAAGCGATCGGATTGAAACTTATAATTTTTTTAAGAAAATCCGGGCTATCCTTAACGGAAAAAAATGCGCCCGAAAGAAAGTATAATGGCATCACCACAAAATTCATAATAACCGGAAAGGCTTCCCCGTCATCCATATTGCAGGCGATTAGAATACCCAGTGCGGAGCAGAAAAAAGCAATGAGAAAAAGATACAGAAAACCGAAGGGCACCATCAACCAATTTTCCGGCCTGAAACCAAACGCCAAGGAGACCAAGAACACCACTATCCCTTGGAATACCGCAATGGTGGATCCGCCTAAAACTTTTCCCAGAACAATGGCAAAGCGGGGTACGGGCGCCACCAAAGTTTCCCTCAAAAATCCGAATTTCCTATCCCAAATTACTTCCACGCCGGAAAAAAACGCCATAAAAATTACCGACATAGCCATTATTCCCGGCGCGATAAATTGCAAGTAAGTTCCTTGCCCGCCCGAACCCTGATACATCCGATTAAGCCCAAAACCGAAGGCGATCATGAAAAGAATAGGCTGACCCAAAGAGCCAATGAGCCTGACGGGCGAACGAAAATATTTAATTATTTGCCTATACCAAAGAATATAAATTGCTGTAAACATAATATTTATTAATGTCCGTGGCGAAACCTTCCTGAAAGCGATTCTTCTCGGATATCCCGGCCGGTCAAATTAAGAAAAGCGTCCTCGAGCCTCTGGGCCCCGGCTTGTCTCTTCACCTCCTCGACAGTCCCCAATGCGATTATCTTGCCCTTGTCGACAATGGCGGTGTGGCGGGCGAATCTTTCCACTTCTTCCATATAATGTGTCGTAAAAAATATTGTCGTACCTTCCGATTGGTTCAGACGCTGCAAATATTCCCAAATTTTATTCCGGGTTTGCGGGTCTAGACCCAATGTCGGCTCATCTAGAAAAAAAATCTTGGGATGATGCACCAAGCCGCGAGCAATTTCCAAACGCCGCTTCATGCCCCCGGAATATTCCTTAACTAATTTATTGCGTTTATCGTAAAGCTCAACCAAAACAAGCATTTCCTTAATGCGCATTTCCCGTATTTTTTTCTCGATACCATAAAGCATTCCGTGAAATTCAAGATTCTCGTAAGCCGTCAAATTTTCATCTACGCTGGGGTCTTGGAAAACAATGCCAAAATCGCAACGAACATCATCTTGCTTTTGCAAAGCATCGTGGCCGTCAACAAAAACTTGGCCGCTCGTGGGGCGCAATAAAGTTGTCAGCATCCTGATAGTCGTAGTTTTGCCCGCACCGTTGGGGCCCAAAAGGGCAAAAATGTCACCATTCTGAACCGATAAAGAAATGCCATCCACGGCCGCCGTGTCCTTAAACTTTTTTACCAAATCCTTTACTTCGATAATGTTCTTCATAAGTAATTCACTTCCCTATTATACTCATAATCAGAATTCCGGCCAAAATACACACCAGCTGCTTGATGCTGCGATGCAAATTATTTTCGTGGTGAAGCTCTGGTATCAAATCAGAACCGGCCACATATAAAAAACCTCCGGCCGTTACAGGTAAAAGCATGATGGCAAATCCGGAAAATCTTAATCCGATGTAATAAGTAGCAATAGCCCCCAAAACCGATGCGATGCCAGTTGCAAAATTGTAAATTACAGCTTTTTTCCGCTCAAGCCCCGAATGGACTAAAATTGCAAAGTTGCCCAATTCGTGGGGAATTTCGTGCAAAAAAACCGCCAATGTTGTTGAGATGCCCAAAGGAATGGAAATCAAAAAACTCGAGGCAATAAACATTCCATCTATAACATTATGTATTGCATCGCCAACAATACTCAAAGTGGCCAATGGCTTAATATGGCCCTGGCAATCATTATCGTGGCAGTGGCGCCAAAGCAAAAACTTCTCCAAAACAAAAAACAGCAGATAGCCGCAAAGTATCAAAATCGGTACCTTCGTCCCAAAGCCCATTTCCTCGAATGCTTCAGGAATAATGTGGATGAAGGCATCGCCCATAAGGGCGCCAACGGAAAAGCTCACCAAATACAGTATTATCCGGTTAAGCCGTTCCGGCTGCATGGCCAAGCCCAAAAGCCCGGCAAAAGCGGCCAAACCGATAAAGAGCGTACTTAAAACAATCAGTAATAAAAGTGACATATTATTTACATTCTAATGCGGTTTTCAGATTTGACAAATTCATGTTCAAGAATTCCAAAAGCGTAATATTGGCATCACGTTGGGCCTTACTGGGGTTCTCGGCATCAAAAAGCGCCACGGCGGGCTTGCCCTCCCGGAACCGTAATCCGTATGCACTGGCCAGCCACCCAAAAGCGAAATGCCCCGCATATTTTACTTCCTTTTTGGGACAGCTTTTCAAAACCTCGTATTGGCGGACTAATTGCTGATAATCTTCGCGGACAACCTTGGTATTTTTTTCATAATATTCCTTATTATCCGGATCTATTTTGGAAAAGACGTTCCCAATATTTTGTGCGACAGCTGCCAAACTTTCCGGATAAAGCCAATAATGACCTTGGCCATCGCTGCCCGCAAGAGTAGGGACTTTTTCTTCTCCCTGGGAGGCGTCAAGGTAAACTAATTTAGCATTGGGGTTTTCCTCCGCGAATTTTTGGGCCCACGCATCGGCGCCACGGCCCGCATAAATAAAGATATCGACTCCTGATATTTTATTGACATCTTCGGCCGTCGGCTCATAAGTATGGATGTCCATACCCAAGGGCACCAACGTGACAACTTCAACATTGCGCCCGCCAATATTTTTGGCAATATCAGCGATCGGGAAAACAGAAACTACAACCTTTAAGTTGCCGCTGCGATACGGCGTCTCGTTTTTATTTTTGGGCGAGAAAAAATTCTGGTACGCAAAAGGCAGTGAAATGGCCAAAATTATCCCCACGGCTGCTAAAATAATAATCTTTTTAGGCATAATTTATTATAAATTATAACACGAAGGCAAAAAATATCACCAGTTGACCAATCATTTGGCCCAGATTATCCTAAACTGAGCACCTCAATAACTTAAGAAGGAGGCAGACAATGGCAAAAAAACCAGTCAGCGGAGATTTCAACGGAAAGGTTGAATATGAACGACGATTTATCGTCCACCTCGACCAAAGCAGAATGCCCAAAGAAGCCCAAGTAGAGCACATTGAACAAGCTTACTTTTTAGCCACCGAAAGAAAAAAAGAATTTCGGTTGCGCATCAGTGACGGCAAATCAAGCTTCAGTGTCAAAAACGGCAAAGGGATGGTGCGCAGCTGTCAAAATGTTCCCCTGGGCCCGACCGGTTCGGTCCGGACAATCATGGGCCAGCTTGGCCGACCGTTGGAAAAAATCCGAAAAAGGATCGGCCGTTGGAAAATTGATTTCTTTGAGGGGAAATGGCGCGGCCTAGTTGTTGCCGAATATTCCCTCAATGATATCAACGACCGAATTGTCTTTCCGGATTGGATGAAGGTCGAGTGCGAAATCACCGGAATTATCACCAATTACGATCTGTTCAAAATTGCCGGCTCGGACCTTAATTTCGACGAGCTCCATAGCCGGATTTCCCAAAGGCACATGCCTTGGATCGTGCTTACAGGCGGGCCCTGCTCGGGCAAATCAAGCATACTCAATATCCTAAAAACCCACTTCCAAGATAGCGCTGTCTTTTTTCCCGAAATCGCCACATTAATCATCAATGAAATCGGCCTTCGCCCGGAAAAATGCGCCACCCCCGCCCAATACGATCAGTTCCAAGAATCGGTTTACTATGTCCAATCATCATTTGAAGCCAGCGTTTCGGCACAGGCGGCTATGCAAGCCAAGCCAAAAAAAGCGATGATTATTGACCGGGGCACAGTTGACTGTTTGGCTTATATCGAAGGCGGAGACAAAAGGTTTGAGGAAATGTTTTCCACGACCATCGCACAAGAATATGCCAAATACGCTTTGGTAATCTGTTTGGGAATGCCCGACGAAAAAATTTACAATAATAATTTTGCCGGCAATACCGCCAGATATGAAAGCTACCGAGAAGCCCTAGAACGCGAGCAGAAAATTGTCCAAGCGTGGAATAGACATCCGCAATTCCATTTTATCGCGTCCTGCGACAATTTTTCCAAGAAAGCCCAAGAGGTTGTTGCAAAGGTTGATAAATTCATTTCAAAAATCAAATAATCCGCCCTCAAAGCGGATTTTTAATTATTATTATACTGGAGCCGCATTGCAAACAACACTATAAACGGGATTATTAAAATCCTCCGTCAAGTAGCAGAGGCTTAGTCATTTTTTTTGAGTTCTAGGAAGATCAGGCTAATTTAACCCGTGAAAGCTCTTGAGGTTTATAAATTCCTGACTGGGTAATAAAAGCAGTTATCAATTTGGCCGGCGTAATATCAAAAACCGGATTATAGCTATCCGCCCCTTTGGGTGCTACATCCCGGCTTAAATAACAGGTAAAATCCGTAATTTCTTCATCGTCGCGGATTTCGATTTTTATGTCGCTACCCTTGGGTGTCGCAAAATCTATGGTGGAATTAACTGCCGCCACATAAAAAGGAATATTATGCTCTTTGGCCATTAAGGCCAAAGGATATGTCCCGATTTTATTAGCCGTATCCCCATTGGCGGCAATTCTATCGGCTCCGACGATAACCGCGTCTACCAAACCATGCGACATCAAGTAGCCATTAGCCCCGTCAACCACAATGGAATAATCAACATTAGCTCGCGAGAGTTCCCAAGCGGTTAAACGGGATCCCTGTAGCATTGGCCGAGTTTCATCTACCCAGACTTTTAATTTCTTGCCAGACATTAAAGCCGAATAAATCGGGGCGCTGGCCGTGCCAAACCAAACTCCGGAAAGCGACCCGGCATTGCAATGCGTTTCAATTTTCATCCCGCTTTCCAAAAGTGCTGCCCCATGGCGGCCGATGGCAATATTATTTTTTTCCTCGTGTTCAAGCAAATACAGCGCCTCCGCGCATATTTTTTCGCGCATTTCTTCCAAGGAGGGGCCATTGCCGCTGTCCAAAACCTTTTTAACCGCCCAAGCCAAATTAACCGCCGTGGGCCGGGCTTTAATAATTTCACTGGCCGCATAATCCATATACTTGGAAAAACGATCCGCGCTCTTATCGCGAAAAGCCCGCGCGGCCAAATAAAGGCCGGCGGCACCGCAAGCGCCAAGGGCTTGGGCGCCCCGAATCCGCATCTTTTTAATAGCTTGAATACAATCCTGATAGCTGTCCAAGCGGCGAAATTTAAGATGCTGGGGCAAAGCCAGTTGGTCGACTATGAATGCGCAATCTTTTTTTATTTCTATTGTTTTAGGAAGACTTAGCTGAAAGCTCGCAAAATCTTGCATGGTTTTGGCGGATTAATTTTAGGGCGGATTTGATGTCTTTGCCTATCGCCACTATCCCGTGCTTGTTCTGAATGATGTAATCTGATTTTTTAGAAGCCTTGGCCACAGCCGTAGCTGATTTTTGAGTACCGTAAGGTATGGGCGGCAAATAAACCACCCCGCCAAGCTTGCGGCGGCAGCGCCAAGCATCTTTGTCGTGGGCGTGCAATACCGCCTTGGCATCGCCGCGCGCTTTGTAAACCTGATTATGTAAACGCGCTTCCGAGCTGGGTTCATGATCGCCCAAGGTAAAAACCTTATTGCCGGCAACCTTGGCCACGAAAACAAAATCTTTAGATTTAAGGTTATAGGGATGCGAGCCGGTACGCTTAATGATAAAGCCCCGGCCGGAGCGCACTGAAATGTTGCCGCCATTCTTATCAATAAGGCCCATCTTCTTAAATTCTTTGCCCACAGAAATGAGCGAACGTATCAAACGCCGCTGCTCGGCATTAGGCGCAAATTCTCCCTTAAAAACCGTTTGGAATTTTGTCCCGATATACTTTTCTCCCATAATTTATATTCCGTAATCATCGTGCAAAATGCGGATAGCCTCCAAAACCGTCTGGGCAGCCTGATTTTCTTTTTTTATTAACCCCTCGCCTTTCTGCGCCTGTTCCGCATATTTTCTTATCCCTTCGGATAAATCCTTAGCGCCGATTTTATTCACCACTAAAAGCAAAGCCCCGGCACGCACTCCATACATCCGTGCCAAAGGGTAAAGAGTTCCGATTTCCATTTCTTGAGCCAAGACGCCATAAGGGCGCCAAAAATCCTTGCGCTCCAAATTTTTAGCCGAATATAACCCATCGGCGGAAAGCGTAACCCCGGTGCGAAAATTCTGCTTGGTTTGCGTATAACGGCCATGGGCCGCCATCTCCAAAGCATGCAATACAAATCTGTCGGCAACAGCCGGGTATGGCAATGGCACAAAATCCAAAGCCGTGTGGTCCTCTCTAACCGCGCCTTCACTCACGACCAAATCACCCACTTCCACATATTCCTGATTGGAGCCGCAAGAACCTATCCGGATTAAAACTTCAGCTCCCAAATTGCAAAGCTCTTTGATGGCAATGGCCGTTGAAGGCCCGCCAATGCCCGTAGAACAAACAGAAACATTAATACCCTGATATTTGCCGGTAACAGTACGAAATTCCCTGTTAAAGGCGATCTCTTTGGGTGCATCTAAAAGCTGGGCGATACGCGAAACCCTCCCCGGATCGCCGGACAAGATAACATAGCGGGCAATGTCCCCGCTCTTACACATGATATGCGGTTGCAAGCTAGAATCTTTAGGCATTAGGAACAATAAAAAAACCGGTTATTTTTTGGCTTTATAATCTTTTATGGCCTGCGCCACCTTGCCGTCGTCTTTAATTTCCTCAATAAAAATTATTTGGCTCTTATTGATTTTCATGCTGTCTTTGGGGCCATGCAGCTCGCTGCCCCTCTTGATTAAAACTAAATTTTGATCCGCGGCTTCTTTTTGTAGGGCTTCGGGAACCTGCAAGTAATAAACATCCGATAAAACCACGTATTGGCTGTCGGCATACGTTATTTTGCCGAAAAAAACTTGGTTATTGGTCAGAAACACTGATTGATAGGCATCATTTCTCACAAAAGAGATATTATTCCAGACAAAATATAAACCCAGCAAACCGACGATTTCCAACGCAAGCATCAAAACAAAACAAAATGTAATTATTTTTTTCATAATATTTTTTATTTTCCAAAAATTATAACCGCCTGCGCATCTTTAGCGGGCTTCTCTCCGGCGGGCAGAGAGGCGATTGCCTTAAGCCCCAAAAAATTTTCCAAAGCCGAAATGTCAGCGCCCGACACATTAACCAGAACCGTATTCTTATAATCGCGGCGGGCAGCAAAAACCACTCGGCTAATGGTTGCCCCACGGGCCTTGAGCTCTTCCATCAAAGTATCGGCAGCTTTTAGATCCGGGGTGCCGTTGCGCATTTCAATCTTCACATTCAAGGCCGCTTCAGCCTGCCCCGGAGGCAAAATAACAGGCCCGACATTAACCAAAACATCGCGCTGCGAACTGTATAAAATCGCTTTTTTGGTATTAGGAAAAATCAAAAGCGTATCGCCATTCTGCACATTGGAAAAAAAGGCATCTTCTTTTTGTAATTTTTGCGCGTCGGTTACTGTGGAAATTATCGGGTCCTCGGCGGGCAAAATAATGTGCTTGGAAATTTTTTCCAACAGGCTCTGGGGTGTCTGAGTATTATTGGCATTTTGCGGAGCTACCGGTTTACTGTTTTCCCGAAAAAGAAAATACCAAGCGGCAAAGCAAATGGCCAACAGGAAAATAATAAAAATAATTATTTTCCAAGCATTGGCCGTTTTTGATGTCTCGGAATTTTTTGAAGGTTGATAGATTTCGGTCATATTTGCTGGTCAAAAAATAAAATTAATTTATTGGCTCGCTGCTGCTTACCGCCTCAGGCAAGGTGGAAGAAACCGAGGATGTAGCCATTTCATTATTAATTATCGGCTCGCTACTGCTGGAATTCACAGCCTCTGTGGAGGTTAGAGCAACTTCAGGGGTACTTGTGGCAAAAGTGCTGGGGACAAATGGCGCGGCCACATTTGGCAAACTATTGGCCACGATAATCTTGGTTTCGTCGGCAATGGCAAAAGCGTGCCAGTTAAAAAACATTTCTTGGCTCTGGGCCGGGCTGACCACCAGATCAAAACCGGATTTAGTAATATTATCCACCCCGAACTTCGCCTCAATTATGCCAATGGGCGTAACGGTAATAATGGGCAAAGTATCATAAACTTTACTGAAAGCAATATGCGCACTGGCCTGCCCCGTGGGCACCATAACTTGACCGACCGTATCAAGACCCAATGTCACATTATCCTTGACGAGCAGCTTCCCTTCCACTTTAAGCTCGCCAACCGTAACATTGCCGGCAAAACTGGAAGTGGCAACTTTTAGAGCCTCTATCTGGGCTTGCTGCTCCTGAATGGCGGCGGTAAGAATAGCCTCAATACCGCCAGTATTCATTGAATAAAAATCGCCAAAATTAGATACGAATTCCGGGACAACGCCCATCATTTCTTGCGCAATAAATCCGTAATGCATTTTACTATCAATAGTTCTGAGCTTTTGAGCCGCAACGTCATTCCATTGGTATTTGACTGGATGCATTAACCCCAACAAATTTAATGCCTCGCCCTTAAGATCTCCACGAATATTTTTTAATCTGGCATCGGAAGGAACGCTCCAATTTGGCCCATCTAACTTATAAGCACTGCCGCCAACGGAAAACGTATAGTCCAAAGAATTCAAATCTGCCATTGTTTCATTAATGCCAACTTTATTCTCTGGATAGACGGTTGCCCCACTCCCAAGATCGCCGATAATAGCATATGGGCTAGGCGGTGTAACATTGGAATCTATCCATAACCGATTTCCCGCATTACTGTCTACCGTTAAATTCGAACCAATTACGATATTATTTGAACTATTACCTAAACCTAATCCACCATTGCCTCCTATAGCCGTATTTCCAGTACCCTGAGTCAAAGTGATTAATGATTGGTATCCAACACCCGTATTCAAACCGGTAGCATCCTCGGCATTGTATGCCATTAAAGCAGCGGAACCAAGGGCGGTATTTTGCAGAGATCTAACCACTTTTAGCGCATTAAAGCCAACCCCCGTATTATCATCAATTGCCGGATTGGGAGCATCAGGAGAAACTGCGAAAGCACCGATTCCCGTATTCCTGTTTCCCAAATTTCTTTGTAATGCATCAAAACCAACGGCAGTATTCCCTTGCCCTGTACTATTAAAAGCTAAAGCTTCGTAACCAACGGCCGTATTTTGAATCCCACCCGCATTCGTACTAAGTGCTCCATACCCAACAGCTGTAGAACTAGGAGCGGTATTATTTACGGCGGCCTGATAACCAACAGCCGTAACCGCGGCCGAAGGCGAAAGCATAGCAGCTTGATAACCAACAGCCGTTATACTGCCTCCCGCGGCAGCCATACCAGCTGAAGGGCCGAGCAAAACATTCCCAGGAGCAAGTGTACCAATATCATTGGAAGTAATGGCAATTGAAGTCGTGTTTGACTGAATGGCCAGCTCGTTATAATTCTTATACAATCTGGACAAAAGCAAAGAATTGAATGTCGTGCCAGTGGTATTTATTTGCAACATGGCGGAAAGCTGCGAAGAAGTGGCGCCCAAGCCCAACTGTGAAGAAGTGGCATTATAAATAAATGTAGAAGTACCCGCCAACGTACTATTATCCGCCCAATATGCTACGGAATTATACCCGGCCGCTACACCGGTCATGGCCGTGCCACTGGCCGCCGTATAAGAACTCCAAGCACCATTCTGGAAAAAGCTGAATCGCTCGTTGGTCAAATCGTAATACATCGAACCGGTCACGGAAGCTGGCGTAGTGCTAGTTGGGATAAATAAGGCGGCGCCGTCCAAATTAAAGGCTTGGCTCATCACGGTCGTGGTCCCGATTGCCACACCCTTGGTAGAAGAAACATAAACTAAACCCGCCCGATTGCCAGCCGTATCTTGGATGATAAAGGCACCAGAACCGCCCTCTTGCAAAAGCTGCCAAGTGCCCGAACCAATATAGGTAGTGGAGGCATACATATTAAGCCAGCGATATGAGGCACTACCCAAACTGTAAGTGAGATTGGCTTCGGGCAAAATATTGCGCATGGTCGAAGTGCCGTAGACCGCCAAATCAGCATCACGGATTTCCACCGCATCAGTGCCGGCTTTTTCTAAAATACCCAAACGCCCAACCCCAGGGCTCATGGCGGTAGGATTAGAAGTAGCCCAAATGAAACTGTTCGCACCACCATTCATACCAAAACCGCCCCCACTGGTAAAAGAGAAAGAGGTGGCATTAACTCCATTCATGAGATAGAAATTACCAGAAGCTCCGGTCACCAATTTTATCATATCCTCATCCATATAAAGACCGGAGAAACCGCCGTCTGCCCCGCTTTCTACAAAAAGCCCGCCGGCTGAATTGGCGCCATTAGGCGTCCAAGAAGTGAGCGCAGCGCTAGTGCTAACATGCAAAATTCCATTATTTGTCCCCAAACGATAACCGCTAGTCGAGGCATTAACTGTGCCAGCCACATCCAAAGAATAGGCAGGCGTGGTTGTATTTATACCCACGCGATATCCGCCCGCGGTAGAGGTTACAGTTAAAGTATTTGTTGCATTCCAAGTAACACCTCCACCGTTTACCAAAGTCTGCCCGAGTGTGCCGCTAGGCAAACCATTACCCGAAGGAGTTTGCCAGACCGCTTTACCGCTAACGTAAGTTAAAACTTGGTTGTCGGTGCCAGAATAGCGCGTGACATCATAGGCGCCAAGTGTAGTGGTACCGCTAATGCGCGCATTGCCCACTACGTCCAAGGGATAGGCAGGCGTGGTTGTACCAATGCCCAAACGATAAGCGAAATAAGAAGCTGTGGAAGTGGAGTCGAAAGCCAAACCTCCATTGGACTTGATGCCAGAAGGGCCCACGGTCAAGCCACTGCCCACATACAAAGAATTAGCCACCACGGCATTTTCCGTAATGTTGGCAAAATTAGTTTCGATATTGCCCGCGTTGAGAGTCGGCAAATCCGCACCGCTGATATCGAGCGCCACTACTCCTCCAGTCCAATCAGCCACAAA
>CAZQSQ010000001.1:69069-127755 GCA_964596325.1 uncultured Candidatus Saccharibacteria bacterium
GGCAATAAAAACCTCCTCCATGTAATCGGAAGTCTGAACGGATGTATAAGTGCTTAGCAAAGACATATTGGCGCGATCAGAAATATCATAAAAATCTACGTGAGCATTGCCTGCCCCGCTATCATTATCAGAAACTGCCAAAATTTTTCCGCTTAGCGAAAGACCGTTGGCATAATTAGCCGAAGAGGAGCTGATTTTGGAAATTGTTCCGGTCGAATATTGGAAAATGTTTCCGCCATTGATTGTCAAACGTTGGGCCGGTGTGGAGGTGCCCAAGCCTAAACGGTTGTTGGTATCGTCCCAATAAAAATTGGCATTGTCTTGGGCGATCTGACTATTTGCCCCAACAAATAAGGCCGACCCAGCCGTAAAGCCGGAAAGTACAGTTGCTCCCAAGGTAGAAGTGCCATTTACGGTCAATGATGCAATGGTAGTTGTTGCCAACGTGGAGGTGCCGGTAACCGAAAGCATCCCCCCGGTCCATAAATTGCTCGTCAAGGTCAGGGCCGTGCCCGAAGCGGTAGCAAAGGATAAATGCCCGGTAAAAGTTCCCGTTGAGGCGGTAAAATTACTGGCATAAAAATTAGTGGCCGTGGCATTGGTGAAAAACGCACTGGAAGCATTGAGGAGGCTGATGGTCGTGGTGGCCATAGTAGCCGGACCATTAAAGGTTGTCGTATTAAATGTGGCCGAATTGCTCACATATAAATTAGTGGTAGTAGAGTTGCCTGCCGTTGAATTATAAACATACAAATTGCCCGAGGTAGCATTGGTAAAAGACGCATTTGCCGCATTAACCGTGCTGGCATTAAGAAAAGTCAAGCTGGTGGTGGATAAATAAGTATTACCCTGCACAGTCAAGGTTGTTGAAACTGTCGTAGTCGCCAAGTAAGTATCGCCCAACACCGTAAGCTGGGTGGTTGTCACTGAGCTGCTCGACATAAAATCCGCAACACGATACCCGGTGGTAATCATTCGCGTGCCGTCAAAAACAATTATTTGATTGGCAGTCAGCTGCCCAGAAGTGGCATTGGTACCACCATTATCAATTCCCAAAGTGCTGGTTACCTGATCGGTAGACAAATTAATTTCCGCCCGCAAAGCATTGGCAGCCACTTTAAGACCGGCGCCAGTCAAATCGGTTATGGAATCGACTCCTAAAATAAACTGGGTGGTGGAAACCGTGCCCACGGTCAAAAGCCCGGCCGTGCCCGAATCGGAAAGCGTCAATAATGTATTGGGGCTGGCCGCGCTATCTTTAACCGTCAGGGTGCCAGCAGAATCGCCACTCCCCAAAGTAATGGTTGGCGTTGTACTAGTAAACTGCATGGCCTGGGCCACAACTAATTGCGTTGTTGAGGCCACACCGGATTGATTTATAGAAAATAATTCCGCACCGGAAGCATTGGCGATTTGCAGTTTGTAAACCGTTTGACTGGTTACAATATTTTGCAAAACCATGGAAACCGAAGTAGCGGCACTTCCCGTCCATGCCGAGCCATTGAGCAAAAATGAGGCCGAATTAAAATTACCCCCGGCCGTGGCCGTGCCCAAAGCTTCCCCGACAAGAGAATTCGCGCCGCTGTCATAAAAATTACCAACGCGCTTGGCATTAAATGCATAAGGAGCGGCCCCAAGTTGCACGCGTGGGCTGGCCTCGGTATTGCTGGATAAATCCGTGCCGATGGTTACGCCCAAATAAAGCGTGCTGGTTGTAAAATCCAAATTTGCAGGAAAAGGTATGCAAGAGCCGAGCTTAGCCGTAAAATAACCGCGGTCATCAGGTTGGACTTGGGCGCAATTACCAAGGCCTTGGTCATAAAGCTCACTCCATAAAACTGGCCCGCCGGAGGAAGTTGCCTGCGTATTGCCATTGCCGTTGGTGGCGTCGTTATAAATCGTAAAGCGGATGGAAGTGCTCGCCGAAATCGGGAAGCCCGAAGCATCACGCAACCGCGAATGGTAATTCATGAAAGACGGTGTTGCAGCCCAAGCCGTGACGGCCAAAAGCGCCATACCAAACGTCGCGATAATTATTTTAACTGGCAATTGTTTGATGTTTTTAGGCATCTTTTTGAAAATTTAATAGTAATTACTGAACCAGCTTCCACATTCCTTCCTCGAGAGCGAAAAAATAATTACTCTCCCCGCCCTGCCCATTTCCTAATTTTAATTCCACAGCCATTGGATATTGCACTGCATATTGCGGCGAACTCCATGGGCTATGCACATTCGCATCTAAAACAATCAATTCCGGCATTGCTTCATTAAGCTTGTTAAAACTCTTCTGATAGTTTTTAACAAACTCATCCAATGATACTTTTTGCTGATTGGCCATGGAGAACATTTCCAGATAAATGCCATCTATCTTATTGCGTGCCTCTAAATCAGCCACCTTGATAGCTGCATTATAAAGCATGGGGTCGAAAATAATTTCCTGTTTGCCCTCTTTGGCTCTATAGCGTAAGGGTCGGCTTAAAACCGGGTAGTCGATTTTGACGCCCTCGCCTTCCACTATCGAGCCCAAAGCAAACTCCCCGCCCTTGGGCGTTTTGACAACAGTTGCACCCGAGGAAATGCTTATCCCTTCCACGCCTTGCTTAGTAGCCGGATCCGTGACAAGGCCTTCGATATTTATATGTCTGACATCTTCTTTGGCTTGGCGGGCCAAAGAAGCCAGTGAGGCCTGCATCATATTATCCTTCAGGGCCAAGCTTTTTATTAAGCCAAAAGAATAAGAGGCATAAATATAAAGCACGGTCGCCAAAATCATGACTAAAATCCCTAAAACCAAACCTATACCCTTGGCTTTGGATTGGCTGCCATCCTGTTCTTTGGCTTTGCGAGAAAAATAAATCATTCCCAAAGATACCAGCATGGCTGTTAAATAAAGCAGCGTCACCCAGAGGAATAAACCTTGCGGCATAATTTCCTTAACCACTTCCTGCGTGACGATTTTTTCCTGCACTATGGTTTTGGTTTCTGTTTCGCCCTTAATATCCACCACTACCGCATCCTTATTGCCATCCTGATCAACCGCGGTCACGGCATGTACTCCATTGCTAAAAGTATTAGGAAGATTTATTTCCCAATTACCGTTTTGATCGGCTGTAACTTCGTATATTTGCGGTTCAGCCATATTATTTGACAATTATTTTCAATTTTTGGCCGGGCTGCGCCTTGCCGGTCACTCTGATAGTTTCTCCAACCTGGGGAATTTCCACGATTTTGATATCCTGCAAGTCATTTTTACCATCCTGCGGCATTCGATCAGCTACGCTCAAAATCGCCAAAAGGTTTTCCAAAAGCCTGCGGTTTATCGGCTCTACTTTTTGCTCTTCGGCAGCCCTCTCGACGAAACGATATTCTATTTTCGGAATCGAAATGTATTTGGTAATTTCCTTGGGGATTTCGATAAACTTTGTTTGGGTGGTGGGTGTGCATTTGGCCACTGCCGCCGTGCTTGAGGCAATACATTTGCGGCCGTCCCAACGCGTATTGGAGCCGCAATAATCCTTGCCCGGCAAGCCACCGCCGCCGCCCGCGCTCATCCCTCCACTTGAAGCAGAACCGATGCAAAGGCTGCCATTCCAAGAGGTGTTAGAACCGCAATAAGCGCTGCCTAGAGTGGCTGTGCAAGTCAAACCATTCCAAGTTGTGCCGCTAGAGCAGCAATTATTGTCATAACAAGTGCTCGATGCGCAAGTCGCCGTACCCGCTACCGCCCCATACAAATAACGATGCATTAAATTATTGGAAGTATCGCGGGAAAAAACCTCAATGGGTACCGAACCTGTGGTAAAAGCCCCTTGTTTTTTCAGTGTAAAAGTATAGCCATTGGCAATAGCGGAAATCCCCGAAGTGTCGCCGGCATAATTTCCCCCGTTAAAATTATTGCTCGTGGCAAAGGCAATACTGGTTCCACTGGTAGCAATCGTGCCTGAACCGCCGGCATTAGACCACCACAATCCATCAACATAAATAAAAGTATTGGCCAAGCTCACGCCCACGCCCAAGTCGCGCAAGTTAAAAACTATAGCCGCCGTATCAACAATCGACTGTTTATCAACTGGGTTAACGGGCGTGACATAAGGCGGATCATTATCGGCCGTGGCAAATGTCCAAGAAAGGAGCGGATCGGTAGAACTCACATTATTGGCCAAATCATAGCAATTACGAATTCTAACGGAGACTGTTTCGTTTTGTGCAAAATTGCTGGAAGGATCGATAGTGTAACGGTAACCGTAATTGATGGGCGTAACTGTAACGGTTGAAGTGGCGGAATCGAAGCTTACCCAAGTGCCGCCCCAAGAAGGAACATTCAAATCTATTTGACAGCTGGTGGAAGAAACGCCCTCGCCGGAAATGTTAGCCGCTTTAATATCGACAATTTCTACAACCACATTGGAAGTTGTGGCCACACCCGAAGCTCCGGCAGCCGGCGAAGTCGAAGAAACACTGGGGGCAATAGTGTCAGCCTCAGTGGTAAAGGTCCAAGTGGAGGCATCCATACTATTGGGGCCGTTAGCTTCTCCGGGGCAAGAGGCATTGGCTTGCGCCGTCGAGGCCCTGTCAGTGTATCCGGAAACATTGATGGTATAAGAAGTATTATACTTCCAATTACGCGTATCTCCGGTAATAACCAATGGGCTATCCGGATTCACTGTCGTGGTGCAATTAGTATTCCAAGTGCCCGAGCAGCTATATGAAGCATAAGCCAAATAACTAGTGGCTCCTGTGCCATCATTAAAGGTCAAAGTCCTGCCGCCGGCGGCCGTATTAATACCCGTGCCAACTCCTGTATTGCTACTCGAACCGTTCTTGGTATCGCGCAAAGCAAAAATATAACTGAACTCCACGGGCACACTACTTGAGGCATTAGTTATATTAGTCCCGGTGGCGAAAGGATTTTTCAAATCCGCCCAAATGTGGAAATTAAAATCTTCTTTGCTGTCCAAATAATTAATGCCCTGGTAGGCGATACTGGAAACATCGCCCAAGCCATCGCTGCTGGTCGTAAAAGAAAGCGTCTGATAACTAGTCGTGGAATAATTACAAGCCGAAGACGTGCCCATTACAAAATCAACATAGCCAAATGTTCCGGTAGCCGAAGAAACGCCCGACATTCTAGTTCCGGTTAAACGGACAATGCCACTGGAAGTGGCCTGCCCAGTGGAAGGATATTCGGTAAAATAGGAACCGGCCAACAAATTAGAAATCGTCAGGTAAGCGGTCGGATAAGTTAATTTGATATTGGCAGCCGTAGTGCCAGTGGACTTTATTTGCACCGTCCCGCGGAAAGTTTGGCCGACATAATAATAATTGAAATCCGAAGCATCGCCCGTGCCGCCATCTCCGGTAGCATCACTGCCGGTGTAGGTTTGGGCAATTATTTGGAACCAATGGTTGCCGCTGGGCGCGGCCGCCACGGCCGTCAGGCCAAAGCACAACAAAAGTGCGGCGATGAAGAAATATGAAATTATATTCTGCGCTTTCATATTTTGATTTCTTTTTTGTTTCTTTCGGGCTTGATTGTTTGGACTTAAAATTTTCCTCACTGGTCACCGTGCACATCCAAATTTTTTATCAAAAGCGACAAGTCTACCGCATTAACAACCGAATCGAAATTCAAATTCCCCCGGTAAGTATCACTTGTAGGGTCGGCCTGATCTAGCTGGGAAATAATCAATGAAGCATCCACGGAATTTATCACATCGTCTCCAAGCGTTGAGGTAGTATTGCCGGCGCCGTTCACATCACCAGCCAAAAGCCGCACGCTGCCCTTAGATGAACTGTTATTAGCTTGGGTGAAATTCAAAACATTAGTCCCGGTGGCAATAGCGACTCCCCGCAACATCTTGGTGATGTGCTGGTTGGTTTTTATCCCGATATCGTAAGAGCCCGGACCCAAAATGGATAAATCGATTTGCTCACTGGTTGTGCCCGCATGCGAGGTGGTGGCTAAAGGCGTGATTAAAACCGTACTGCCGCCGCCCTTAACAATTAAATAAAAAGTAACATGGTCATTGGTCTCGGCCGTACCGCTGCGGCCCTCGGGCGTAGCCCATTTTATGGTGCAAGTGGTACTGGCCTGCTCCTGATCCCAGAATGCGCCATGCTCATAAATATAATTAGTCGAGGTAGAAATACCCGAACCCGGTTCCCCTACGACTGCCTTAAAATTATAATTGCTCGTCGAAGCATTAAAGGGCATGGGGCCGGCATTATCTTGGCTGCTTTTATAGGCATCGGAAGTAGCCGCCTCAACTAAAATATGCACGCTGGTCAGCGATATGAATAATATGAAAATTATGTATAACAACCTCTTATACTCCATAAAAAGCAACGGCCACGCAAACAGCCTTGCTTGCCTAATTATACTCTGCCCTCGGCAAATTTAATACATTTTTGCCTGTGGAAAATTAAAAAAGACCCAGACGGGTTTTGTCTGGGTTTGCTCAACTAAAAATCGTAAGGAGGTTAAAGTTACTTTTGGGCCTATCAAGTGAGGCGAGCTTATTTTCGAATTCGGTAATTTGGGATTTGATGTTTTGGCGCGCCTTTTCCTCGAACCGCAAAATAAATTCGGGGGTCTGGAAAATATAACCTCGCTCCAAAATGCCTCGTAAAAATTTCAGCCGGCCGGTTACCCATTCTTTTTCGCCAAGGTGCATGTATTCGAAACGGATGTCCTCAATGTCCTCTTTCTGGTGTTCGCCGGTCAAGCGATAGAGGTCAAGATCGCAAATCAGCTGGCAATCAGGATCGATTTGGCGTTCTTGATGGCGGGTGGCCAAAATCAGGTCAGTCACTAACTCTTGATTATTGCTGATTTCCTGCGCAGGGCTGTTTGAGGGCATAATCCGGATGGCCGGGATATGGGACAAAATCAATCCCAACCAGCCACTGGCCAAAAATGCGCTATTCTTCTCGTTGTCCGACATTTTCGGATTATAGAAAATGTCATGGAGCCAAAAAGCATAAGCAACATGGAAATAGCTGTTGACCAAGGTGCGATGCTCTTCAAGCAAATCCAAGCCCTCCTCAATATGGGACAAAACATGATAGCGCCGACGAGGTTCACTGTATTGCTTGACGATCGTTGAAAAAAACAAGTCCAAAATGTCGTTTGGTTGTCTTAAATCGACACCAAAAAGCCGATACCAAAGAGATTTCATTTTCTTGAGATCAATCCCTTGCTTCACACAATCCTCCTTTTATATGTAGGTTTTTAATTCTTTAATTATAAACTATTTATAATATTTGTCAAATACTTTATTTATTCCCATTTTTGTTGCCAAGGCGCATAAAAAAACGCACCAAGCGGTGCGTATTACTTACTTTTCAAGGAGTTGATTAAAGAGCTCTGAGCGGTAAGACATTGCGTTGGGCGGGATGCATTCGCGCAAATCAAAGCCGAAAGCCCGGCGCGTCATAATCGGAATAGGCGGGCACTGGGCGTGTTTGAAAATATTATTCTGATACATCGCCCATTTTTGGCTCAAATCACTAGCAAAGGCTTGGCGGTCAACAAATATCGCGGCCAGCTCCCCGGGGTTTAAGCGCAACAAACTTTCCAGATTGCCTTGGTCATAGCGCTGCAAAATTTTTCCCGGATCATGGCCAAATTCGATAAAAGCCCTAACCAGCTCATCGTGATAGCGGTAATTGAACGGATCACCCTTACCCTCTTCGATTTTTTGCGAATCGCTGAGCTCGGCACTGGGAATCACCTCAATAATGCCTTGGGGAATTTTTCTCTCGCTTACCTGATTGTGGTATCTGGCCAGCTGATAAACTTCCCTTTTCAGGCAATCCCCGATAGGCGCATAAGCCCCAGCCACATCACCATATAGAGTCGAGTAGCCAAAGCAAATCTCAGTCTTGTTGGCATTACAAGTAAAAATTCCTTTGTAGTGCGCCGCCAGAGAAGCTAGAACCTGCATTCGGAGACGGGCTTGGACATTCTGTTTGTCGAAATCGCCCAAATAGACACCGACCCTTTGCAGTTGCAGGAGCGTTTCCTCAAAGAGATCTTGAATGGGAATGACCTTATACTCGATACCCAAATTTCTCGCCAGTTCACAAGCTAAATCGCGCGTCAGACGGGAATTAAACCTTGTCGGCATATTAACTCCCACCACCCTTTGGCTCCCGATGGCTTCTACCATCAGGGCTGCAGAAACGGCTGAGTCAATCCCGCCCGAAAGGCCGATGACCACTTTGCCATTAGGCATGTGTCTTTCCAAGATCCGCCTATTGGCATAGAGCAATGAAGTGTAAAGCTCGCGATCGTCATCGTATTGCTCGGCCACAACACAGGAATTTTGGTGGTTGCCTTCGATTTTCAAATCGACGAAAGCAATTTTTTCCTCATAGAGCGGCAGCTCACAGCTTAGATTGCCCTCGCAGTCGTAAACCGAGGAGCGCCCGTCAAAAACAATGTAATTTTTCAAATTGTTTTGCAGGCCGACGCAGTTGCAATAAAGCAAAGGTACGCAGCAATCGCGCAGCATTTCGCTAACCACTTTATGGCGCATCTGATTTTTGTGCCAAGAAAACGGCGACATGGAAATATTGACCAGAACTTTGGCACCCTTATCCACTAAATGGATAGGGGGTTTGAATTCGTAATCCTGAGTCCACATGTCTTCGCAAATCAGCACTCCGACCAAAACTTCTTCGCCGGAAAATTGGAAAGCAAAAGGTTTTTGCAGAGCGCCCGAACGCATCGCCATGGACTGTTCCAGTTGGAGGCTGGAATAAACATAGCGCTTGTCGTTGAAAAAACGGTAATCCGGAAGCAGATACTTATAAGTTGAACCGCTCTCATTTCCGCCTTTCACCCAGCGACCGTTTTGGGCCGCAAAGGCCGCATTGTATTTCCTTTCCCGGCCATCTTCGCCTTTTTTGCTAAAGTCGGTTTCCAAGCCTCCCCAAATAACGGCAATGCCTTGCGAGGCGGCCAGAATGGCCAAATTTGCCTTATTGGCATCCTCGCAGAATTGACTGTTTTCAAAATGGTCGCCGAACAGATAGCCCGTGGTTGCCAATTCCGGCAAAACCACCAGCTCGCATTTTTGCGCTTTGGCGGCTTCTATGGCTTCCAAGCATTTCCGCAAATTGATTGTGATATTCCCGGGAACAACATCGATTTGTCCAATCGCCACTTTTAGATTGTGCATCAAATCCTCCTTTTATTATTCGGTTATTAAGCCAAGAAATTGATAATTTCTCGTTATAATATTATATCATAATATTTCAAAATGTCAAAGTAGAGTAGCTGAGCTTGCAAACGCGAGCCCAAATTTTGCAAATAAAAACTGCCTATAAGGCAGTTTAGTCATTTTTAGCCGGCGGCCGGCCTATGGGTAAATTTGGGAATTTGTAACCGCGTTTGCGCAAAAGCTCGCGGGCCCTGTTTATTTGCACCTTCTTGCATTGGCACTCTCTGGCCATCTGAGCAAGACTACCGACACCTTCATTGCTTAAGCGGAGCACTTTTTCCTGAAACTCAGTAAGGGGTGTGCGCGGCTGGTATTTGCGTTCATCGCGGAAATAGAAGCCGAGCTTTTTTAAGTGCGTTTTCATTGGGGCAATCGTTCCTTTGGTTGTACCGGCAAGGGCGGCGATTTGTTCATGGCTCAGCCCGCCTTGCTGGCAGAGTTCCAAAACTTTTTTCTCCAAATTGGTTAAGCGGTCTCTCTTGGGAATTTTTTTCTTTCGCCAAACCCTGGAAGAAATTTTGCCCTCTGCGTAAAGCTTTTTGGCAGTATTGCGGATCACAATTAAACTCACTTTGTACTTTTGGGCCAAGGCTTCCAAATCAGTAGTAATATAGGTCAATTCTTTGGCAATAACATCCTCGAAAAAAGATTCAGGAAGCATTTTTTTCTTTGAACGTAATTCGTAGGCTAATTGACGCAAGCTGTGTTCGGTCAGGCCAAGAAGCTTAGCGAGCCGTGCATTGGGTATGATTCCATAATACTTGAGAATCAGCTTTTTAGTGGTCATCTTTTCATGTAACTTATTCAACAAGTCGCAGTCCAAATACCATTGGAGAATTCCCCGGAACTCTTCGGGCTCCAAATTACGGGCTTGGGCCATTTTCAACAGGCTCATCTGCCCGATATTTTGGCGAAGAAATTCCAACATGCCCAATTTGTTTTCTATTGGCATCGTTACTCCTTTCCCTTTCGATTATTAATTTTCTATTGTATATTATAGCATAAAATAGACAAAAATCAATAGTTTGGGCTATTTTCCCTAGTATTGACAAACATAATATTATTTGCTATAATATTAACAATCGCCCCTATTACCCGTAGTGGCAGTATCGTATCTTAAAAATCGAAATGGGTAGGAAGGAGATGACATGGAACAGCAATTTCACCCCTGCACCACATCAGATGGCGCACCTGTTCCGGTCAGCGAACCCGGGGCAGGACAAAATTCCCATAACGAACGCCGGCTCTTTGACCGACCGATTATCAATCTGGCATACTCCCTTGATGAAAAAAGGCGCGTTTCGCTGGAGCACATAGTCGATGTTATGGTGAAAAAAATGTCTGAAAAAGGCCAAAGCCTTACCAATGGTGTCCCTTGGCGGTTGGAAGAAAAAAACCTCAATCGCTACCGCGTCCACGATTTCTACAAGATGTTTTGGTACAGCCCTTCTGGGGCGCCCAAACCCAAGCTTGGATTCAAAATTGAATTCACGCTTTACAAAAAAATCGGCGAAGGGATGCGCCACACTGCCAAAGTTACTATTTTCACCAAATGGCAAAAGGAACTGCAACCCCTTATGGACCAATTCCGTAAAGAAGCCGTTAAACTAGACATTGACTGCACTTGGTCCTTACGCCGGCCGCCCCAAAGACAGTCGCTCCCACCCGCTATCAACAATATTCAAACATAAAAGCCCTGAGATTCTCAGGGCTATTTGTTTGGATTAATTTTTCCTCCGCTTGAGTGGAGGATTTTTAATTAAAAAAAGCAGGAATGTTCCTGCTTATGATTCTTTGCTTTCCGTTGATTCTTTGCTTTCTGTTGGAGGTATTATTGCGGAATTTGTTGCAACTCCTCCTTGGAGTATTTTTGCAATAAGAGCAGTTGCTATGCTTGTTGTGCTATTATCAGCGCCACCTTCTCCCCCATTGATGAGAATATCGGGGGTAATCTTGAGCCGATTGGCGGCAATCGCATTGATGATTTCTATGCTGGCAACAACCTCGGCTCCGCCCATGGCTTTCGTTTTCTCTTCAAGAGCCTTTGCCGCAGCAATACCTTTTTCCCTGATGACTGTAGCTTCAGCTTTACCTCTAGCTTCGATGGCCTTTCCTTCAGCTTCTCCGATTCTTTCCTTATATCCGCCCTCGCCATCAGCTCTGGCTTTCTGGGCGTCAGCGGCGTTTCTGCTGATCTCAATATCGATTTTCGACTTAGCAAGATCGGCCTGTTGGTCGGCCTCGCCTCTGGATTTTTCCATGACCAATCTGGCGTCTTCAGTTATCTTCTGCTGCTCAAAAGTCTTTTTCTGCTGGACTGCCAATTCGGCATTTTTGAGAACATTCACCAAGTCTTCTGGCGGGATAACATCTTGGATAAAAACGCCATAACACTCAACCTTGAAATCTTCCAATTTCTGCTTGATGTGGTCGGTAGCCTCTCCTTGAACTCTTTGTCTTTCCTGAATAAATTGGATGGCCTGCATACCCTGAAGCTTGTCGCGGAAATAGTTTCCGACGGCCGGATGCAAAACCTCAGAGACAAGGTAATCAATCTTTTCCACCATGACAATAACATAAGGGGCTTTGGTGTCTGGAATGTGGATTTGCACCTGCAAGTCAATGGCAAACTTGAAGCCCTCTTTGGAGCGGGCATTGATTTGGCTGAGTCTCTCATCAAGCTTGTGTGCCACAGAAGTTTCGCTGGCCCAGTTGAGCGTGATGATAGAAGTAGGCACAAGCTCTGTCGCATAGATATGCGGGTTAATGAGGTATTTTCCCGGGCGCAAAGCCTCGTTCCAAATTCCTCTATGGCCGGGCCTGACAATAAAGCCATGTTTGAAGCTCTCGCCAGAAACATCTTCAGAAGCCAAACCAACGCCGGCGCGCACAACCGCCACTTTTCCCTGCGGCACTACTAAACCACGGGATTCTTCTACGCGCACCAAAAACGGATTGAAGTTGTATTTGCCATAAGTTATGACATCATGCTGCAAACCTTGGCAACCGCCTGCATCGAAGAATTTCTGCATATCTTGGTAGCTGTTGTGCAATTCTACTTTGCTTTGGAAAAACAGCATGTTGATGATATCCAGCCCGAGTTTACGGATTGATTCTTCATATTCCCTTTGAGCTTCGGGTATTTGTTTGATGTTGCGGACTGCTTCGTCGTATTCAAGCCTATCCTCGGGCGTCTGCTTGCTTTGATCAAATTTGTCTCTTGCTTTCCTTAACTTTTGTCTTTTCAATTCCTCGCTCTCAACATTTTCTTTAGCGCCGACCGTCGCCATATCAGCCTCGTATTTTTTCTTCGCCGCCTCGGTCCTCTTCGTCTCCGCATCTTGAATATCGGCAAATCCGCCAATGCGAGAAGCTGGAGTATTATCTGGGTTGGGCGGACCATCAAGGATGGTTACCAAACCAATAATATCAACATCTGAACCCTGCTGTGTCTTGATTTCGAGGGGCCGGTACTTCTGATCCTCATACTGCCCAAAAGTTTCTTCTACCGAATCAGAGAATGGCATGCCAAAAATGCTGGTTGCGGTTTTCACCACAAAAGCAATCGGGTGCATGTAGTAGATGTGACCCGGAGAAAGCACGGCTCTCTGAATGCCTTTTTGCCCGCCAGCTTGCATAAATTTTCCCACGTCAGAGTAAATCTCCTCAACGTCTCCTTTAATCTGGCAAGCGGTTCTCCAACCAACCGGAATATTTTCTCCGACTTGCGAGAAAACAACTCCAATTTCATCTTGGCCAACTTGGACAACCGGGAACAATTTCACGGTGTAAAGCGGCCAAAACTTAAATCGCCAACCAGGCATCAAACAGTTTGCCTGCCAGCCAACCTCACCTTCGAGGGCAATAATCTGGTCCCCCTTGAGTTTCTTGATGCCGAAATTTTTCTTCACGGCGCCAATCATGTCAGCTGGGATAAAATGGAACGAGGCTTTGATAAAAAGCAAAACAATCAAAACCACAATTCCTATTCCAATACCAATTAACCAAGGCATCATTTCTGCAATTTCCACTAATAAACCTCCTTTTAAGTTGTAAATTTTTACCAACAAATGCTGGCAAGTGCTCAATTTTGAGCACGCTATACTATACATTTTTTAATATTTTTGTCAATAATAATTAGGCTTAAACCAAACATAAAAGCCCTGAGATTCTCAGGGCTATTTGTTTTAGAAAAAGAGCCGCATTGGGCGGCTCAAATAATAGAGGGAATTCTTTCCATGCCGATTTTGACACAGGCCTCATCATATAAGTGGCTGCCCACGGCGGCCGAACTGACCACATAATACCATTTTTGCAAATCGCTTTGGCACATTTCTTTGGCATGGCGCACATATTCGTTTTCTGCCACATCCAAACACATTTTGGCCTCGGTATACCCGGGCGTTCCCTGAGCGGCTTGGATTTTACATTCCAGAAAATAATTATAGCCATTAATAAGCTCAGGCAACGTTCCTTTGGCTGAGGGTAACCTGTCGGCCACTTCCTTGCGCTTGGCATCGCTGACAAAACGCATGGCGTAACCGATTTCTTCCAGCTCGCAGGCTTGCATGGCGACAAATTCGGCAAAATTTTTGTAGGCTTCCTCTGGTGCTTTGGAAAAATCCAAAGTTTCAAAGGCAATCCTGGCAAGCACAAATCGCGGGGCACGCTTTTGGATGGCCAAACGAATAGCTGCCGCCAAACGGGCATTCTTGGGATTGGCAATGACTAAGTTATGTGCACAAATCGCCTCATTCAAACAACCCTTAACCTGCAAAGCCTTAAAGCATAAATCCTTGGCAAGCTCCTCGGGAATTTCCCCCTCGGAGGCATGCGCCACGTCCATGATATTGGAAACTTTTTCTACCAGACTTTGGGCGATAGTTTCGTCCCCGCTAACCAAGTCCCAGCCCAAAAGCCTTACGAGCTCAAAGGTTGGGGCAAAATTTTTGGTCAGCCGGCAAGCTTTTTGTGCCGCACGTTTGGCTAAGATATCCATTTTCTGAACCTTGGCCAAAAAGCAGAGCAAGCTGAGATCTTCAACCTCCTCATCTTCTAAAACCTTTACCACCAACCACTTCCCCAAAGGGGAGCGCAGGCTGATATTGGCCTTAAGAATGAGGTCGTAGCAAGTACGCGCCAAATACACGATTCTTTCCCTGACCAACACTTCTAGGCTGTCAGCAACATCGTCTTGCCAAATATAGCAAGCCAAGGCCCAATCAAGATCACAGCTCGGGTTAAATGCTTCTCTGACCAATTCTCGAAGAGCAATAAGTGCGCCCTTATTGAGCAACATTTGTTTGCCCCGAGCAAAATTCAAAGTCATCGCTTGTTCGCTAAACTGTTTGGCCTTTTTGCATAGCCGAATCACAAATTGGCTCAGGGTATGCGAATCATTAGAAGGGCCAATTTCTGGCAAGCGCCGCTCCCAAAACGTTGCGAAGTCTAAACCCGCTTCCGGATCTCCAGGGAAAATGCCCAACTCTGCCGCAATCGGGACGGCCGCGGCCGGATCGAAAACAAATTTATTTGTTTTATCTGCCATTAAACTTTCCTCCTTTTTTCGATTGTTAATTTATCTAATTATACAATAAATTTACTAGAAATCAAGGGTAAGGCTGCCTCCCTTTAACCTTGGAAAATATCGTTTTAACACTATAAAAGCCCTGATATTCTCAGGGCCATGCTAATCTTGATAAAGCTCATTGATGGAGATGTAGGTTTCAATTTCGGAAGTGACAAGGCCGCGCAGGGAATGGTTTTGCTTTGCGGCTTGGCGGGCTTTAGTACTGGAACAATCTGTGCCAAGCCAGATAATTTTGCTGTGAGGCGGACAGTCCGGCAAATAGAAACGATATCCCGCCCGCGGCATAACGACAAAATTCAAACTTTCCCAAAGCCAACGGCCTTTGCTCCACTTTTTCTGAATTTCCGAGCAACCGTCAGCGCCGCCCAGGATTAGATCTCCGCCCACCACGTGCCAAATTTCACCCAATCTTTCGTAGTGCTTTTGCATTTCAAAAGTGGTTGTAAATTTGTCGTGCTGGATATCGAAAAAATCCAAAGTGATATTGGGGCGCAGGTTGTAGAAATTCAAATCACACATAGCCATGCGCTCCAAAGCCATCCTCATGGCGTGCGGCTTACCTTTATCTGACCTCTGCCCGCAAGGAACGATAAAAACATGGTCGAATTCGCTGGACAGTTTTTGGGCTGCCCGGCGGTGTGAAAGCGTTGGCGGGTCAAAACTGCCGCCGAAAACCGCAATTTTTTTAGCCGTTACTGACATACTTTCCTCCTCCCCTACCTGGGCCCATTTGCTCATCAAACCATTGCGCCCATTGGCCATTATCTATTGGCAACAAATGACTGCTCGCTCTAAACACCAATACCAAGACCGTGCTGAATATCCCTAAAGTCCCCTGATCGAGAACTCTGGCAACCGTATTTTCAAATACATTGGACCAGAGAATATTGCTTGCCTTGATTGTTTCGCGAATATATTCCAAAGACTTTTTCGCAGTTTCGGCCCAGCTTGAATCAAAATCTTCCTTGGGAGTATTGGACAAAATCTTTCCGGCTTGAAGAACCTGAAAATCTTTTCTTTTGATTTCAGGAAACAAACCATAAGCGTGGTAAATAGGGCTGAGGATTACGCAGAAAAAGCGGAAGATATCGCCGATAGTAATCACGCAATTATTATTGACTTCAAGAATCGGCATCTCCTCGGAAAGCGTTGATGTAAAACCATCGCCGTAAAGTTCAATCGCCTCGACGATTTCCTTGGCCGTCTCCGGATCATATTTGCGCATGGCCAAAAACCATTCCTGCTTTTTCAATATTTCAACATTCCCATTACCCTCTAGCCTATCCTGTTCGGCGAGCATGGCTTGGACGTCAGCATCACTAATCGAAAGTTTTTCCCTCTCCATCATTTAACCTCCTTTATGTAATTTTTAATTTACCTATATTATAGCATATATTCTATAAAAATCAATACAACAAAGGGCCGCACTTGCGTGCAGCCCGACCCCTAGGGGTATTACTTTTCCGGAAAATAGAATGTTCCTAACTGGCCCAATGCAATGAAGGATTCATAAGCACTGGTCTGATAAAGCGTTATCCTTACCCTAAAACCTTCGCCGCGGTATGCCCCAGGATCTCCGGTAAGCACCCATGGCCCAAGCTTCGTGGTATTGCCAGCTTCGCGCTCTGCATACTGTTGCCACTTCCCGCCCCTTTGCTCTTCATAGGAGAGCTTGGCAAAAAGCCAACCGGAATCAGGGATCTGTTTAACCTTTAAGGTAAAACAGACATTAGGCTTTTGCGCAGTATATCCGGACATATTGGAAACATACATTGCGTAATCATTTTCCAATACGACCCTTTCTTGGTTGCAGAAATAGGCAACGCTCAGAAGGGCAAGAGCAACAACGATTCCAGCAACCAGTAAGATATTATTTTTCTTCACTTCTTCCTCCTTATTTAACTGTTAATACTTATATTATAGCACATTTTTAGCCAAAAATCAATGCACGAAGTTGCTAATAAAATCAAGCCTTTTAGGCTTAGGCTCCATTAGCGCCCCGCAGTTTTAACAAAAGATAGCATTTAATATCTCCGCAAAAAGTGCCCGCCTATTGTCAGGCAGGCACTTGGGCGTGCTTTGGGGAATTTTTACTTTTTCTCCAGCCAATACATGATAACGTCAAGGGGCACACTATAACCGTCGCGACAGGCGGCTATTTGCCCGCAGCGTTCAGAGTCTAGATATTGGCGGCGGGTCACGGCATTGCCGCGGCTGCAGCTTGAATCGGCAATCAAAATCAAATCATCATCACTGGGTTTTTTGTTCGGATCCTTATAAATGACATCGCGCAGCAAAAAGAAGTGTTGGCCCGCTCCCCAGCTGCGGCAACAGCGCACCGAGGCGGGTATCCCCTTGCTTAAAGCACGGCGATACACTTCGTCAAGTAATTGCGAGCGCGACTCCTCACTGTCGCCAGAGGGCAAAATGCTGACCGCCTGCAAATTTGTTTTGCGGCCAAAGGGCAGCGAATTGTCGATTTCAACCAACTGGTCATTGATTAGCTTCAAATTACCGATAGTGCCATTGCAACCGCTCCCCCCATTAAGAACAAAAGAAGCTTTGGACCAGCTCATGCCCTTGTAAACATCCTTATCAAACATGTAACCGCGAACGGCATTATCGGAGTCATACCAATACCTGAGCATATTGGCCATAGTCATCATCGGGCAATCCCCATCGGCAGCGGCGCCGCATTTATCCGGCTCGCGCAAGAAAACATCATAATATTTTCCGTTGGGTATGCAATCCCCGCCATTGTAGCCACAAACTTGCCTATAAATCGTGCTGGGATAACCATTGTGGGAAAAATTCGGCCAAGAGCCCATGGAAACGCGCTTCCAGTAATTTTCAAAATGCACCGAAACCATAAATTTGCATCGCGGCGGAATTTGGCGCAAGGTATCGACAAAAGATATGGTTTGTGTTTCCTCGTCAAAGACGGGATTAGTCAATTTAATAGTCGTCGACTGGCCGCAAAGCGGATCGTTGGCTCTTTCTGCAGCTGTCGCCACATGATAAAAAGTCGCCTCAGCGGTTTTGCCGTTCTTAGTCCAAGTATTGGAAGCGGGCTTAAAAAGCACTTCCACATTATAATTGACATAACCGCTACTCGGCGAAGTTTCTTTAAGTCGAACGTTGATTGTTCCAGCGGTCGAACCAGCCCCGAGATCGGGAAATTGGAAAGTAAATCCAGAGAGCTCCGCGCTCACACCCGAGGAATTTTTGACCTTGGCGGAAACAGAAACAATGTCATCAGGCTTGATGAACTTAAAATTTTCCGATTGGCGGAATTCATTGCGCTGCGGGATAACCATTTCCAAGGTTCGCCTTGAGATATCGACCTCTTTTTGGATATGGAAAGTCTCGGATACGAGCTTAGGCTTGGCCCGCTTAACCACATAACTAAGATCGATAAATAATTTTTTCCCTTTGTCCCCGGTTTTTCTCAGATCAAAAATGGCCTTGGCGAATAATTCGCTATTTATAACGGTTAAACTTTTTTCCGAATCAAATTCACCTAAAGAAACTCTCGGTCCACTGGCCAAAACCAGAAAACGCCAACCATTACCAGGAACAAAATAGCTCCCTCTCATCCCCAAAGCGATGGGCTCCGCAGCCAGATAAACGCAATAAGCCTGCCCACCATCCAAATTCAAATTCGTAAAAGTTATTTTCTCCTCGCCGCTAAATGCGGGATCCTTATATTCCCTTTCCGCCTCCAAAACCGTGCCCGGTGCCGTAGCTTCTGGGCAAGTGCTGTCAACGGGAATTAATTTTAGTTTATAGCGGATTTTATTGTTTCCCCCCAAAGTCACAATATTAAATGTTGCCTGCCCGGAACCATCGCCATCGAAATACTTAAAAGATGATTTGACTCCGTTAATTTGCGGCGGCAAAGCCAAAGTCTTAAATTCATCTTGATTGAGCGAATTAAGGGTGGATTTCTGATTACCCAATCTGACACCGACAATCGCGCGAGCCGTATAATTCGTATTAACGCACAAAGAATTAAGCGGCACGCTTACAGGATTATCAGATGCTAAATTTAATTCTTTCCCTGAAAGAGAATTGCTTCCGCTGAGCTTGCAGCCCTTTTCCGTAGCTACCGACCCGCCTAAAGCGCCATAACTGACCGTAATTTTGTCTAATTTGTAGCCCCTCCGAACAGCAAGATAACTCGTATCAACCCAAACATGCGCTTGAGCCGATCTTTCTTTTACTGGATCAGCCGGATACATGCGCACATATTTATCGGATAAATATGTCGAAGCGAATTTTGGCGCTGAATAATTTGTCCCGGCCTTGTTAACGGATACTAGTTGATAGCAATAATAGTTACTTGCCTCCAAATTATCAAAATCCCAAGCCAAATCCCGCTTGATTAAAGAAGTCGAAAAAACCTTCCCCTTTATGACTTTAACCCGATAATTGCCTTTTTTATCTCGAAGTTCAATATTGCAATCCGGCGCGCCATCAAAGGCAAAAACATCACTTTCGTAAAGCAAGGCGTAAATTTGGCCATTGCCATCACCACCATTATCCTTGAGCTGACCTTCGATTTTGAGTTTATTTGTTCCGATTCGCTGCCCGAATTTTTCCTCACGCTCGACAACATCATAAAGCTGCAAATTAGCCGCTTCGTAATCCTGCGTTAAGATTGGCGCAAAAGCGCTTGAAAAGGTCTTGTTCAAAAAATTTCGTATCCGGGCCTGCGCGCAATAGCCGGAACCGCTTTTTAACCCAGAAAGCACATACTTAAAAGTATCGCCCTGCCTTAATCCTTGCACCGTGCCCAAAGACAGCCGCACATCATAACGAGCCAATAAATCCTTATACTCTTTGGACTTTTCGTTTTTCCCCGCGGCTTTGAGCTTGGCCATGGCGCTTTCGATTTCTTGGCCGACTGACCGGCAAGTTTGGTATGCCGTGCTGGCGGCAATATCGAGTTTCCTATCAGACTTAAAAACCCAAAACCAACCATAGGCCCCATCCTCAATCGCGGAAACTTTAGCCTCCAACATCGCCGTTTCGTATCCGGCCAGATGATTTTGGACAATCTCCACCGGGCTGGCAATCTCGAAACATTTTTGTCCGGCCAAATCAATCAAAGTCTCGCCGGTAGAATTATTTTTAACCGCGGCCGCATAGCAATAGCTTTGCGCTAAGCCCATACCGCTTTGGCTGAAAAAAGAACCTTGGAAAAAGCCATCATTGCGGGCAGCAATCAAATATTCTGTAGTTTTTTCCATGCCCTTGCCGATCTTTTTGGTAAGCACTGCGCTTTTCTGGGCCGTCTTTTCATTAAATTCCTCACCTTGTTTCCAGTAATACACCCAATAGCTGACACTCAGACCATACTGGCTCTGACTAAAACTCCCCCAAGAAGCCTTAAATCTTATCGGACTGGGAAAATTGTCATAGGAATAGCCGCCAGTCGATAAAGCCGGTGTAGCGGGCTTGAGGGGAGCCGCGGGCGTTTCTTTTTTACCACCTGCTTCGCTTGGCGGGCCCACGATAGGTTTAGTTTTTGGCAAATTAGGCCAAGAACTTTCCGGCCCGATACAAATTTCTTTACCGTAGCTGACCCCCGCCTTATTAATCGCCGCCGCTCTGTAACAATAGTCGCCCTGCTTTTTGGCCGCGCTATACCCTGAAATTTTTTGCCCGACTTTGGCATCAAAGGCTCCAACTTGTTCCAATTTGGCACCGGAGTATCTGGCGCGCACCTCAAACCAAACACGTCCCGGCGCAGCTTGGCCGGCTTTTTGATTGGCTTGATCTTTAGCGCCACCAAACCCGTCAAATTTTAGGATAGCCGAAATTTCATCTTTGGCCGCTCCTTTATTATTGCCATAATCAAAAGGTTGCGTTTCCACTTTCGGAAAATAATAAATATTATTACCGCAAATCCGCCCACCATACCATTTGCCCGCCGAATTAGTAGCCACTAAACCATAGCAATAGCCCTTGGGCAAAGAAAAATCACTGACCGATATCTCCACTGGGCCCATGGTATATTTTTGGGCCGTGGCAATAGTTAAAATATCATCAAAAAAGGCCGTGCCCGCATAACCGGCTTGGCCTTTGGGATATTTATCCGGGCTGGTTTTCACCTCAGTATTCAAAAATTTGCCAAGCTCAATCTCTGGAAAAATCTGCACTGCAATTTTTGTTTCAGCCGCGCCGCCCGAACGCTGCAAATTGCCCCTGAAAATAATACTATTGGCAGAAATGCTGGCAAAGTTAGTTTCAATTCTTGGGCCGCTGACTTTGGGTGGGTTCTCGCAAACCAATAATGGCCGCGTTACCGACTGCGCGTAGACTCTCCCATCTTTGTTCAGCAGGGTGAATTGGAAGCGGCAAAAACAATCGCCTCGGCTCAAATTCGTCCGAAACTTTGGCCAAACAAATTCCACAACAGAACTCTTGGCTGCTATTTTACCCGCATCCCGAAATTTGTCCTGCGTCAAACTGTCCAAATCCTTGGCACAGGCAATTTTGGTATTCAAATCCGTGATCTCGTCGTAGGCTTGCCAACTGCCTGAAGGCTGGCCGGAATTATATATGGAAAACAACAAGTAATCACCCTTCGCGGGCAATTTGGCAAAATAAATATTTTGTTCCTCGGAGATATTAAAAGAATCGGCCGTATCCGTATAGCCGGCGCGCTCTATGGTATGAACTTCGCTGCGGAAACTTTTGGCTTTTACGGCTGGGTCGGCCTGGGAGGCATTCTCATAAGCACCAATAAAAAGAGAATTGATTATTAACGGGCAGGGTCTGGCCACCCCCGAAGAAATGCAGTATTTGCTAGCCTCCATGGCAGAAGCGCTGCCAATACTAAATATGAACAAAAATGCAAAAACCAAAAAATAGAAAAATCTTTCGGACATATTCTTAGCTAATAATAACAAAAAACCCCGGCTAAAAGTAGCAAGGGTTGTGAATAGTTATTGCGCATCCAATATTTTTTTTAAGACGTCTCTGGCCACATCGGGCTTAGCCCTTCCCTTCATTTCTTTCATTACGCCGCCCACCAAGAACATAATGGCATTCTCTTTGCCTTTTTTATAATCGGCCACCGATTTCGGATTTTCTTGGATAACTTTTTGCGCCACTTGGGCTATGGCCTGCGCATCATCAATCTGGGTCAGGCCAAGGTCTTGGATAAGATGGCCCGGATCGGCGCCCGTGGCAAACATTTTGGCCAAAACAACTTTGGCGCTCGCACTGTTTACTTCCCCGGCATTAACCTTGGCAATAAATTCAGCAAAATTTTCCGGAGCAATCGGCCACTTATTATCATCTTTTTGGGTGGCCCACATCAAAGCTAAATAATCGTTTATCAGATAATTGCTGGCTAATTTTACCAGTTTTTTGAAATCCCCCTTGGTTTTTTCCGCCTTGGCCGCTTCGCCCAATTCGGTGCAAATTTTCTCATAATAATCGGCTAATTCCCGATTATTGACTAAAACCTCCACGGATTTGAGATCCAGCTCGAATTCCCGCGCAAAACGGGCGCGCTTATCCCATGGCAATTCAGGAATTTCATGCTTCAAAGAATCTATATCCCATTTGGAAAAATCCAAAACCGGAATATCGGGCTCGGGAAAATACCGATAATCACTAGAACCTTCTTTGCTCCTCTGTGCAACCGTAATTCCTCTGACCGCGTCAAAGCCGCGTGTTTCCTGCACAATTTTTTCATTGGCCATGATCGCCTTCACCTGCCGGTCGATTTCATAATTAATGGCCCGCTCGGCATTGGCAAAACTGTTGATGTTTTTTACCTCAACCTTAGTGCCGAATATTTCACTCTCTGAAACGGAGATATTAACCTCAAGGCGCAACTGCCCCTTTTCCATATCCCCATCGCAAACATTAAGGTAACGCAGTAAAAGCTGCAATTCTTGCCCGAATTTTTTAGCTTCCTCGCCGGAAGTAATATCAGGTTCGGTTACTAATTCCAGCAGAGGCACGCCGGCCCGATTATAATCAACTAAGGTTTGGCCGTTTTGGTGGAAATTTTTGGCCGCATCCTCTTCCAAATGTATTCTTTTTATCCTGATTTTTTTCTCCCCGATTACCAAAAACCCATTTTCGCAAATCGGCAGATCGAATTGGGAAATTTGGTAACCCTTAGGCAGATCCGGATAAAAATAATTTTTGCGGTCAAACTTGGAATTCTTGGCAATGGAACAATTAAGCGCTATGCCGGTTTTGATAACCTCTTTTATCGCTTCTTCATTAGGCACGGGAAGTACTCCGGGTTGTCCGGTGCAAACAGGACAAATATTTTTGTTGGGCTCGATTTGGTGCGTAGAATTGGCACACGAACAAAACATTTTGCTTTGCGTTTTAAGCTCAGCATGTATTTCCAAACCAATTGTGGGGCGGAAAGCGCGCTCGGCCATATATTTATTGCCTTCAGGATAACAGGAAATTGTAAGCCTTTCAAACCGTTGCTATACTGGATTTGAACCTATGAAACCTATAAAAATACTATTTCTCGCCTTGGCCGCCTGCCTTTTTTGGCTTTCCCCGGCGAAGGCCAATGAAATCAGCGCCTTCCACTCGGAGATAACCATCAATAAAGACGCTTCTATTTCCATCAAAGAAAATATCGAGGCCAATGTTACCGCCGGCCCCCTGCACGGCATTTATCGGTTTATTCCGGTTAATTACCATGCTAAAAACGGCAAAGATTTTTCCTTGCCGGTCCAAAATTTTCAGGTAGTGGATGCTTTTGGCCAACCCCTGCCATTCCAAAAAACCGCCCAGGGCGATTATTGGAAATTCCGCATCGGCGACCCAAACAATACTTTCAGCGGGAAAAAATTATTTATCATTTCCTACGATATCGCCGCTGCCATAAATTATTTTGATAATTTTGACGAATTGTATTGGAATATCACGGGCAATAATTGGGATTGGCCAATAAACAACCCAAGCGCCACAGTTTTTTTGCCAAGCGGCCTAGCTCCGGAAAAACTGCAAATAGCCTGCTATCAGGGCCCGGTCGGCAGCCAAGCTGGTTGCCAAAGCCGATATAATCCGGAAAATAATTCCGTTTCCTTTCAAGGAAACCCGGTTCTGCAACCGGGCGAAGGCTTGACCGTTGCCCTCGGCTTTAATAAAGGCTTAGTGGAAATTAAAGAAAGAAAATATGCCCCTCTGGCCTCCCGGGATACCATTTGGCTCCTGGCAGCTTTGGGAGCGATATTTTTTGCCTTTACTATCTGGCATTTTTGGAAAAATGGGCGGGATCCCAAAGACGATAAGCCCATTGTGGCACAATACGAACCATTGCCGAATTTAACACCCTTGGATGGCGGAGCCATTTATAATAATTATCATTTTGCCAGTGCGTCTTTGAGCGGGCAGATAATTTGGCTGGCGGTAAATGGATTTATCCGATTGGTAAAAAAAGAAAAAGAAGGTTTTTGGGGCACAAAATCCGCCAATTATATTTTTGAAGACTTAAATAAAGATAATTCTTCCCTGCCCGAACCAGACAGAAAAATTTTAGGCATTGTGGCGGGGAAAAGCCTGGCCTATTTCAAGGGCGAAGAGGCAAAAATGTTCGCATCGCGCGCGCCATTGCGCCTAGACATCAAAAATCTGATGGATGTTCCCTTGGAATTTTTTAAGTCACAAGGTTATGCTCAAAACCAACGGACATTAGGCGGATATTTTGCCTACATAGCGAGCAGCGCTATCATCATAATCGGCTTTCTCCTATTGCAAAGCGAAACTAATTTTCCTTTGGCATTATTTTTATTATTAATGGGAATATATTGGTTACTGCTTAACTTGTGTTATTCAAAACAGACGCTTCTGGGCAGTCAAACGAAAAATCACCTAAAGGGACTCAAACTTTATTTGGGTGTTGCCGAAAAGGACCGGCTCGAATTCCATAATGCGCCGGAAAAAACTCCTGAGCTTTTCGATAAACTCCTGCCCTGGGCTATTATGCTTGGCGTAGAAAAAAAATGGCAGACGCAGTTCCAAGATATCCAAATGCCCCCGCGCCCTTGGTATGTAGGCTCCAATGTTGGCGATAATTTGGCCCTCGGGGCTTTAATGAGCGATATTAGCTCTCTAAGCCACGACTTGAATAGCGGTTTTGCCAGTGGCACTTCCGCCTCGGGCGGCGGAGGTTCGGCGGGCGGTGGCGGTGGCGGAGGTGGCGGCGGAGGTTGGTAAAAAACAAAAGCCCCTGGCGGGGCTTTTTATTTCTTCTTTTTTTCCAAAACCTTGCGTTCTTTTTTCAGGTTACGGTTATTCGCGCAATGCTCGCTGAATTTTTCGCCATAGCGGGCTTTGAGCTTGGCAATGTTGGCTTCCCAAACATCTTCAAAATCCAAATCGAGCGCATTGCAAGCGATAGCTAAAAACCAAAAAATATCACCCATTTCTTCCTTCAAATGAACTTTATCCAATTCGCGGCCATAAAAAATATGCGCTTTAAGCGGGCTAAGCAACTCCCCTGCTTCGCTAGCCACGCCCATTAAACCGTGGAGTAATCTGGCGGTTTTTTCATCAACCCTTTTGGCTGGCGGATTATAGTCTTTAGTTTCGGTGACCTTGGCTAATTCGATATAATCTTTTGAGTTCATATTTTTATCTTTTGGAATTTTTTGCGTAAAGCAATCGCCTTTTTGCCAACTGCCTTAGCCGGTTTCTTTTTTATCAACAGTTCGTGGAAAAGCTTGGCAATGAGCTTCATCTCTTTTTCTTTCATGCCAAAACGGGTCATTTCCTGCGCGCCCAAACGCAAGCCGCCCGGATTCATGGCACTTTCATCCCCGGGAATCATATTTTTATTGCAAATGATATTGGCGTCTTCAAGTAATTGGGCGCAGGTGGCACCACCGCCTTGCTTGCCAACGTCTAAAAGAATTTGGTGGGTATGGGTAAAACCCTTGTCTTTATATAAAACAGCAAAACCAAGCTTATCGAGTTCCTGCGCCAAGGCCTTGGCATTTTTCACTACCTGCTCGGCATATTTTTTTCCATTTTTTTCGAATTCCTTAAATGCCACATACAATGCCGGAATGTGGTGCAAATGATGCGAAGACAAAATTCCGGGAAAAACCTTGCGCTGAATATTTTTTTGCTCCTCCTCGCTTAGATTGCCGATTATTATACCTCCTTGAGGCCCGGGAAAAGTCTTGTGTGTGCTTGCCACTAAGACATCAGCCCCCAGGCTTAATGGGTTTTGGAATACTCCGGCCATTATCAGCCCGAAAACATGCGCCCCATCATAGATAATTTTAGTGCCGATTCGCTTGCACATTTCGGCCAATTCTTTTACGGGTTGTTCCAGTAAAATAACCGAGCCGCCCAAAATTAGACCCGCAGGTCTAATTTTTTCGATCCGGTTGCGCGCGGCAAAAACATTTATCGTCCCATCCGGATTCATGGGTAAATGCTCAATATTAAGGCCGGAAAGCCCGGCCGCGCCGATCTTCTCGTGGCTGATATGCGAACCACCGGCCAAGCCGAGCGTAAAAATAGTATCGCCACGCTTAAATATCCCGGAAAAAGCCGCTAGATTAGCTACCGCCCCGGAAACCGGGCGCACTTCGACAAAATTGGCATTAAACTTCTTCTTGAAAGCCTCAACGCAAAGATTTTCCATCTCGTCAAAATATTTGAGGCCCTGATAAAAACGGCGGCCGGGCAACCCTTCGGCGTAGCGGCCGGCTAAATCTGTGCAATATGCCTTTTTAACCGCTTCCGACATTACATTTTCGGAAGCAATCAAGTTCAGGCAGCTATTGCGCCAAGCTGTATGCTCTTTTAATAGTTTTTCCATTTTCTTCATACTTGCGGCTTTTCGATATGCGCCTCCAGCGCGTTTTCATCTATTACAAAATCATCAAAAATAACCGGTATTCTTTGCTTTACATCTTTTAATAAATTAACCATGGCGTGCCTAATCTCCCAGTGCGCCTTCTTATCGCAGCGAAGCTTAAAAACGTGCCGCCATTCACGCAAATTGGCCGTCATGACTATTTGGGATTCAATGCCGGTGGGCAATAATTGGCGTGCGTCCTCGGGCAGCCAACCGGCAAGGCGTAAACCCCGATACATCTGTTCATTAAGCGCAACCCAATCTTTTGCGGAAAGTTTCAAAACTGCTTTAACCGGAGCTTCACCAATGATTATCTCCACCAGTTTTTCATTTTCGTCTTTATGCGGAGGCAAGACAACGCGAAATTCTTTTTCATCCACATAGCGCGTGCTTTCTTGCGTAAAAGAAGCGACGCGGTGGCGCACAAGCTCATGGGTCATGCCCCGCGAATATCCGGAAAACTCCACGCTCATAGAGCTATGCTCTAGCACGCTTTCGTGCCCTAGTCTTCTTATCATTTCACAAAATTTCTCTGCTGTGCCCTGCCCGATTTTATCCCGGCTCTGATAAGCCGTGCGCCCGGCTTCTTCGACTAACTGCAAAGGGTTTTCACCGCTAAACCCCGACATTATGCCTAAAATCCGATATTTCCCGGCATTTTTTAATACTTCAGCCATGTTTTTATTTCTTGATGTATTTCATCTATGCTGCGCTCCCCATCAATAACTTTAAGCTCAGGAAAACGCACCACAACTTTCTCATATTGCTTCCAAGTATTGGCCAGCTTTTCTTCCACTTCGAAAAATTTCATCCCCTCATTGCGTTTGGTAACACGCTGCATACAAATTTTCGGGTTCACTTTGAGCAGGAATGTAAAATCCGGCATCAAAAAATCCTTATTCAGGGATATCAGATAGTCCAAATCATTGCCATGCGCGGCCCCGAAAGCAAAAGAAGAAAAACAATATCGGTCACAAATAACCAGCTTGCCCTCTTTAAGCGCCGGGATAATTTCCTGTTCCAAATGCTCTTTTCTGTCTTGGGCAAAAAGCTCTTGCAAGGGCTTGGCCTCCATCTTCACCTTTTTATCCAATACATCCCGGAGGGTTTGCGCCACACTGGAATGGAATTGGCCCTCCAGCTGAGTAGGCTCTTTGGTCAGCAAAACCTCCCGGCCTTGAGAGATAAAATATTGGCCCAAAAGCCGGGCCTGCGTGGTCTGCCCACTGCCGTCCAAACCTTCAAAAACAATGAATTTTCCGCCAAACTTATTGGCAATCATATTAGCACTTGACCTTAAAACATTTCATCGCACTTTTGAGCTGGTCTTTAAGCTCGGCAAAGCTGCCATTGTTATCAATGATGAAATCCGCCTTCTGGCCAATTTCCAAAATTGAACGCTCCGTGGAAGCCGAATCCATTTCCAAAAATTTTTCAAAAGAGGAATTATCGTCTTTTTTTTCTTTTCTCCCGCGCACCCGCTGCCAACGCGTTTTGGCATCGGCCTTAATGTAAACCAACTTGCCCCCGAGTTTTTTTAAGAGCTGGCGTTCACTCTCATAACGAATACCGTTAAGAATAATCAATCCGCCCTTCAAGCTTTTGATTTTGCGCTCAATGGCACGGGCTAAAACATCCTCTCCAAAGCGCTCGCGCAAAACCCGGCCCAACCACTGCTGATCTTCTTTTTTTATTTCATTGGTAAAAATATTGAGCGCCTCAGTCAGTGGCGTGGAAAAGCGTAAAAAAATCGCTTTCTTGTTTATTTTTTTTAGCTGCTCACAAAGAGCGTCCTTGCCTGCACCGGTTTGCCCGGTAATACCTATGACTTTCGCTTTCATTATATTTTTAAGTTTTCTTTATGGTTTTGCTCGGCACCGTATTGGTGCTCATCATCAACAATGTCCTTTTGGCGCCAATCATTTACCCAATCTTCCACCGAAAATACTTTTATTTTACCTTCCGAAGTGGTGCAAACCACGCGCCGTAAACCGGAATTAATAATCATCTTTTTGCAGATAAAGCAAGGAAAGCTGTCAATTGTTTGGCCGGTTTTGGCTGAGCGGATAGAAATGAACATATCCCCGCCCAAGAGCGAAACCCCCGCGCGGGCAGCATTAATTATGGCATTTTGCTCGGCGTGCACGCTCCGACAAATCTCGTAACGAGTGCCATGCGGGATCTGCAATAAATCTCGCACGCAATTTCCGCGCTCAAAACAGTCTTTTGACTTTCTGGGCGCCCCGATATAACCAGTAGCCACGATTTGATCATCTCGGACAATTATCGCCCCGCCATGAGAACGATAGCAAGTAGAACGTTTCCCAACCTGATCGGCGATATTTAGATAATACTCGTCCTTTGTGGGGCGAGCAGTTTTGTTATCTTGCATACACGTGCCGTTATTCTAGCAAGCCCATGGCCTTAAACCAACAGGTAAGTTATCCACACATTTATGAGAATATATTAAAACTTCCTGTCAATTTTATATGTAAAAATCCCCCGAGCTAGTCGAGGGAGGATTTTTATTAACGGGTATTATCAATGGCGGACATTCCGCCAAAACAATAAGGGGCGGATCTGAAAATTTTACCGAATTTATCCTTTATTCCTGCGGTTATGCAATAAGGACTATTTTGGGGGAGATATATCGCGTCAGACCAGAAGAAAAAATTCTTATCGCTAGAAAATAATGCGGACACTTTAGCATTGCTGCCTTGTTCCGAATTATTTGATATTTCAAACCACTGGGAAGCGGCTGAATTTTTCTTGATTGATTTAGTAGCAGCCTTGAAAATACTTCCGCTCAAAGAAGAACTGGCAGAAACGATAGAAATTTCCGAACTATCAACAAATGGATTCTTAAGATCATTTCCAGTGGCAGCTACATCTTTTTTATCTTTTGACATTAACTTGGGATTGGAATCACTGGCACTAGGCAATTTTAATCCTGAAATAGTTTGCATAATCCTAGCTGGCAAAGCCAGTTGAACTTCTTTTTTGGCTGGATTTACATCGTTTGAAGAATCCTCAAACCATTTCAAATTTATTTTGGGCAAGCCACTGTAAAATGGCATGGTAATATATACCCCGTCTTTGTTGTAGAATCCTAGCAATGAGTTGTCGCCGCCAGCACCGCTGAGAAAGACCTTATCTTGAAACTTTTTTACTTCATCTGGAGTCAACAAAAACGTGAGTGTAAACATATAGTCACGACTAGGGTCTAAATTTAGAATTTCATAGTCGGTGACTTTCCATAAATTTTTTTCCAACCTTGCCCCTTTGAAAACAGCCCGTGCCCCCAAAATGGCAACATCGGTTAGTTTTCCACCGAGACGCCAAATCGACAATATGGAATTTTTTTCTTTAGAAATTCCTTGCCTATCAATATAAAATCGTCCGCTTAACTGAACATGAATATTTTTATCTTGGTCCGGGTATATCGAAGCGCCATTCATACAAATAAAGCCTTCTGTAGGAAAGATGTCTTTTTTTATTTGTTTGATTATCTTGTTGCCTGAGGAAACAGTTATTACAACATCATATGGAGTTAAATTTAAGCGCGACACTTTGATGCTTTCGCTCCAAATGCCATTACTTGATTTAACTTTTGAAAACTTGCGAATAGTCGGCGGCGCAAATGATCTAGATAAATATGCTAATTCGCTTTTATTTAACATCTGCGCCCATTGATCGGGGCAAGCAAATTTCTTCTCAACATTTACCTCCACATCATAAACCGCATCTCGCAAGCCACTTATATTGATATCCAACTTATCATCATTTTCTTCTGATGTATCTATAACGTTTTTTATATATTCCTGATCAAGAGTAACATCAATCTGCATCCCATCTTCTTTTTTTAATAATTGCGACCCATACCTGCACCAAGGTTGGCTAGTATAAACCCGCAAAGAGCTTGGTTCACGAGAGAATAAATCAACGCAGACATATTCTGTATCAAAATTTCGCCGATGAGCTGGCGACTCAGGCGTATTATTCGCTGGCAAATAATAAGTTGCTTTTACCGTAAAAACCCCGCCTTTATTATTATCAAAAATCATCGAGGCGGAATTTCGCCCAAATAAAGAACCTGTCCCTTCCATGTCGGACTTTTGGTTTATTTTCAATATATACTCAAACTCATAGGCATAATCTTTGGGCACAATAATATCTATCGCCAAATCAAAGAATTCATTCTTAATACTATCTGAATATTGCTTCAACACTCTTACATCCTTGATTTCTAGTTTTGGCGCTGACCTAGATACTCTTTTCTTGGCAATTTCCTGACATTGTGACAGCTTTCCCGAAAATTGTACCATCTTGGCCAAATTGACAGTCTTCACAACTCCTCCCGTATTAAAACTTAAAATATCATCATTAATATTATCAATGATGCAACGCTGGAGCGCCATATCATTTTTGGACGCAATACCAAAACGCAGAATATGTGCCATGGCACCAGTTATGTGCGCCACAGAATACGACAGGCCGCCATATGGCCGAATTACATTTCCGTCCTCCAAAACGGTCGCCCAAATAGGCGCAGCAACATCAAAATTCTGATCGCCATATATAATTTTAGGGAGGGCTTTACATGACACATTTTCTCCAGATTTAATATTCAAAATTTTATCCAACTTGTCATCCCCCTGATTCGTTTTAATCATAGGATCCTCCTTACCAGATTTGAATATGTCATATCCTCCAGCACAAACAACTGGCTTCACGATCTGACCCCTATAATCAATTTCCGAAACCTTGCATAACCAGCTATCAGAGGTAATTGTAAAAATTCCTCTTTGCCCAGCTTGTCTAATAGCTTCCGCGACTGCCGGATCTCCTCCCTGTGTATAGACCTTTTCTAAACTTAAATTTACTAAATTGGCAAGATTATTCTTGGCAAAATGCATCCCGGACACAATTTCGACGCTGCTAATATTATCGCCATAATAACCTTTGTCGATTTTTATAGGCATTATTCTGACATATTGTTCTTTGAAAGATTTGACATTATTGATTCCGGCAATAGCAAAATTATTTTCCATTTGGCCAGCAATAAGCGTTGCCATACCCTCTCCATGCTTTCCGTTTGAAAGTTTCTCGTTATAACTACTATCAGAATCAAGATATTTTCTAATATCTATCCCTCCAAAAGGACATTTAATTTTTTTGTAATTATAATCGACGCAGACATCATCCTTTGCCTTCCATAAGATCGGCGAAATATCAGGACTGATATAAGAGCTGTCGGTCAGACCATCATCAAGAATCGCCACAACAACATCTTGTGTATATTTGCCTTTATAAACTCCACGACCTTCATAAACTTTTCTTTCGGTAAAATCCCAAGCTTCGTCAGCGGAAAATCCGATGGATTTATCGTTTATGTAGAACTTAGCAAATAAGTTGCTTTGCGATTTGAAATACGGATCTGACGGTTTGAAGGTTGGCGTTTGGCTTTGGCCAAGTAGACGATATTTGAAGTTTAGCTGTGCCTCTCCAACTTTTTTTCCTTGAAAATAAGCTTTTCTGATTTGTGAGACAACGCTTTTCGCAATAGGAATGTAAACGCCAGACTTTTCTCCATCCAAATCAACCGGAAAAATCCTGACAATAGCCAAGTTTTGATCCTTGATAAAGATCATGCTTTTTTCACCTTTAAGATTGCCTGCGACAAAAGGATCCTCCCAGCTCAGGGTATTTATATATTGCAACGCCTCCTTTTCTCCGCTTTCCGTCCTAAGATCAAACAATTCTCTATTAAAAGTTATCAAGACTCGTGTTGGCTCGACTTCATATTTCGACGTCGCCCCCTCATCGTCGTAATGCGAACTATCACTACTAACCTGTGCTTGCACAAAAGAAGTAAAGCCAAATATCGTAATTAGAATTGTTAAAAACACAAAAAGCTTTTTCATGGCTATATTAGCTAATTATACCTTGCTGTTCTCCCGGCCACAAAGTTGCGTTATACAACTTTTGCACAACCAAAAATCCCCCTTGCGGGGGATTTTCAAAATTACTTATCAATAACTTCCAGTCCCATGGCTTTGGCAGTAGCGGCAATGGTCTTTTTGGCGGATTCCAGATTATCAGTATTCATATCCACCATCTTGCGCTTAGCTACTTCCTCAATCTGCTTCATGGTTATCTTGCCCACCTTGCGCTTATTGGGCTCGCCCGATCCTTTCTCTAAGCCGATGGCTTTCTTAATCAGCTGAGAAGAAATGGGCTGCTTGAGTTTGAATTCGTAAGTGCGGTCTTCAAAAACCGTAATTTCAACCGGGATTTTGTATCCCATCTGCGGGCGGGTAGCATCATTAAACTTCTTGCAGAAGTCAGCAATGTTAATACCGTGTTGTGCCAAAGTCGGACCGATTGGAGGTGCGGGGTTGGCGGCGCCAGCGTTGATAGCAAGCTTTACAATTGATTTTATTTTCTTAGCCATATTATTTCTCTTTCAATTTCACTAAATTATAATTTCTTGACCTGTAAGGTATCCAGTTCCACTGGGGTATCACGGCCGAACATATTAACTAACACTTTTATCTTGCCATGTTCATTGTCGATCTCGCAAATCTTGCCGTCATAATCCTTGAATATTCCGTCGACAATTTTAACCCTTTCATTAAGCTCAAAATCGATATTAAACTCCGGATTTTCACCACCCATCCTCTTTTTGAGAATTTCAATTTCCTGAGGACTGACCGGAATAGGCGTGGTAGAGCTGCCGACAAACCCCGTAACATTGGGCGTATTGCGCACCACATACCAAGAATCGTCGGTTACCATCATTTCCACGAGCACATAGCCCGGATAAATCTTTTCTTCCACGACTTTGCGCTTTCCATTCTTAATCTTCACCTTCTTTTCGTGCGGGACCAAAACATTGAAAATTTTGTCCTGCATGCCGAGGTTTTCAACCCTCTGCAAAAGTGATTTGGCAACAGCCTCTTCATAGCCAGCATAGGTATGGATTACAAACCAATTTCTGCCTTGTTGAAGCTCTTGTTTTGCCATATTTTTAATGGATTATAAATTTTTGGATTGCAAAGCGGAACACAGCATCTAAGCCGCCTAAAACAGCAGCAAATGCAAATGCAAAAACCAAGACCACGACAGTGTCCTTGATTATTTCCGAACGGGTGGGCCAAGTCACTTTTTTGACCTCGGCTTTAACATCGGAAAAATACGCTTTCAAACTTTCCCAAAAACCTTTCTTTTCCATATCTTAAAAAAGCCCGCAGGCTCTGATAAATAATAGCCAATATTGGCGTATTTGTCAATAACGCCAAAACCATAGTATTATCAGGGATTTCTGCGCTGGCGCTGCCCAAAATGCTTTGATTTTCTTAACTACTTTATCTATTGATTTTATTCCAATTTTATGTTACAATTAATATGCAATCACAAAACGATTGCCCGAATTTCCCAAAGAAATTTTTGGACTTCAAAATTCCATAGGAGGAAAAATGAAAGGCAAATGGTATTTGACATATACGCACTTCGGCTACACGGGGCACATAGCAATGACTGAATTTGTAAAGCTTCAGGCAACAAATGAGGAAGACGCCATTAAGGAAGGGCTTAAGAAACTGGAAGAAACCAAAAGAATAAGTGACTTCAAGGAGGACATCTGTAAGCCCGAAGTCCACTATATCATTTCTCTTGACGAAAAATAATCGCCAAAAAACCGCAAAGCCCCGAAGTAATTCGGGGTTCTATTTTTCTTAAATATCCAAATTTTTGACGTGTTGGGCCTGCGTTTGGATAAAACGCTTGCGGCTGGGCACATCCTCCCCCATCAGAACATCAAATATCTTGTCGGCTTCCATGGCATCGTCAATGGTTACTTGCAGCATGGAGCGCGTAGCCGGATCCATGGTGGTTTCCCAAAGCTGTTCGGGATTCATTTCTCCCAAACCTTTATAACGTTGAATGGAGATTCCCTTCTCGTTTTCCAATTTCTTCAGCTTTTCTTCCTTTTCAGTATCCGAGTAAGCATACTCGGCAATCCGGGCATTGGAAATTTTGTAAAGTGGCGGCTGGGCAATATAAATATGCCCGGCTTCTATCAGCTGCGGGAAATGCCTAAAGAAAAGCGTTAAGAGTAAAGTTCGAATGTGGGCGCCATCCACGTCGGCATCGGTCATAATAATAATTTTGTAATAGCGCAATTTTTCAATATTAAAATCCTGCCCAATAGAAGTGCCCAAAGCCAAAACCAAAGATTTGACTTCGCGCGAGTCAAGCATTTTATCCAAGCGCATTTTTTCCACGTTCAGAATCTTACCGCGTAACGGCAATACGGCTTGGAATTTACGATCACGCCCCATTTTAGCTGAGCCACCGGCTGAATCTCCCTCCACGATATAAAGCTCTGATTCGGAAGCGTCGCGCGAAGAGCAGTCGGTAAGCTTGCCGGGAAGCGAAAGCCCTTCCAAAACTCCCTTGCGCAAGACCGTTTCCCGCGCGGCCTTGGCGGCCTTGCGGGCGCGCACAGCCAGCAAACAATTATCAATAATTGAGCCGGCATCGCTAGGATTGCGCTCTAAGAAATCGGCCAAAGCCTCGGAAACTACTTGCTCCACCGCGGTCTTGGCCTCCACATTGCCCAATTTGGCTTTAGTTTGGCCTTCAAATTGCGGAGTTTTTATTTTAATAGAAACCACACCATTAAATCCTTCACGCACGTCATCTCCGGTCAGATTATCTTCATTTTCCTTCAAATACCCATTTTTGCGCGCATAATCATTAAGGCAACGGGTTAAGGCTCCGCGCATACCCGCCAAATGCGTACCGCCTTCCCCAGTGTGAATATTATTGGCAAAAGAAATCTCAAATGGTTCGCGGTTTTGCGTATATTGCATAGCCACTTCCACCTCAATGTCATTTTTTACGCCCTTGGTATAAAATGGCTCTTTCTGCAAAGCTTCCTCGCCACGGGTGATGTGGCGCAAATAAGCCTTGAGCCCGCCTTCAAAATAAAAAGTATATTCAAAAGATTCTTCTTTGCGCTCGTCAATAAACTTGACACGTACGCCCGAAGTCAAGTAGGCTTGCTGGCGCAAATGCTGCAAAATCTTCTTGGCATCATATTTGATTTCTGGGAAAATTGTCGGGTCGGCGTCAAAATAAATCTTGGTGCCGTGCTTGTCGCCGCACTTGCCGTCCTTTTCTACCTGTCCCTGTGGCTTACCGATTTTATATTCCTGAAAATAGCGGTATCCATCCCGGCAAACTTCGGCACGCATCCATGTCGAAAGCGCGCAAACAACCGAGCTGCCCACACCATGCAAGCCACCTGAGACCTTATAAGCGCTGTTATTAAACTTTCCGCCCGCATGCAGGGTGGTCAAAATCGTCTCCAAGGCAGATTTCTTGGTTTGCGGATGGATATCAACTGGAATACCGCGCCCATCGTCTTCCTCAGAAACCCGATTATTAGGCAACAAGGTCACAGTGATATTCTTTGCATATCCTCCGATGGCCTCGTCAATGGAATTGTCCACAATTTCCCAAATCAAATGGTGCAAGCCATCGGGCCCGGTTGAGCCGATATACATGCCCGGGCGCATGCGCACAGGCTCCAAGCCCTTCAAAACATAAATGTCCGAGGCTGTGTATGATTCTTTTTTCTTTTTTTCTTCGTCTTTGGCCATACAAAATAATTTATAATTTAAGACTGAAAATAACTAAGTTCGAACCCGTCTGCCGCCTGCCTGCCGGTAGGCAGGCGGCAGGTATCTATTCAAATTTTAATATCTAAATCTTAAACGTAAACAATTTTTAATTATTAGATATTTTTCATCACTTCCCTTTTATTTCCCAATTTTTAGATTTGATTCTGGCGATAATATTATTGACAACATTGTCCGCATCCTGCGAGGATAAAGTTTTCTCCCTAGATTGCAAAATTATGTGGAAGGAAAGTGATTTCTTGCCCGAAGGATTATTTTTCCCCTCATAAATATCGAAAAGCTCCACATTTTTGACAAAAGCATTAGCTCCCTGCTGTATTTCAAAAATAACATTATCCACCAAAACTTCCTCAGGGACCAAAACAGAAAGATCGCGGACAATTGAGGGGAAACGGGAAATTTCTTGATATTGGTTGTCAAAATCCGCCAGCTTGCAGATCGCGGCAAAATCAACTTCAAAGGCGGCAATACTCAGATTAAGGCCCTTGCGCTTGCCCAGCTCTGGGCTTAGCTGCCCCAAAAAGCCGACTCTTTGCCCTTCAACTTCAATTATGGCGCAATTACCCGAAACATAAGAATCGGAGGCTTCTTGGCTAGGGATATAATGAATATCAGTAATTGCCAAACCCTCCAAGCTCGCATTAAGCGCCTGCTTGGCTTCTAAAAAAGCGTCGTGGGCGTCGGGCTTGGCGCAAACACCGGCAAAAATTATACGTTCATCCTTGGTTTGGTCGATAAGCTTGCCATGGCGGCGAAATTCCTTGCCGATTTCATAAAAACGCAGATTCTCCGTTGCACTTTGATTGGCCGCAAGAACTTTTACCAAATTAATAAGCAAGCGGGGGCGCAAAGCACGAAACTCCGAAGAGAGAGGATTCTCAAGTAAAATAAGATCCTCATCTTTTAAGAGCCAATTCTTGCTATCGTCTTCACCGATAAAACTGTAGTTAACCGTTTCAAGCCAGCCCAAAGCTTTCATTTCTTGGCGTAAAACATTAGGCCAGACAAATTGGTCAATCTGGTGGGCCGGCGCAACAATTTCTTTGGGAAATTGCGGTTCGATTTTCTCATAACCCCAAATTCTGATTATTTCCTCGATTAAATCTTCCGGCCACTCGATATCCTGCCGCCAAAATGGAACGCCGACATCCAAAACCCCGGGCTTAACCTTTTTGCAAGCAAAACCTAGGCGACCCAGTGTGGCGATAATTTCTTTTTCTGGCACACTTATGCCCAATACTTTGACGACTTTTTCGATTGTTAAGCGGACAATTTGCTTTCTTTCTTTGGTTTTAGCCGTATCAATCATGCCCGTTGCCAATTTGCCGCCCGCCGCTTTCAAGATAAGCTCGGCCAAGACATTGGCACCGGTCTGGGCAAACATCGGGTCTAAACCGTGTTCAAAACGAGAAGAAGCATCAGTGCGCAAACCTAAATCGCGCGACGCCCCCCTTATCAAATGTTGTTCGAAATTTGCCGATTCGATGATAACCGTTTTGGTCTTTGCATCAATCTCTGCCGCCTTGCCGCCCTTAATGCCGGCAATGGCTAAGGGTTTTTGCGCGTCAGTAATAAGCAGAATTCTTTCATTCAAAGAATATTCCTTATCGTCAAGGCAAGAAATTTTCTCCCCTTTCTTAGCATAGCGGACAATTATTTCTTTTTTAGTATGGCCCGCAATCTTATCATAATCAAAGCAATGCAAAGGCTGGCCATATTGGAGCATCACATAATTGGCTGCGTCGACAATATTATTAATCGGGCGTAAGCCACAAGTTTCCAAGACTTCGCAGAGCCAGCGCGGCGAGGGGCCCACTTTAACCCCCGCAATCACCCGTGCGCAATAGCGCGGATTAGCTTTTTTATCTTCAGAGACGACAGAGAGAAAGCTGTTAACTTTGAGCTTGCCGTCCTCTTTAAGCTTAGGCGCAACTAAGGTAATTTTTTGGTTCAAAATGGCGGCCACCTCCCAAGCAATCCCTACATGCGACAAGCAATCCGGCCGATTGGGAAGGATATCAATATCAATGGCGAAATCCTTGCCTTGTTTTTGCAGCCCGTCGATTTCAAAAACATGCAAAGCAATCTCTTGCGCCAGTTTTTCGGGCGTGGGCAATTTTTTCTTAAAATAAGATTGGAGGAAATTATAGGAAAACTTCATAATAATCAATTTAGAATTTAGAAATTATAATGCAGAACTTAAATTTATAATTACTAATTTTAATTCTGAATTATACATCCTACACTATCTTAGAATTGTTCCAAAAACCTGACGTCATTCTGCCTAAAAAGCCTGATGTCGTTAATCTTGTATTTCATCATGGCGAGCCTGTCAGCGCCCATACCAAAAGCAAAACCTTGCCACTGGCGCAAATCAAGCTTGGCGGAATTAAAAACATTGGGGTGCACCATACCCGCGCCCATGATTTCTACCCAACCGTTTTGTTTGCAGACCGGGCAGCCCTTCCCGCCGCAGGCCAAACAACTCATATCCACTTCAAAACTGGGCTCGGTGAACGGGAAAAAACTGGGGCGGAGGCGGATTTTCACCTCGCGGCCAAAAAACTTTTTCAAAAATTCCAGAATAACGGTTTTCAAATTAGCTACGGAAATATTTTCGCCAATCATCAGACCCTCAATCTGGCAAATATCAAATTCATGGCTGGCATCAGTAGCCTCATGTCTGAAAACCTTGCCCGGAACAATAATGCGCAATGGCGGATTATGGCTTTCCATATAGCGCACCTGCATTGGGCTGGTGTGCGTCCTCAAAAGCAATGGCTCGCCCTTGATATTTTTATCCTTCAACCAAAATGTATCCCATTTGTCGCGCGCCGGATGGTCTTTAGGAATATTAAGTGCATCAAAATTATACCAAGGAGTTTCAATCTCCGGCCCGTCCACGATGGCAAAGCCCATCTGCTCGAAAATTTCCTGCGCCTGCCTTAAAACCCGGGACAAGGGATGGATGTGTCCCCTGATTCTTTTCTTGGCCGGGACAGTAACATCGATTTTTTTTACGGAAATTTGGCCAACTTTCAAACTGTTCTCCTTTTCAAAAAGCGCTTGCCTGATTTGTTTATTCAAATTATTGGCCAGTCCGCCGATTGCCACTTTTTCCTCAGCCGACAAATCTTTTAAGCTGCGTAAAATTTTCGTCACTAAGCCTGTTTCTTTGCTTAGGTATTTATCAAAAACCGCGGCTAAATCTCCGGAATTTTTTACATTTTCCAAATCAATTTCGAACTGCTTTTTCAGTTCTTCGATTGCCATTTTGTCCATATATTACAATGAATTTTAGCAAATTTAACCTTAAAAGTCAAAACCCTACTCCCCATACCAACCGTAAAGATCATCATAACAATCCTTGGTCAATTTAAGATTTTTGGCGAACTTCTGAAAACAGGCCCGGCGAGGGCTCATCTGGGTAGAATATTCGCAAACCGAACCAATACCGGAGTTGGGCCCGGCCCAATACCGGCAAGCGGCCAAATTCTCCGCGTATTCGGTCTTTTTATTCGCCCCCAAAGCAATCAGATACTTGGCCGCCGCGACAAAATTGGTGCAAACATTAAAAGGGCTGTATTTGGCCGTTGTCACACCGAAGATATATTTGGCTGAAGCGGCCGTGGCCTCCATTTTAGAACGATAGGTGGAGGGAATAAATTGCACCTGCCCTACTGCACAATTATATGACATGGGCATCGTTCGGCACTTGCTGGCAGGTATGGGCGCCTTATCGCAGATGTAGTAAAAATCCTGCCGATCGGATCTTATGGAGGGAGAGCAATTCCCGATGGCATAACCGCCCATATCGCGGCCAAGCTTTGTCTCTTGGGCGGAAATCGCGGCTAAAAATTCTGGTCTAATCGGCAAATATTGGGAAATCCTTTTCGCAATCGCATAAGCCCGATCCGCATTGACTTTATACCCTTCAGTAATGGCATTGCTGCACAAAACGCTCAAATTTGTCGGGGTGGGTTTGTCGGGTATTAAATAGACGTATTCCGTACTATTCTCAATGGGTGAACTTTGCCACGGCCGCTTCTGCCGGGTAAAAACTCTCAGCTCATATTTTTGGCCGGGCGAAACATTAAATTTCAACGGGATACTGAACTCCTGAGAGCCCTTGCGCTTGCCATAGCTTATCTCCTTCTTGGCAATATTATCCCCGTAATATTCCACTAACAATTCATATTCGTCACTAGTCCAAGCAGTTACCCGCCCATTAATTACGGGATTTTTAGTGTCTTTTTTAGTGAAGTAATAAAACTCCGGAACCGGCGAAAAAGGCAAACAAATATCATCTGAACCTATGGCCAGACCACCCTCAACATTAAAGGCGGTAGCGCCAATACAAATGCTTTCATTGGGCATCAAACCCTTAAAAACCGTGGAAACCATGACTGTGCCGCCATCCTTAACCGAATACTGGGTTTTCCCCGGATGGGTAATAATGTATTGGCTTTGCTCTATTCTCTGAATGGTTGAAAGATTATTAAGATTCCGCTCGGAGTGATAGCCTAATTTTATATAATATTCGGCTTTGGGATTATTGGAAATCATTTTATAGCCGAACGTCACCTTCTTGGTTTTGACATCATATTTTGGACTTATCAAATGGATACCAAAACTGTCATGGTTGATATCGGTATAAATGCCGCTGCTTTCTTGGGCTAAAGTCTTTTGCTGGCCTAGACGGTCAATGGCGCTTTTAATACCCGAAACAGTTTCTGAAGATATTTGGCTATTGTTAGGCCCCGTGGCGTAATAAACTTTATTTGTCGAATCATAGCTGACTTGGGTTTTATTATAGATAAAACCACTGGCCAAATCTTGAGCGGCTAAAACGCCTCCTCCCAAAAATATTCCCGCCAAGAAGATAACTGATAATATTTTTTTCATATTATATTTCTTTAATAGCTTGAATTACGTCCTCATAAGAATAGCCGGTCTTATAGTAGCAATAATTTGATCCGTTTTTCGAAGACCAAACCCTTTTCCGATAAAGTTCATTAAAACAAAAAGTGAAATCCGAAACACCCGAGGAATAATTTCCATAATCAATAAACAAGCAAAGGGGCTTAAACAGCCAATGTATATGGCCGTGATAATATGTTTGTGAGGCCATTTTTTCGGCGCATTCAGTTCTCTTATCTGCACCATCTCCGGAAAGTTTCGTGGCGGAAAATGTCAAACCCTCGCAAACATTCCAAGGACTGGGCTCGACGGTATAATTCCATAATTTTTTGATATTCTCGCGGGCGGCCACCCGATTAGCCATCCAAGTTCCGGGCATAAACTGCGAAATTCCCATAGCCCCGCCATAGACGCCGTCAGCCGGAGCCGAAACGCCAACTTCGCCGCGCTTAAGCCCCAATAAAGAGGTAATCTTATAAAAAGTATCGCATTGCCAGCCGCCCACTTGGCCAAGCTCAAAACACAGCTCGTGCATCGGATAATAATCAGTGGTCGGCTTATGGTTTAAGCCACTCTCCTGCGAGGCAATGCCCAATAAAAATCCGGGGCGAATGGCCACCTTCTCGGAAATCTGGCGGGCAATCTGCAAGGCCCGGCCCAATTTGACCTTCCCAATTTCCAGCCTCTTTACGGAGCAAACATTATTATATTTTTGGGTCTTAAAACAAACCCGCTGCCCCTCATTTTGCTTTTCAACTTTACTATCCGTAATGCCGACAATAGCCCGATAACAATATTCGGTTCCGGGTTTGGTATTTATCTGCAAAGTTTTATTTTGCGGCCCAGTTAAATAAATTTTTTCTGAATAATTAACTTTTGATGGCTTAGACGCCTCTATCCAGCGAAATTGCAGATAATACTTTTTATCCGCGAAATACGGCATGGCCTTAGCCTGAAGTTGCGCACTGTTGGCTTTAACCTCAGAGGGCGGCATGGTTTTCACCATGGGAATATTCGGGAAACAAACTTTTTGCCCCCAGGTTACTTTTATGGGGTTCAAATAAGTGGCAAAGGGCTGCATACACCAATAATCGTTGCGCCCGATTGTTTTCTCCGGTTGCTGAGCAATGGGGATATAGCCGAAAGCCTGATGATATTTTGAACCGCCCTTAACCTTAGAATTTAAGACGACCAGATTGGGCACCCCATCATCCTTCCACCAAAAAAATCCGTAACCAAAATAACGGTCTTTATTACTCACTAAAAAACTGGCATCCAAAATAGCCTTTTGCGTCTTGGGAAAATACCGGGCGCTTTCCGTAACCACGGCGATTTTATCATCCTCTGAACCACTGGCCCCGCTAGCCTCAAAAGGCGCGAAAGAATCACCTAAAACCGTAGGAAGGCCGGCAGTATTTGGCAGGCGGTATTTGGGGTTACTGAAAAGATCATCAGGAACGGCCGGATAAATTTGCTCACTGCCCACGCTGCCAAAATACTCTTCTTGAGAATTCTTTTCGATAAGCGTTTGAGCACAGGCTTGATCGCACTGATCCTTATCAAAATAACAATTACCGCCAAGGTCCTGCTCATCTTGGGTCAGCGCCAAATCACAGGAGTGAACATCATTAAATTTATTACCAGTTTCAACGCACTCGCCCCTATCGCTTTGGCAATAATACATAATTGCCGGATTCTCCCGATATTCCCCAAACTCATACATCTTCCGGACGCGGTCAACTAAGTTCTTAGCCGTTCGCTCATCTTTGGCCGAATAAATAAAATTATATCCGTCGATCTTTTCTTGAAAATAATAATAACTACTCGAAGCGTCTTTTTGGATAGTGAAATTTTTATATGCAAAAACATCCTCAGCCGCTGTTTTAGCCAATGGACTGAAGGCCAATACCAACACAAAAAACACCAGATAAAGGCGCTTATCCATATTCACTTATCCCTATTTTAGCATTAGTTTTTCCAAGAAAAAAACCGCCCTTCCACAGGGCGGTTTTTACTTATTTGAACGGTATCGGGTTAGCTGAATCAACCGGCTTGCCGTTAACATAGATGCGCGCTCCGACACAAAATCCGCTGTTCTTTAGGAATAAATAGTCAGGATTAAAACTATAAATTCCCTTAGAGTCAACTTTGGTCCCGGCGCGGCCCATTTCAATGGCAATGGCTTTATTGTCGCAAGGATACAAGATGAATTGTGGCTTATAGTTTGCCGCTGTTCCGGCTTTAGCCCCAATGATTTGGGCTTGCATCTTGGAACCGCCATCCCCGGAAGTAGCGCTCTTAATCATGACTCTTAAGCCACCAGCCTCAAGACATGGCCCCTCATTGGAGAGGATGTATTTGGCCGCTTCCATCTGGCATTTATCATCAAAGGTTTGGTAATCGTAGGAGCCCGCACTGCTAAGCACCTTGCCGCAGACCTGACTGCAACCCTTGCTGCAACCGCAATCCGATTTGGTTTCCATGCCCGCACCGCATTGATTGTTCTCAAATTTTTCAGGCATGGCGTCGATTATGTTTTTCTTCAAATAATTTAACTGGGAATGCTCGCGATCAAAACTGAATCTTCCAACGCCTTCCCGAAGCTTTAATGAATAATATGCGCCAAAGCCCACTGGCTGATATGTATAGAAAATCCCCACTCCCTTATAGCATTCGCAATTAGAGGCACTACGATAATTTGGATTGCTCGCCCATCCATTTAGAACTTCCTTAGCTTTTTTGTCAGCTTCCTCTTCACTCTTAAAGCTTGTCTGAGCTGCTTTCCCATTGTCTAGATTGGAGCCGGTTATTGACACAGCGTATTCGTTGCATACAGGATTATATTCGACAAAATATGACGTTTTGTTGTAGCAGCGTTGCGAGACCTTAAATCCGTCAATTTGCTGCCAAATATTATCGTCATCGCCCCGACCGCAAGTATTAGTACATTTCTTGATGCCAGTCATTCCTTGCGAAATAGGAGCTAATTTCTCGCAACAAGTTTGATTAGCTTTCACCACCTCTCCTTCCTTGATGCAAGTTGACAGGTCAACCTTCTTAACACAAACATCATTCTTTAATTCAAACCCTTCACAGCATTTTCCAGCGCCAGTCAAAGGAGATTGGCCATCTTTGCCGCATTTTTCGCAAAGAACATTACTACTATCGTAAAACTCCACCAATCCTGTGCAGCACGGCAAATCGCTGCCGGCACCCACAACCATAGCCTCGCCTTCTTTAATGCATTGCCTTATAATCTCACAACTCTGCGCATTGAAATTGGTGGCACCGTTGACTAATTGGACAACCGTTTGGCCGCTGGCCACCGCAGATGATTTGCCAGCTAAAAGTATTGCCCCGCTATTTTTCTTCACCTTTACCTGATATTTAACAATCGTCTGATCTTGAAAATCATTAACCGGCACTTCGACAATGCTACCACTAGCGCTTGTATCTACGACATCAGGATTAAGGAAAAGTTTTACGCTTGCATTGCGGCATGTATCGGCTTTGAGCGAACAGGTCAGACTGATATTCAGTTCCTGAGTACAATCGTCCTTGCCAAAAGTTACTACATCGGCTCGGACAATCTTGCCGCCAGCCTCGGCCGCTCCGTAATTTAAGTAAATCATCTGCGTCTTGAATTGGGAATTAAGCGGGGAGGTTCCAAAGGAATCCTTAAGGGTTGACTCCTGGTAGAATAAATCCGTCTGACCATTATTCCAAGAAATATAATCAATAGTAGCTTGATAAAATGCATTTTTGAAAGCCGTAAAGGCAAATGCGACTGCGCATTTCTTAGTTGTACCCTCGCGGACTAAATAATAATCTCCTTTAATTTCGGCGTCACAACCAATAGTCGAATCGAACTTCGGATGACTCTCGCCACTTGACGTTTTAACTGAAAATGAATAGGCACTGGGCGCCACCGATGCCCTTATTGGGAAATAAGCATCCCCGCCGATAGCAGTAATAGAGAACGTAATACTCCCTTCGGCGCTTTCTGGCTTAATACCTGCTGCGCTGACTTTATTAATCTTTGAGTCAACAAATTTCAATAAGACAGACGCTCCTTCTTTTTTGGGGATAAACTGCATGCCGCCCTTTGCGACCGCTGTCTTGCAATCTTGGACTGCCGCTTCCACAAAGTATAATTGGCCTTCCTTCAAGCTAGAGCAATCACCGGTGTAAGTGAAAACGGGATTGGCCTTGGTGGGCATTTGGCTTACATGCAATGGCTCCATGGCCCGACCCGCAAAACCGGAAACATTGAACCAAGCATCTTTAATTTTGCCAGTAGCGGAAATCACCTCGCCGGTAAGCGTAAGCTTGCCATTGACACAAGTGGCAGGAGCAATGGCTTTGACTTGCAAGGCCTCATTGCCAAAATCCCCCACGCAAGCGCTTAAACAATTCTTTGCCTCGATGGACGGATTAACGGAAACTTTGGCATTCTTGTACGAGACATCAATCGATATAGACACATCGTCATTAATTAATCCAAGCAGAGTTGAGGTATATCCATTCGAAGCGGTTGGATGCTCAATGCCTTGGAATCTTGAAGGTCCAAGGTTGAACTCCGGCCAAGCGTCTTGCACCAGCTTTCCATTTGCATCGAACACCTGCGCCTTAATATTGGCTTGGTATTTGCCAGTTTGAGTATCTAAGCACTTCACGTCCGTCATCCAAGCCTTGATCGTATAGTCACCCTGCCAATTCTTACAAGCTTCCTCAATGGCAGCAAAGGAAAGATTGGTCTGGGCATTATTATATTTGAATTGGATTTCTTTACCGGTATAAGTGGTAATAGGAGCACTCATTGATATCCAAGTATTACCCAATGAATCGGTCGGAGAGCTGATCTCAACAAAATCAGAAAATATTGTCCCCGGAATTGCATAGGAAATCTTGGCTCCGGAAACAAACTTCTCAGCAATTGCCGCCTCTTTTAAGTTGACATTAACTTTAGTACTGAAATTCTTTCCGTCGGCGCAGCGAATATCGCTAAAGCTGGCCGTCATATGCAAGCTGGGCAGATTTGCACAATCCTTACTGCAATTAGCCGCAGTTTCTCCTTTGGCCGTATCACAAGTGCCATTACCACAGCAATGCTTAACCCTCATGCTCAAAGGCAAGAAAGCCGTACCGCCAACCACGGTTCTACCGGTATCAGAAGTAAATGTTTGCACCGTATATTTGCCAAAACTGAAAGTGAATGGGTTGGAAGTCAAAATGCTTGGTGTTGTCGGAATAGTGTAATTGGGCAGCCTGACATTGATGGTTTCGCCCGAAGCAACGCTAATACCGGAAATTGTAATGGAATATCCCGGGGTCTGAGTATTAATATTCCAGAATGCCGGCGCCGTAGTCCTAACGATTCTGCCGTTTTGCATATAAAGCACGTCCATTGAAACATTCTGGCCGAAAATCGGCTTGCCGTTGAATGGGACAAACTTCATCAAAATTTTGACGCACCTGCCAGTCGCTTCACTGCCTAGCGGAACCTTGCAATTAGTTGAAAGGTTCATACCTGAGGCCACTTGGCATTCGCCAGTAGTTTTGCAATCAGCCGGTGTAGTGAAATTAGAGCTCAGCCCTCCCTCATTATTGGCATCGACCTCGTATAAATATTTAGTATTGAGAGCCAAATCGCTGAATCTGGCCGTGTATTGGGCCGGATTGCCAATCGTTTCGCCGGCTCGCTTTGTAGCGATTTTCCGGCCTTGCGCATCAAAAAGCGTAACATTAACGACTGCATTATCAAGAGTGTATTTACCCATGGTTAAAACATCGCAATAAATATCCACCCCGGGCTTTTCGGTTATATCAATGCAGTGATTCTGCACAGTGCACTTGGAAAATGCCATAGGACCCTTGCTCCCGCACTGCTGATTGGCTGTTATGGAATTGCCTCCGCAGTAGAGACCATCTTTGCAATTACCCACCCCTGCTTCGTCTTCACAAGCTTTTTTGTAGACATTGGGCATTTGCACGCACTTTTGGGCAGCGTCACAATAAGAATAATTGGATCTTCCGACGCACTTAGAATCCTTGTCGTAGTTGGAAGTACCCCCGCAATATAAGCCATCTTTGCAGTTGCCCGCGCCTGCTTCGTCTTCGCAGGCTTTTTTGTAAACGTTAGACATCTGTATACAGCTGCCTAAAGAATTGCAATACGAGTAATTTCCCTTTTGCTCCTGTCTGCAAATTCCATTCGGAGAAACGGCTGATCCGCCGCAATAAGCCACGGGCATGCAATTACCCACCCCTGCCTCATCTTCGCAGGCTTTTTTGTAGACATTGGGCATATTGATGCAACTGCCTTGAGCGTTGCAATAAGAATAGCTTCCCCTTTGGGCGCAATTTTCAAATTCCACTGGGGAAGAAATATATCTTCGCCCAAGCACATTGCCTAAGACCGAGCTACCCGGCTCGTAAAATATTTGGCCGGGGGCACGACAGAAGTCACTGGTGCATTTTACCTTATAAATAACAGTCTTTGCCGCGCTATCGTTAGTCAATATTCCGATATTTTGCGCAATAATCGTATCTTGGCCGCTGGGAATCAAAGTGGCTCCGCTTGGCGCGGCGCCATCATAAGCGATGCTGCGCCCGCCATAAAGGACAAAATTGGAAATTAATCCAGTGCCCTTTGTTTGCCCTTGGCAAATGGAATCCTCGCCCTCGCAAACAAATGATAATTTAACATCAGCCGTACAATCACCGGTTTTTGTGGCATCAACATTAACCACCACTCCTCCGGGGACGCGGCACTCTTTATTGCAAGAACCGTTAGTGTAGCATTTATTGCCGTCAGGAAGCTTGCCAGTTGCCTTGCACGAATTAATTGCACTTAAATCATAAACCTGCGTGCACTTCGGGCCGCAAGCAAAATATCCCGTGCATTTACTATTAGCATCGGCGAAACTTGTGCCTCCGCAATAAGAACCATCTTTGCAGTTGCCAGCGCCCGCTTCGTCTTCGCAAGCTTTTTTGTAGACGTTATTCATGGCAAGGCATTTGCCATAAGCATCGCAGTAGGAATAGTTGCCTAGGGAAGCGCAACCAGCGCAAAGATTGCGCGGATCAATAGTAATCGTGGCATTGTCCGGCCCGTATTCAGCCTTAAATGTATAAGTCCGAGTAAAGTCTTTTATATCGGTAATATAAACTTTGGCTTGGCCTTGGTAATCGGTCGGAATGTTTGTCGGATAATACGACGGATTATCTGGCATGGAAATTTTCACGTAACCACCGCCAACCGGCTGAGTTCCTTTGGTCAGAGTAATGACATACCAGCCCTCAAATTTGCACCGCGTACACTTTTCGGCAAAAGCCGGATCGCGGGTAATCTTTACGGAATATCCTCCGCCGCATCTTAAATCCTTATCAGAAGAACTTCCGCCGCAGTATAAACCATTGATGCAATTTCCCTTGCCCGCTTCGTCTTCGCAGGCAATCTTATAAACTCCGGGCATAGAAATGCATTTCCCGGTCGAAGCGCAGTATGAATAATCACCTTTTTGCTCGCCGGAACATTGCGCATTGGCGTCAACCGCATTTGTTTTAGAGCAATATTGCCCGGGCCAACAAGTGCCATGCTCGTTTCTGCAAAGACTCTCGCGGATGGTTGCGCTCTTGCATTGGGTTTTACCCAAAGACGCATCGTATTGGCACCAAGATAATAATTTAGGAGACTCGCAAGCCGCGTTCATATCATACTGGCTCGTGCCGCCGCAATATAAACCTGTTTTACAATTGCCCACGCCTGCCTCGTCTTCACAAGCTTTTTTCAAAACATTGGACATGGGGACACAGGTACCGTTAACACTACAGTAAGAATAATTGGCCTTTTGGGCGCACATTGAACTGGCAGTATAAGAAGTGCCGCCACAGTACAAACCGTCCTTACAATTACCCACGCCTGCTTCGTCCTCACAAGCCTTCTTTACGACGTTAGACATCTGTACACAAGCGCCACTAATGTTGCAATAAGAATAATTGGCTTTCTGAACACACATCGAACTGGCAGTATAAGAGGTGCCACCACAGTATAAGCCGTCTTTACAATTACCCACACCAGCTTCATCTTCACAAGCCTTCTTTACGACATTAGACATTGGGACGCAGCCGCCAGCAGTATTGCAATAGGAATAATTTCCTCTTTGAGCGCATTTAGAATCCTTGTCGTAGTAAGAGGTGCCGCCGCAGTACTTCCCGATATAACATATACCGTGTTCATCCCGGCACGTGCCTTCAGCTATATAGGCAGTTTGGCAAATACCGCTAACGCACCAAGACATATCCTTTTTAACAACACATTTGGAATCCTTATCATAGTTGGAGGTGCCGCCGCAATATAAACCTGTTTTGCAATTACCCACGCCCGCTTCGTCTTCGCAGGCAGCTTTCAAGACATTGGGCATCTGCACGCAAGTGCCCAAAGAACTGCAATAGGAGTAATTGGCTTTTTGGGCGCACATTGAGCTGGCGGTATAAGAGGTGCCACCACAGTATAAGCCGTCTTTACAATTGCCTACGCCTGCTTCGTCCTCACAGGCGGCCTTGGCAACATTTTGCATCGGAATACAAGCTCCGCTGGCACTACAATATGAATAGTTTCCTTTCTGGACGCATTTGGAGTTTTTATCGTAGTAGGAAGTGCCGCCGCAATATTTTCCTAAGATACAGGAACCATGTTCATCCCGACAAGTGCCTTCGGCCAGATAGGCGGTTTGGCAAATACCATTGGCATCACACCAAGAAAGATCTTTTTTGATAGCACACCTGGAATCCTTATCGTAGTAAGAGGTGCCGCCGCAGTATTTTCCGGCATAGCATGTGCCATACTCGTCGCGGCAAGCCTGTTCACCTATAAAAGATGTTTTGCAAATTCCCGAAACATCACACCAAGACATATCTTTTGCGCAGGCATTCTGGCAAGTAGAATCGTTTGCATAACAAATTTGATTCGCACTTGAAAGACCATTGCTCGCGCACAATAACTTGTCGTTTAAGCTCGTAATCGGCTGGCAACCGCTTGTATTGGAGCACCCGTAATACTTATTGCAATCCGACGGGCAGTTAGTTTGAGTCTCTCCAGCATCGCAAATGCCATCCCGATCGCATGTCGTCGGCTTTTTGCAGGTATTAGCGCAAGTAGAATCGTTTTTATAACAAGTACGACCGGTGCAAGAAGCTAAAGCAATCTTATCGCAATATTGGCCATTACCATCGGCATAATTATAACAAGAATAATAAGTGTCCGTGGGCGGGGCCTCTTTGCAATTAGCGCAAACAGTTCTCGGATCAATAGTGGCCTGAGCCGTAGCTGTGCCGTAATCCACCTTAACCGTATAAGTAGTTGTCAAACTCGCCAAATTGGTAATCGTAATAGTATAAGTGCCATCGGAGGCAGTTTTTACCTCATAAGAAGAACCGCTAGGTGTTGTCACGGTCACATAACCGCTCAGCGGATTACTACTACCGTCCTTTAAGGTAATTTTGAATTGGCCGGAATAATTGCAGTTCGGATAAGTGCCGCAGGTAGGTGTGCCAACAGCAGTAATGGAAAGGCTCGGGCCCGCCGCTTGCGGAGTATTAAATTTCCCAGCCGAAGAAAGCGTGACCTTGCCAGTGCTAATTTCCTTAACTACAAAATAAACTTCATAAGAAGTGCCGGCCACAAGGTTGCTACCGTCACTTTGATAAGTGTAAGAAGTTCCGGATTTCTTCGTTGAGTCAAGATCAATAGTTTTTCCACCGCCAATAACCCTAAATAACCCGCTATAATCACTAGTCAAAGCGCTCTTGGCGCCAGTACTATCTTCCAGCCAAGCATCAGCCTCAAAATGAGCGGATGTTTTGGTGATATTGGAAATAGAAGGCGTCGTAACTTTGACCGACTTACTCGCAGTTGAGCAAGTAGAGATAGTCGTAATAATCGTATCAGTTCCCGCATTGCCCTCTGTTCCGGAATTATTAGTAGCATAGGCTCTAAACTTATAAGTGGAGGCCTTTTGCAGCCCTTTAATGGTCGCGCAGCAGTCCTTAGCTACACTGTCATAAGTGCCAGTATAAGATACGCCGCCAAAAACAATCTTGCAGGAACTTATGGATCCGCCGTTACCCGTATCAGTGATATAGCCGCAAACCTCTACACTATCCACCTTGCCAGTCTGGGTATTGCAAGTGCCAAGCGCATTGGAGTAGGACTTGTTTTTGACAAGCGGGGCGCCACAGATACGAAAAGGCCTAGAGTAAATATTGGCCACATCGGAAGGCTGGGCGGCACAAATTTCAGTCCTGGAAAAAGCGACCCAAATCTTGCACACATAGCCGGCATAATTGTTTATACTCCAATTATAAGATAAACTGGTGGCCGTCCCCAATTTTTGGCAACTGCCTATTTGCCCGGAATAAGACCCATCACCATAATAAGTCAAATAACTTTCGGTCGAGTCCCAAAAAGAGGAGCCGGGCACGCAAGTATACCAAACGTTGGCTGCTTTAAGTGTGTAGCCTGCCGAATCTTTAAGGGGATTGGTAAAGCTGACTGCCACGCCTCTTCCACCCGAAGTCGGAATAGGCACGCAACCAGAGCTCATTAAGCTCTTATTAGTACTGGCCGTATTAACAGCCGAGTCAACCATATTGGATTGCCCGATATTAAATCCCTTGAATCCGGATTTCAGGGTTGAGTCGACTCCCCCGAAACCAAGCGCAGTTTGTGGTAAAACCCACAACGCAACAATCAGCAAAGTTATCTTTGCTATTTGCTTAAAAATATTTTGCATATTTAATTTTAATGTATTGATTTTTATTATAAGGCTATATATTTATTTTCCCCAAAATTATTATCCACAATGTTATTTGACGTTTGCAAAAATTATTGTCGGAAGGCTTCTCAAGTTGGCATTGGTATATCCGTTGCTTCCCGTATACACTTGCCCATTGCGATAAACAAAGGAGGATCCGCCGCCATCCATATCAAAAGCATCGGTTATTCCGATCTTTTTTAAGAAGGGAACCAATAAATAGGGGTAAGTTTCCGTAGAGACATAAATAAAATAAGCCGTATTTTTGTTGCGATTTATTCCAAATACCGAGCGCGGCGCCGGATACCCAAGTGCATCAGTATTAATCAAGCCATCGGCCGAGCTGGGATTATTGGAGCTTAAAACCGTTTGACCATTTTTCAACAAGGTCGGCTGGCCGCTAAAAATATATTTGCAGGTTTTCCATCTAGCCAAATTCGCCTCATTGTATTGAGCGGGATTCCATTGTAAAGAAACCGGCATGCCAACCCTTAAACACCCTTTGCTGTCTTTGGAACAATCCGTTTTGGAAGAATATCTCCCGCTGAAAGCCATGGCATAGCCACCCTTGGGAATTGAGCAGGGACCGACTTTGACAGCCGTAATTTTTCCATTAGCAACCGAAATGCAGGTGTGCCTTACATTTGAAGGTGTGGCATTACCCCATTCCTCGGTGTAAACATTCACATCATTTGACCCCAGTTGCGCATTAACATCAGAGGCGCCAATATTATTTTTACTTGCTGGGAAATTAGGAGAATTAATTTTCAGGTCCAAAGAAACCCGGAGTCTGGCAATTTCAAATGTTCCATCCTGATGCATACAAAATGCACTGCCGCCACGGTAATAACGAATAAGCTTCCCATTGCGAGCAAAGGTGCCATCCGGCAACAAATAATAATCCGAGCGGAAATTATTATTAAAAAATAATCCGGTCATGCCTGCGTCCACGCCGGCATTGCGGGCGACTGTCCCTGGAGCCGCCCCCTTAAAGAGCCTATTCTCCACAAGCCACAAGCCAATTTCGGCACTTGCCTTGTCGGAATTATCTATAACTACATATCTTCCCGAGAGCCCATTCTCGTCAATGTTTTTGAAAGTAATTACATTGGCTGGTTTTGATGGAATATTTTTTCCAGTAGTGCAGTCGTCAATCTTGCCCTGATCCGAACCCTTGGAAACCTTCCCTGTCTTGTCCTGCAGCCTTATTTCAAAGCAATACCTAGCATCGGTGGGCAATCCTTCGGCCACGCCGGACAAATTGGCCGAAGCATTCAGCCTGTCCTTTACCCCGAGATACTTATAAAACTTCTCGTTTTGCGGCTGACTGCAAAGATAACCCAGAATCCAAGCCTTGGCCGGAGTGCCGGAGCCGGGATTTTCGATATTACCCTGCACTGAAATTGTTGTGCCGCTAGCCGAACACTTTATATCTCCAAATTTCACACTTGCGGGTTTCGGGACTGCCTGTTCTTTGGTAGTCTTTTTAATCTGAACATCAATTAAATATTTGCTTTTCAAAAATAAATTGGGATAGAAAATCTCCACTTTGCCGTTTTGGCGGAAAATTCTCTTGCCTAAAGAAAAAACTAAACTTGTTTTATCCAAAGGCTTCACGCTCAGCTCCGCCTCCACATCTTGCCCGGCTTTAATGTTACGCGCATCGGCATTGATTTCTGTCCCGGCCGAGCCACTCCAATAACGAACCACCTCGATTTCCGGTTCCCCGCTGGCGCAAATGTAAAATGGTCGGGTATTCTCAAAATATTTGTTACTGTTCCGATCCACTAGCCAAACCTTGCATACCTGCCCGGCAAAATCCTCCAAATTAAAATTAAATTCGGGGCTGGTAAAATTTCCCGGAAAAGAGTAATTAGAGCGGAATAAAACTTTCTCGCTCGCCACATCCCCATTCAAAGCAAAATAGCTGCTATTCACGCAGGCAAGACGAAACTGGATATTTTTGAAAGGCAGCGGCTTCTTCAGATTAAACTTTACAAAATTCTGCCCATTATAAGCGCAGCCATCAAGGGCTTTATATTTTGTCGCAGCCGTAGAGATGGAAACATCCTTGATTTCATTTCCGATCTGGATTGAAGAGATGTAGTCATTTAAGGTTCCGCTAAAACCCAAAGAGGTTTTTGGGAATACCATAAAACCAAATATCGCCAACGCGAAAAAAATTTTCGGAATGTTAATCCCCCTCATGTATATATATTTGCTTTAATTATAAAGAAATTTTTCCAAGACAACAAACAATTAGCAGTGGAAAACTGTTAAAAATCAACCCCTTAACGGCAACACCTGAAATTTTCCAAGGCTAACTGATTGCCAAAACAAAGAGCCGGGAATACTCGGCTCTTTTATGATTTGAAATTCGGATTTAATTTTCGAATCTTCCCCTTATTTGACACTTGGATTTAATCTTTGTCCCATGTTTTTTATTTGCCATTTGTCCTTTGACATTTGGATTTGTCCTCTGTCCTCTATTTCTTAATATTTCCCCTTTTGGCCAATGATCTCTTGCTCATATGCGATATCCCTTGGCTTTGCCGGGGCGGTTTAGCAGTCTGCTGATAGCGCGAGTTATTAGAAAATCTTCCCTTAGGGGACAAAGGATGCAATGTTGATGGTATTTTGGCCATAATAAATATTATTTAATAGAAAAATTTACAGAATTATTTTGAATTGTCTGGGTTTGGGGCTGCCTGAAAGAATCGTTAAATTTGAATTGGAAGGGAAAAGTTTCCAAGTATTTTTTATAAACATCTATGGCTTGCAATTTCGGCAAAGAACTTTGGTATTGAATGTTAACCTTGCCAGTCTCACCGGACTTATATGTTTTACCCAAAATCACCTCAAACCCACGGGCCGGATAGGTAATGGTTTTTAATGCATAAGGATCGGCGAAAAATCCGAAAAATTCGGAAGGATGATATCCGAGTAATTTTGCATCTTGGCACTCGCCGCCAACATCGGCATAGCGCTTGGCCTCAAGTAATTTTTGCACCAAACTGGAACCATCGGTATCCGCGGCTTCGAGGACCAAAATTTCTTTATTGTTCTCGCGCATCATTGCTTGGATTTGTTCAAAAAACTCATCGGCCGTCACCCTTTCCGCAGTCGGTACATTATATTTAATAACTACAACCTTGGCTTTTAAGACATCGGTCAGCCAAATAATCCGCCCATAAGCATCTTCCAAAGCCTGGGCCGGATTGTGCAGGCCATCACAAGTAGTATTGGAGGCGCCATCAGAAAGCAAAATAACCAATTTATTATTCCTGGAACCTTGCAAAGTGTTATAGGCGGCTTTTAAGCCCGAGCATATATTGGTGTTGGACTGATAAGTGCCTTTATAATCAGCGCTGGTAATCTTTGAACAATCGGCCTGATTGCCGAAAATTTCTCCCATGGCCCGATCAATGGAAATTTGAACTTGGGGAATATTATTATTTAACTGGCTGGCCATGTAAGAAAGATTGCAAAAATAAACCAAAGAAGCGCTGTATAAATTAGATTTTTGATTATAAAGGGAAAGGCTGTTGAGGAACTGCCCGATCGAGCGATTGGCGCTACACAAAGATCCGCTATTAACCATTGTCCCGGAAGTATCGACAACAACGGCGATATCCAAAGGCTGGCTGGCTTGAGTTTTGCATTCTATGGGCACACTCATTTGCAAACAAGTGCCCTCGCTAAACTTGCTATTTTCTCCCATGGATTGGCCGTCTTTTTCGATTAAATAGTCGCGGCCATCTTTAGCGCTGGTAAAAATCGCCTTAGAGGCTAAATCGTTAATAATCGGCCGCTCCAAAACCGCCGGCTCTTTGAATTTCACTTTGTAATTAAATTTATAAGGCGTTTTGGCGCTAATCTTAACATTCACAAACCCCGTGGCCGCATTGCCCTGATTAATCGTGGTTACCTGCGAGTTGCCCACCGGCGGATAAACTGGTGAGCCGATAATTTCTACGTCGGAGCGCAAAACGTCGTAAACCTGCTTAATGAGCGTTTGGCCCGGGCCAAAACAAGAAACCGCCACCTCGACATCATATTCGTTTTTGCATTTTACGGGCGTAATAGTTCTCTTGATTTTTGGCTCGCAAGTTTGGCAATCTTGATTGGCAAAACTGCTCGTTTGGTAGAGTGAATAGGCCCGGCCGCCAAACATTACTTGCGATTTATCCTGATTGACAGGGATATCGTCTCCGGGCATATCGAAAGCGACACCATATTCATAAGATATGGTTTGGCCGTCCAAGAAGGTTTTATCCAAGAGATTGAGCTGCAAATATTTCAAACTCCCCCCATTCATCGCTTCCCAATAATTTATCTCGTGGTCAATCCTCTCGGGAATACCTTTAAGCGTTCCGGGGATATAGCGCGCCGGTAATTTTTTATATACCCGAGCAAGGGAAGTTTTGTAAGCCGAATCGTTTTCATTGAAGGCAAAAAAATAATCGCTGATAGAAACGCCATCACAAGCTTTGCCCGCGGGATCTTTGCATTTGATTTCGACTGAAACTTTAGCTTTATTAGAACAATCGGCAAAAGGCGTCACGCTCTTTTTTATTTCCACTTCCGGCGCCAGCACGCCCTGCCGGCAATTAAACTCATTGAGGGCATAGCAGGCTTTGTCCCGGCCAAAACCGGCGGTCAATTTATCCATGGCCAGGGTGGCGGCCATTGTCGTAGTGTTATTGCCCATTATGGTCGGCTTTGCAAATTGCAGGGAATATTTTAACACTTGGGAGGCTTTTTCGGGCAAGGAATAAGGCACAAAAAATTTCAGCTTTCTTGAAGCGGCGTCAAAGGAGATATTTTTAGCTTCAAGCTTCTGGTCGCCAAAATACGCCAAAGAGCCTATCTCCCAATAAACATATTCGGGCAGCTCCACGGTGGCTGTAAAATCTTTACATTCTTTTCCCAAATTGGCATTGCAGGTAATTTCCAGAGAGGCCTCGGCTTTGGTAGCGCACTGCTCGAATTTCGAATCAAAACACCTCAGGCCGAGGCTGGGCTTTTGGCCGGAGCAGCTGGCTTCAGAAAGACACTGGTCGTCAAATTCAATGGGCGAAGGCAGGGCAATCTCACCATTGGGCAAATACAAATTAAGATAAGGCTGCCCCTCGCTCTTCTCAACCGCGCCGATAAAGGCGCCTTGCGCCTTAAGAGTAAAACACCTCTTCTGCTCCGCCTCGCCAATTTCTTTATTAACCACCCAGGGCATAGCCACATCTGTGCGGTTAATGGAATCATTCCATTTTATTTCCGCCGTATTGTCATTTTTCATTACGGTCAGACCGTTAAAAATGGAATAATGCGATTGCCAGCCCGCGCACTCGCGGCTGGCCAGCTTGGCATTGGATAATTCGCCGGGCGCTTTATCAAAGCAAGATCCGGTTTCGCATATCTCAAAAGTGCACGGATCAATATTGCGGCAAGCCGCCGTAACCTGAGTCTGGGGAAGGTAAAATTCCGGCTGCTTTTCCACGAAACGTTTAGGTACTGTCGGAGTAGTTGCGCAATCGGCATAGGCGTTGGGCGAGCCCGCTTCCTTTTGCAAAATATCGCGAATGCGCTCAAAAAGCTCATCGATTTTTTTAATATTATAAAACGCCCCGCCCGAACCAAGCGATAGAGAGGACATCACTTCCCCATCAATACTGATCGGAGTTAAAAAACTTTTTTTACTCCGCGGGTCGGTATACCAAGCCATTTTGGGCGCCTCCCCGGGTTTGGGCATGGCACCCAAACCAATGGTATAAATTCTGGTATTATTAGCCTTGGCCAAAGCGGCAATCTGCTTGGCCATACTTATCATCTGGCTGCGATTGGCGCAAAAATAAAAACTTCCTCTCTTGCAAACCAAAGAGCTGTTTTCATTGCCGTCGGTAAACAAAATAACCACCTTTTGATAACCGTTTTGGCGCGCCACCTGATAAATTGCCCTTTTGGCCGCGTCAAAAAGCGCGGTGTCGCCTTGCGCCTTTAGGCCGTTGATAGCAGTGCTGACTTTGGTCAAATCGCCGGTCGGCGACAAAATGGTTGTTTTCGTGTCAAAAGAAATCCCCTCAATGGCGACTTTATCCTGGGAAGAAATCAGTTTGCTGCCAAAATCAACCACATCTAAAAAAGTTAACTTGGCCAAACTGAGCTTATTGTCAAAAGCCATGGACCCGGAATTATCAATAGCCATGGCAATAGCTAATTTTTTCTTAGTGCCCTGCGCCACGCACTGTAAGGGATTGAAATTCTTTCCGGCAAAGATGCTATCCAAATATGTTTTAGCCTCAGGTAAACCGGAAAAATTCTTAGCCCCGCCCACGCTCTGGCCGGCAATTCTGGCCGGATCCTTGCAGGAACTATCGGTATAAAAAATCAAAGCGCTTTTTCGCTTGTCAGCGCTGAAGTAACAGCATTGTTTTTCATTGCGGATCGGGCAATAATCCTCTTTGATAGCCACCTCAATTTTATAATTAGGCCTCAGGGTTGGCGTCAAATTTACGTCTTTAATGAAAACTTTGAACTTGTTATTGACCACATCGCCCCGCCCGCC
>CAZQSQ010000001.1:127855-154301 GCA_964596325.1 uncultured Candidatus Saccharibacteria bacterium
TTACGTCTTTAATGAAAACTTTGAACTTGTTATTGACCACATCGCCCCGCCCGCCTAAGCCCACGCTGAAAGTGGGATTTTGCGCCGGATAACGCAGGGAAATAATCGCGTCATAATATTTTTTCGGATCCAAGCCCGAAACATTACCGACAAAATATGTTCCGCTGCCATTATCATTTAAGATATCCACCCCGCTGACGGTTATGGCCTTGGCCCAAAGAGGCAGACAAACTAAGAATGATAATGCTAGCGATAAAAAATATTTTTTCATTTTTTATATCGATTTTGTAAATTACCGAGATTTAATCCTTTCATTATCGGCAGGGCGGAAAACGGCCGGCAATTATTGGACATTTTCATAAAGGAATCCCCGGCATCTTTGGCACACAAACGGTATAGCCAAGAACTCTTGGACAAATCGATTTCCGGCGCAAAAGCCCGGATATAAAACCTATTGCCCTCTTTTACTTTCTTGGGCGAAAGTTCTTTGGACCCTTTGGCGTAAAAAACGAAATTTTTGCCCTCCGTGCCTTCGTCATAATCCCATTGGCTGGCAGTAACTTCCACATAAGGAACCACACCTTCCTCGGAAAAACCTTGCGAATCGACTTGGCCCGACACCTCAAAAGTATTTTTATCCAGCATCACATAACCCGAATCCGCAACGCTAGCCGGCGATACGCCCCTATCACTTTTTGACCAATAATCAAAAGCGGCAACCTGGCAAGGCGCCTCCAGCTTGTCGGAAGAAAAATAAAAAACCGCCAAATAATGAGAATTGGGCCGGAATAAAATTTTTCCCGGATAATTTTTTGTCTCATTGCGCGGAAAATAAATTGTCGCCTTATTGGTCTTGGGGTCAAAATTCCGCTCCTCCGAATTAAAGCCGATATCCTTGTAGGTCTTACCGTCATCATACATATTCTGCTCATTTTCCCCTGGGAAAGTATTGCTGTCGTTTCGCAATCGCTTGCTGTTAAACCAAATCTTGGCATTTTTATAATTCTGCGGATTTTCCAAAGTCGCTTCCACTACTAAGCCATAATATCTAGGCTCAAAACTATTGATAGTGACAATCGGGCATTTATTTTTGCCCACATAAAAACCTTTGCTGACCCCTCTGATAATTGATTTTGTTTCGCTATCCTGAAAAGCCACTTGGACATCGGCCAACATGTCCTTATAGACAGAGGGTATTTTAATAACAGCCAAACCATTGTTAACGACTGGTGTGCCCGGCGGCCGGGAATAGCCTTTTTTATAAATCAAATCTTTGGGCTCGCTGACCCTAATATAAACGCGTTCCTTGGGGCCAATACCAAGAGTCTGCCACTTGGCGGTAATTTTATCCCCGGCCTTCAAGGTCTTGGCCGCCTCAGCCACCGGCAGGACCTCAATGGTCTTTTTTTGGCCGAGATAAAAATTCTTAGGCGTCAAAAAATAAAACCGGCGGGCCACGCATTCCAAAAGGTCCCCATTGGCGTCCCAAAAATCTCCCCGTAAATATCCGTAATATTTGCTGTTGGAATCGAGCTGGCTTTTGGTTTTTATGGAAAATTCCGCATTAGAAAAATCAACTTTGATTCTGTTGCCGCTGTCCCATTCTATCGGATCGCGGGTTAAAACATTATTCCGATATTCAAAAAGGCGTAAACCGACATTGCCCGTGACCGCATCTCCGGGGTCAATAATGGAAACCTTTTGAACAAGGCTGGTATTTTCATAAAGCGGATCAAAAAAAGAAAAAATCGGGCAACCGATGTGCTTAATGTAAATGAAACCCTCCGCGTCTTTGGTTGTATTCTGATATTGCACGCTGGCCATATAGGGTTTGTAATCAGGCTCGGTGGTTTTTAGGAGGCCGGTTGGAACATTAAACTCGAAAAGCCCGTCGTCGGGCTCGCTGGTAGCCAAGATGGTCGGAGAGCCTTTTTTCCCGCCTTCATTAATCGGATACATCATGATTGTCATTGTGGCGTCAGCGGGCATATTGCGCGTGTTCCAAACGATGGCAATTTTCTCCCCGGTGTAAACGCCTTCCGAAGCATTGCGCGGCAAATTGGCAAAACGGACGCTTAAAATTTCCGGTTTGCTGTTTTTTTGCAAATAAACATCAGTCAAATAGCCTGCCGGTATTTTGAAATCCAAAATCGTCACGGAAAAACTCCCCAAAGCCGCATTTTTTCCGGTATTAAAAGTCAAAACATTGCTCGGCTTGGCCCGATCGGAAAACTTTACATAAATCAAATGGTCGGAAATTTTTTCCGAAGTGGTAATCTTTCCGGTCACGATGGTATTTTTGCCATCGTAGCGCGTTTTAATATTTTCGATTTTGTATTTTGGAGCCGCTTGGGCTAAAACCAAAACCGGCAAGCAAATGCCTGCTAAAATTACGCTTAAAATAACCTTTTGTATTTTTCCCATAATTCGGGAATACGGCGGTGACAATATCCGCCTTGCTTTAATTATAGTTTTTCATTATCGAAAAAACAAAAAGCGCCCCTGTGGAGAGGCGCTTTTAACGCAAAGCCCCGCCAAAAGGCGGGGCGATGCGAACTAGATTGGAGCTCTGGGGCGTGGCCACTATCGGCCAAGTTGCCCTAAAGCTTTTTCAATATTCACGGGGCTGGCGTTTTATCTCCTTAAAATAGAAATCTTTTCCATCAGCTTTTTCTGGGCAAGCTTGGCTTGGGCAGAATATTCGCTTTTGTCCCAAGTGGCGACAAAGGCCACTATTTGGTTGCGGAAAACGAATAAAGCGATGATGGCAAGAATAATAGGAAGTAAAACGAAATCAATGATATTAGAGGACAAGCCGGTGCTCATGGAGCTGGGCTGGGTATAGGTACCCAAAACCCGGGCCTTGGCCACATTGATAATAATGGAATCGGAAGAAGCAAGATTGCTATTGCTGGACCTGACAATATCCTTCAATTCGGTATTGCCATAATTGAAATTTCCGGTCACCGTGGCCTCAAAGGTCAAAGTGCGGGTTTGATCAATGGACAAATTGCCGATATTGATGTTTTGTCCCATATTGCGGTCAAGCTGTAAGTCTTCAAACTTGGTAATGCCGCTATAAGTCAAACCATTGGGCAAATAATTGCGGACAATGACATTGCGAATGGTCGAATCAGTATTGTTTTTAATTTGGACAATGAAAGCAATCCTGTCTCCGGGCTTGGCATAAACCAAATCCTTTTGCCATTTGGTTTGGTTCTCGCTCAAATTGCGGGCCCAAATCCAAGTGGTGAAATCCTGTTCGGAAGTGCTGTTGTAGCCGTTGTAACCGTCGGTGCGGAAGGTCATGTCATCATCACAATAGGTGCCGTAGCTGTTAGAAGCACAAGCCCGATAGTGATAAGTGACGCCTTCGTCCAAGCCGGTCAGCTCGTGGCTGAAAGTTCCGGTGTAAGAGCGGCTGCGCTTGGTAGTGGTATAGTCGTAGTCCGTATCGCGGCCCCACTCGAACCACACTAAAGCGTTTTCGTCGGCATTGGCAGTTTGGATGAAATTCATCACCGTTGAACCGCCAAGGCTGATCAAATCTCCGCGCAAGGTAGCTGAATTATAATCCACATCCGTGGCGCTTAAAGTATTCACATAAGGCCTGTTGGAATTATATCCGGTGCCACTGGAGACAAAAGTCATCCAATCGCCATAGACATAAGTGCCATTGTTGTTTCTGGCCACGGCGCGATACCAGTAGGTATAGCCCTCATTCAGGTCGTCGACATCAATGCCAAAGTAGCCGGTGGCATAGCGTGAGCGGTGAATGCTCTGGCGCGTATTGCTTTGGGAAGTACCGTATTCGAACCAGACCACAACGTAATCGCTGTTGCCCATACTGGTCAAATCAGCATTAAGAGTGGCGTTGTGATAGTTAATATTGCTGGCGCTCCTCGTGATAATGGAAGGATTATAAATTCCGGAATTGGAACATTGGCTGTTGCAATTAGAAACCTTGTAACAGTTGCTTGAACCATGGGCAGAATTGCACTGTTCTTGGGTCAGATTGCCCCACCAGACACAAGTGTTATTGGAACAACCGTAGAAATCGTATTTATCAGTGGTCGAGCCGCTGCAACGATTGTCACAGTTGTTGGTAAGGCTGCAGTTGGCGCTGCCATAAAGATTTTGGCAGTTGGTCAAAGTCATGTAGCCCAACCATTGGCAAGTGTTGCCGATGCAACCATAGAAGTCGCGTTTGGTTTGCTCAACAGTGCATTTATTGTCGCAATTAGAAGTCTTATAGCAATCACCATATTTAGCCTTACATTCGGCCATGCTCATGTAACCGGCCGAACCGCAAGAATTATCCTTGCAAGCATACAAATTGAACTTCTGATCAGCGGCACATTGCAAATTGCAGGTTTGGGAAGCGTAACAGTTTCCACCGTAAAGCTCATTGCATTTGGCTAAAGTCATGTAGCCCAACCATTGGCAAGTATCGCCTTGGCAGCCGTAGAAATTCTGCTTCGTAGCAGTATCGTTTGAACCGCCACCATTGCTGGGGGTGGAAACGCAGCGATTATCACAGCTGGTATTACGAGAACAGTTAGAGCCATAAAGCGCTTGGCAGTTGGCCAAAGTCATGTAACCAGACCACTGGCAAGTGTTTCCTTGGCAAGAATAAAAATCGTATTTATTTTGGGTGTCAGTTGAACCACCATCATTGGAGCTCAAAGTGCAGCGATTGTCGCAATAGTTGTTGCGAGAGCAGTTTGAGCCATAGACTGATTGGCAGTTAGCCAAAGTCATATTGCCCAACCACTGGCAAGTGTTGCCGATACAACCATAGAAGTCATATTTGGTATTAGTCTCAGTGCTGCCGCCATTAGAACCAGAAGTGCAGCGATTGTCGCAATAGTTGTTGCGAGAACAATTATAACCGTAGAGCGATTGGCATTGCGGGAAAGTCATATTGCCAAGCCATTGGCAGGCATTACCAACGCAACCGTAGAAGTCGTATTTGGAAAAAATATCAGTACTACCGCCGTTGGAGTTGGAGGTGCAGCGATTATCGCAATAGTTATTGCGTGAACAATTAGAACCATAGACTGATTGGCAGTTGGCCAAAGTCATATTGCCTAACCATTGGCAAGTATTGCTGACGCAACCGTAGAAATCGTATTTGGTGGCTGAATCATTATTGGAACTGCCGCCAGTGCCAGAACAAACATTGTCACAGGCATTGTTCCTATAACAATTAGAACCGTTAAGTTCATTGCATCTGGCTTGGGTCATATTGCCTAACCATTGGCAAGTATTGCTGACACAACCGTAGAAGTCGTATTTGGTGGCAGAATCATTATTGGAACCACCATTGGAAGTCGAGCACACATTATCACAATTAATATTTCTGTAACAATTAGAACCATTGGTAGCGTGGCAATTAGCCTCGCTCATGTAACCCAACCATTGGCAAGTATTGCTGGCACAACCATAAAAGTCGTATTTGGTCGCACTCTGCTCAGAGCTGGTTGAATTATTTGAACAAGTTCCATCGCAGTTAGAGGTAATGTGGCAGTTGGCCGCACCATAAAGCTGGGCGCAGGCCGCCGGAGTCATAAAACCTTTCCAAGTGCAAGTATTGCTTTCGCAGGAATAGAAATCCCTCTTTTGGGAGCTTTCCGTGCCTGAACCGGTATTGGAATTACAAACTCCACCGCAATCGCGGCTGGTGCTGCAAATAGAATATAACTTGTCACACTGAGCCTTGGTCATAATACCAACCCATTGGCAGGTATTGCTTTGGCAAGTGTAATAATCAGTCCGCTCATCTCCGGCACTGGTATTAGTACCACTGCCGCCATCAGTGCTGGCGCAGGAGCTGTTGCATCCCGGGACAGTGCTGCAAGCGGAATAATTGGCATTACATTCGGCTTGAGTGGTCAAGCCAACCCATTGGCAAGAATTACCGATACAAGCATAGTAATCGCTTTTACCGGCTTGAGCCTCCAAAGTGGTAAAAGATGCCACGGGGCTTTTTACATTCTGGCCGCGGAAATCAGCCTGCAAATAATAAGTGTAGGCTGTCGCCGGATTGAGTCCGGTTAAAATACCAGTCACGCCCAAAGTCGCGCCTTGAGAGCTGGCCACGATCGTCTTGTTGGAGATGATGGTGGAGCCGCCATTGGAAGGCTGGGCCACAAAATACACCTCAGCCGAGTCGGTACTGGCATTGACGATAACATTGCCTTTAACCATGGCAGTGGTAGCGCCAACCTGTGCAGAACCGTCGAGCATCGGGACGGGCTGGATTAAAGATTCGGCACCAGCCAATTTGCCGCCAAAGGCCATGTAGCCCAAAGCAAGCACCAAGATGGCACCGACTGCAAACAAAATATTTTTGATATTTTTGTTCATATTTTTATATTTTTTTATTGGTTGCAAAAGGCAAAAATGCACCTTTTGCGATATCTATATTATATCACAGATTGCCTAAAATGTCAATAGAGATTTAACCCCCTTTCTTCTTTCAATATAAGCCCAAAATGTCCCCTTTGTCTATTGTCCCCTATGCCGATTATCGGGCATGCTTGCCTTGCCCGTTGTCACTTTTTATTATTTGATATTTAGATTTATGTAAAAGCCCCATCTTGCGATGGGGCGAAAACCCTTTCGGGCTATTTGTTTCAGGGATACTGGCTGTAGGTGACGGCTCCTTCAAATTTGAGGAAACCTTCAGAGACAACCTTGTTGTCTTTTCTGCCTACCTCTCTGACGACAATAAAGTATCCGTACGAACTATAAGGTCCGTAATCTTCAACCTTTTTGCCAGATTCGATGTAGCCTTTTTTGTATTCATTGATGAGGCGCTCTTCGAATTTGTCCAACTGGGTCTGCTTGAGGGTGAATGAAAAACCTTCAGCCTTCAAAGTCCCGTAGGTAAACGGTCCAGCAAGCCATTCGCCGATGAAAGGAGTATTTGGAATTACTTCCTTCGTGTTCTTCTGATAACCAATACAGATCTCCACTGGCGTATTTTCGTCAACACCTTTCAGATTGATATTATCAATGGTGATGGTGTCGCCGATGCTGAACTCTTTGCCGTCATAAAGGAATTCCTTGCGGGAGTCCACTTTGTAACGGCTGTTGGCCCAATCATTGAGGTTAAACATGTCGACAATGTACTTGCCGAGTTTATCCTTTGCATAGACGCCGGTTTGGCCATTGTAGATTTGCTGCTGAGTGAAAGGCGTAACTGTTATTTTTTCGCCAGTCAGCGGATCAACAAGTTCGATGGCAATGAAATACCTTGATGCGTCAAGCATGTACAAGTCATAAGTGCAACCGTCGTAGACCGTGTCATACCATGGCCAAGAGACGCTGTTGAACAGTTCTCTATACGGATTGGGTTCGCTTGGGGTGCTTACCATGAATTTTTTGAACCATGGTGATTCCGGATCAGAGACCGGGGGCCTTGAGGCTCCGCCGAATTCTATCCTACCCAAGAACTTGTGAATCCTGTCCCAAGCATAAACTTTGGAACGCGATGGTGACATGATGATATAGGCGTCTGCATACTGTACGTCTTGCATGAAAGGATAACCGAAGTTAAGTGCTACATTGGCAGTCTTGCCGCCAGTGCGCACGGCTGTGAAGAATTTGACATCCTTCAGGAAGCTCTTCAGTGTGCCGGCAGCTGCGCTTGTTGACTGAACCTGATCAGTAACTGTTGGAAGCTGATTGGCCGACATAGTCGTCATTTCCATGGCCGGCTTGGGAGCCGAGTATGGTTTGTTGACGTCTGTGAAATTTGTTTTCTTTTCAGGATAAGTGATTGTTATCTTCTTTGTCCTGCTGTCAAATTCCACTGTTGCCTTCATCAGCTTGCTGATTGCTCTGAGCGGAACCATTGTCTTGCCATCGATGAGTTGAGCGGATCCATCCATCTTTTCGACGATGGTAAGTGATTCGCCATTCCCATCAGTGAGCACTCCAGTGGCCTCAGCCTTGTCGATAGTGAAGCTGACTCTGTAAGAAGATACGCCTGAAGTGTAAGCGTAGGTCGCGGTTTTGGTATCGGGGTCCCATAATACCTCACAGCCAAAAATCGATTCGCCCACATCCCTCAGAGGCAGATAGCTTGCACCTTTGATTACTGCCGGAGCCGTAGTGCTGATTGTATCAGTTGTCCACTTGAAGCGGCTAGCAGCATCAGTATTGGTGCGTTCCCAAGAAAGGACTCTCTTACGAGTTAGTTCTTTACTACCCAAAGTCAGAGTATAAATGCCCATTGGGACAAGTATTGCACCGACTTTGAATTCAGAATAACCATCCGGATCGCCATCAGGCCAAACTTTGAACGAGGCAATGCCCAGCTCGTAAAAACGCGGGCCGGTTATCGCATCATTGGGTTCAAAGGTAACTTTGGCTTCCTGAGTCCCGTTAGCCGGGATAAACGATCCTGTTCTTCCAACAACTCCAGCCGCCGATGACAGGTCAGCAAAGCAAAATCTTGCCATGCCCCAAACGCCATCTTGCGTCAGGTCAGTTGTCTCCAATACGCCATAGTATGCACTTGATGTGCCCGACGTATTTTTGATCGGTGTTCTAGACCAGTTGTCTAGGCTAAAATCTTTGCCTTGGTAGAAAGCGATCGGCTTGAAGTCAAACGTTTTGCCAAGATGATCAAAGGCTCCAGCACCTGCTGCTGTGGCCGGTGATGTTGGCACCACCGAACCTGCAATAAGCATTACCACCGCGATTGCAACGACTGCAAATCTCTTCATCTATGTTTCCTCCTTATGTTGTTTTTCCCTTATTAATTTGTAAAAATTCAGGGAGTCTCTCGCACACATAACCTAAGTTTTGGCTATATGCTTGCAAATATTATATCATAGACTTTCAAAAAAGTCAATACCCTCCTATTCTTCCTTTTCCCTTGTAAATATAGGCTTTTTAGCCGGTATTTGATTCTCAGCCATACAAAAACACCCTTCCGATAACTATTTTGGAAGGGGCGATATTTGGGGTTAAAAATTTGCAATTCGCGAATTGTTGTTGGGATTTGCTCGCTCCCTCTCCTACTCCTTTAATTTGGCCTCCACCACCATTCTTTGCTTGCCGGTATTGGGCGGCCAACATGTTAAAAGATAGGCCCGTTTTTCATTAAAAGGATTGTCGGGCAGCTTATCTCCGGGATTTATCAGAAAACTTTGCCGCACCAAATAAATATAGGGTATGCCTTTATAATTTATGACAATACTGTCCCCGGTACTCAGCTTATCTATTTTATTGAAAACGCGGTAATCCGGCCCCCAAGTGATAGGGGCGCTGTGCGCCAAAAATACCCCGCTGCCGGCTTCACCGGGCAAGGGCGTTCCCGGATAATGCATCACCTTGCCCATCAAGGCTGCGTCCATGAGCTTTGCGTCTGTAGTCGCCGGATATTCCACTTTTTTATCCAAATTAATCTTTTCAATGGCCATTTTGGATGTCTCCCCGGTAGCAGGAAAATTCGTAGCGGGATTTTGCGCAGGCAAAGTGTTGGTTGCAGTTGTACTTGAAATTGGCAAAACCACGGAGCCAATTTCCCCTTGGGCATCCAAAACCAATTCCCCGGTCCGATCTTTAATGCTTTGCTCTAAAGCTTTTTTATTAAAAATCCAAATGACGTTTTCAAAATTTATCGCAAAAAATGCCAATACAAATAAAATAAAAAACGGCGCAATCAACGGCTTAATATAATGGGCGTAATATGAAGGTTTTGATGGCGGAATATCGTCCCAATCCATAAAAAGATGAAAAACAAATGGCAAATTATTCTAAAGCAAGTCCAAAACCTAAAATTCCGAAAATAATTTGCCCTATTTGGATTTCCTTAGTTGATTTGATATTTGGAATTTGAAATCTGGGTTTGGTATTAATTGATACTAAAGCTATGCGGAATTAATTCAATGAGAGTCTTTTTATCAGTCACGGCAAAAGCGATTAAAACAATCAAAAAGAAAACCGACTTAAACATAATATTAGGCTCGCGCACTTCAGGGGCAAAGCTCATGGAAATTAAAAGCAAAGCGCACACAGCCAACAATATCCAAAAGGTCACCATTTTCAAGATGTCATTGTATTGAAAAATCAAAAAAGAATAAAGCCGCATTTTCAAGCTGGGTTTTTGTAAAACCGTATTGCCCTGCGCCGCTAAAGCCGAATCGTCAAAAACGATATATTCCCGACCGGCCACTAAAGGAGCAGCGGCCTTAGATGGGGATGGTTCGGCCTTTTCATTAGTTTGGCCATTAACCAAAGGTACCGCCGTGGTAGGCGTTTTTTCAGCCAGAGCCACGGGCGTCGAGGAAGGGTTTTGGGGCAAAGTTTGCGGCTTTTTAGCAATCGGATGGTTGATTTTGGGAATGCCTTGGATGGCAATAGCCCCTTTGGGCTTGGAGGAGCCGAAGAGCTGAACAACGATAGTCGTATAATTCCCATTAAAATTCCCGCCAACCACAGCCACACCAATCTCCTTAAAATTCGGGTTGAGCAAATTTTGATGATGCGTGAAGGAATGCACCCAGCCGCTGTAAACTTCCTCTGGCTCCAAAAACCCGATAGCTAGATTTTCGCCGGCATATTCATAATCATAGCCAGCCTCGTTAAACCAATACCATGGCGCCACTCCCTTGGGGCTCTCATGGGCAAAATAACCGTTGGCAAACATGTCATTGGCCTTTTTTCTGGCCGCAGTTTCCAGTTGCGCATTGACCGTCAATTCGTTAAGTCCTAGCCCGGTGCGCTCTTGGTTGGTTAAAGCCACGATAGAAGTTCTGGTAATATCGCCAAAGAGCGGATCATTTTGGAAAAAAGTAAAGAAAAAAATCGGCAAAACATGCAAAGCCAAGAGTATCAAAGACAGCCAAAACAAAAAGCTGGAGAACAGTATTCCCGGCCGGCATTTATTTTCCGGACAAACCAAAAAAAATTCCTTGATTTTCTGGGCGAAACTTGGCATATCCCACCTAAATAATAACGGGTTTCTCCCCTATTCCCAAGCGCAGTTTTCCACTACAAATAAAAAAGGCCTTAATGGGCCTAAATCTGGGCGGCTTGTTGCGCCTTGAAAAGTTCAAAAATTTCTTGGCAGTCTTTCGGATATCCGGCATCTTTGTAGGCTTGGTAACCCAAGTCCGCGGCTCGGATGGCAATACTGGCATCTTGGCGCACCATCTGAGCCAACTTGCCTAAAAAGGCCTTGAGGGATTTTGTGCCGGAACGGGCACTGTGAAAGGCGGCTAGCTGCATATCATGAATATTCTTACAAAGCCCGAGGATTTTCCCGGCAATGTCCTCGCGCATATCCATCATATCCGCATCGCACATGTTCCAAGCCCGGCAAAGGGTAAAAGATGTCAGCGGATTTTCCTCCATAAACCTTATCGCACTTTCTCGGCGGGATGTATTTTTCTGCCCTGATTCTTGCATAACGCACTCCTCTCTTATACCTTGATTTTGATTGTTCTGAACAAGTTATAATGCAAAATTCCCTATCGGTCAAATCTCCCCTTGATTAAATCCGTTTCATTGCTTATAATATGCAGGTACAATATTGGGGGATGGACCAATAGTAGGTTGCGGGTCCCATAAGCCCGAGGTCCAGGTGCAATTCCTGGTCCCCCGACTAAACCAGTGAGCATAATTTTTGCAGACTTTCGGGGTGCAGCATTGTATACACTGGGCAATGCTTGCCCCGCCTATCCGCCGAGGGCGGATAGGCGGGTCCCCCGACTAGTAAAGATATTGGCCTGGCAGGCCCAGGCCAGCTGCCTGGGTAGCTCAGTTGGCCAGAGCGTGGGACTCATAAGCCCAAGGTCGGCGGTTCAATCCCGCCCCCAGGCACCATGCGGCGGTAGCATAGTTGGTTTAATGCGCCTCCCTGTCACGGAGGAGATCGTGGGTTCGAATCCCATTCGCCGCGCCAAATAAAAATGTCCACTTCTGTGGGCATTTTTGTTTTGTGGCGAGTGGTGAGAACCCACCCCCTGAATTGCGACCCCGCGAAGCGGGGGCGGCAATGACCTTCGGGCAACACCTTCGAATTATTAGATATTCTTAACGAGCAAAGCGAGTTTAGAATTATCTTGTATCCACGCGAAGCGGGGCCCATTCGCCGCGCCCTGAAGTAGACAAAAAAACGACATTTAATAGTGTCGTTTTTTTTGACACTTCAGGGCTGCCCTGCAGCGTGTCGAAGGCTCTGCTGCAGGGCGCCGCTAATGTTTCTGCAAAACGCCAAAGCGTTTTGCACTATTGGAGAAACAATTAAAATTAGAACTTAAAAATCCCCTTTCGGGGATTTTTCATAGCCACTTCATTTTTTTCAAAACTGAACGCATGGTATCCATGGCCACCTTGGCCACATTATATTCCAAGTGCGTTTCTGGGTCATCGATTATCCTTTGGTGCAATTCTTGAACCTTGGTCAATTCGGCATGATATTCAGGCAAGGTATTGCGCGAGGAGGCTAATTGCTCCTCAAAAGTTTCTCCGCGGGGAAACATCTCAAAAAAACATTCTTCCACCATTTCAAATCCCTCGATAATGGCCATCTTCCATTCCGGTTCCAATTTGGAATCCATCCGCCTCGCTATTTTGGCCCACTTTTGGTTGCGTTGCACGACGTTGCTGGGTTTATACATCAAAAATTCGCGGAAGTCCCCCAGATACATTATCTCCATCCGCAAAGAAGTTTTCAAAAAATAAACTATCGAAACGGCATAAACAATGGAGAGAAAAATAAACCAAACTTTAACCGGTAAGAGAAAATCCTGCAACTGGTCGCAAAAAATAACATGCTGAAAATAGCCCGCATAGCTGGATGGCTCAACGCCCTGCGGCAAATTTTGGGCAAAACAGGTTTGAAAAATTTTATCAAGATTGTCGATCACGCTGCTCTTGGAATATTTTTGCTATCGCAAAAAGTTTCTGCTCCTCAAATGGCTTGCCAATCAGCTGCAAACCCACCGGGAGCTCTTGTGCATTATAACAAGGAATTGAGATGGCGGGCAGTCCTGCCAAATTCACAGGCACAGTATAAATGTCGGCCAAATACATTGTCACCGGATCGGCCAGTTTTTCTCCGAAAGCAAAAGGCACAGTCGGGCTAGTGGGCGTTAAAATCACTTCCACCTTTTCAAAGGCTTTATCAAAATCATTTTTTATCAACCGGCGGACTTTTTGCGCCCGCGCATAATAAGCCTCATAATATCCGGCTGAAAGCACATAGGTTCCTAAAACGATGCGCCGGCGCACCTCCTTGGAAAAACCCGCAGTGCGGCTGCCCAAATATACCCCAGAAAGCTCATTTTCATTTTCGCCATCGCTTGTTTTGCTCAAACCATAGCGGATGCCATCATATCTGGCCAAATTGGATGAGGCTTCAGCTGTCATTATTATTTGATAATCTGCCACGCCAAATTCCGCATGGGGCAATGTAATCTCCACAATATTAGCCCCGGCTTTTTTATAATCTTGGATGGCTCTTTCCAAAGAATCCCTGACGCCCGGCTCTAACCCCGGGCCAAAAAATTCTTTGGGCACACCGATATTAAGACCTTTTAATTCCAAAATCGGTTTAACCCATTTTTGGTCAATGGTGGTCGCGTCATTATCATCTTGGCTGTAAATCACATCATAAACCGCTTGGGCGTCTTCAAGATTTTTTGCCATTGGCCCGATTACATCCAAAGAAGAAGCCAGAGCCACCAAACCAAAACGCGAAATCGCCCCATAGGTCGGTTTTAGCCCCACAATCCCGCAAAAACTTGCCGGTTGGCGGATGGAACCGGCCGTGTCAGAGCCCAGAGCCACAGTGCACATATTGGCCGCGACCGCAGCCGCGGGGCCGGAAGAAGATCCGCCCGGAACTAAATTTTTATTACGGGGATTTTTGGTTGCCCCAAAAGCCGAATATTCGCCCGAGCTGCCCATGGCAAACTCATCGAGATTTAATTTTCCTAAAATTATAGCCCCCGCGTCTTTGAGCTTTTTTATAACCGTCGCATCATAGGTGGCTTTGTAATTTTCTAAAATTTTTGAGCCGGCCGTGCAGGGCAAGCCCTCAACCATGATATTATCCTTAACGCCCACAACTGTGCCAGCCAATACGCCCTTTTCGCTTTTGCTATCAATGGCTTGGGCCTGTTGGAGCGCGCCCTGTTCATCTACAAAAAGCCAAGCGTTAATTTCCTTGTCTTGCTTTTTAATTTCCGCCAAATAAGCCTTAACCACCTCCACCGCACTTGTCTCCCCGGCTTGCAAGGCTTGGCGAATTTTAGCCACGCTTAAATTACTTGGATCCATGATTAAAAACGGCTTTTACTTTATTGAGCCGGCCTTCACGCTCGGGAAATTGGGCGATAATCTGCTCTTCTTTATTACTTTCTTTGGCCAAATCCTGACGCACCTGATTGGAAATTTCCACACAATGGCTCATAGGGATGACATTTTCAACATCCACTGCCTTTAGCCTTTCTACATAATCCAAAACCGAGCCCAAGTCTTTTTGGAGCGTATCCATTTCTTGCGCCGTTAATTTGAGCTTAGCTAGTTTGGCAATGTGCGATATTTGTTCTTTGGAAATCATAGAGTAAAATTCAAATTTCAAAATCCGAAATGCATTTGAACTTTGGGCTTATCTGAGTGGTGCTAATTCGTCGGTTTCAAGCAAAACTTCTGCCCAGCGGTCGATATTTTCCACGACCGAACCCGCCCCCCTGACTACGGCAGTTAAAGGATCGTCAATAACTTTTGTCGGGATTTTTGTCTCCTTCTGAATCAGAGCATCTAAGCCGCGCAAAAGCGCACCGCCACCGGAAAGATGTATCCCTCTATTCATAATGTCAGCCAAAAGTTCGGGCGGCGTCTGCTCGATGGAAAGTTTTATCGCATCGATTATTTCGCGGACCGAGCGCTCCATAGCCCGGCGCACATCCTCTTCTGATAAAATTATTTGCTCCGGCAAGCCCGTAACCAAATTGCGGCCGCGCACGGGCATTTCCCGCCGCTCCTTGCTCTGCCCATTGGAAGGCAAAACCGTTCCGATGCCGATTTTTACCCTTTCGGCTGTGCGTTTCCCGATTAATAATTTGAATTCATTTTGGCAGTAATTGACAATATCGTAATCAAATTTATTGCCGGCAGTCTTCAGCGAGCGGGCATGAACAATGCCGCCCAAAGAAATGGCGACAATTTCGCAAGTTCCCCCGCCGATATCCACCACCATATTTCCTCCAGCATCGTTAACCGGCAGCTTGGCCCCAATGGCCGAAGCCATAGGCTCCTCAATCAAATAAACCTCCGATGCGCCGGCATTCTTGGCCGCATCAATAACGGCTTTTTTCTCTACCTCGGTCACACCGCAGGGCACGCCCACCACCACCCTGATCCTGGGGCTTAAGAAAAAATTTCCTTTATGCACCTTGCTGATAAAATAATGCAGCATTTGCTCCGTAGCTTCAAAATCAGAAATTACTCCGCCTACCAGCGGATAAATGGCCGTAATAAAACCGGGCGTGCGGCCAACCATTTTTTCAGCTTCAAAGCCCACGGCTAAAATCTTTCCGGTTTTCTGATTAATGGCCACTACTGAGGGTTCCGAAGTTATGATTCCCTTGCCCCGCAAATAAACCAAAGAGTTGGCCGTGCCTAAATCAATGGCCATATCTCTGGAAAAATTCGGGAATAGCTTGTGCAAAGGATTTTTCATATCAGCTTTCTCTTAAAAAACCAAGCAGCTCGCTTGCGGCAATTACCTTCATCTCGGGGCAATTACGCAATTTTATTTCCACGCCGTTCTTTTCTAGTGTTTTGGGACTGATTACCACGCGTACGGGAATACCCAGTAAATCTGCGTCGATGAGCTTCTTGCCGGCACTGTCTTGCCGGTCATCATATAATACTGAAAATCCTTGGCTTTGCAATTCTTGATAAAGCCTGTCCGCTTCATTAAGGAGAGCCTGGCCGTTTTCCTTGGCGCTATCAATCCTGATCAAGTGCACATCAAAGGGCGCCACGCTCTTGGGCCAAATTACCCCCTTCTCGTCATGAAAAACCTCGGCGATCGAGCCCATCAGCCGGCCAATGCCGATACCATAGCAGCCCATGATAACCAATTTTTTCTCGCTATTTTCGTCAGTATAGCTTAGCTCAAAAGGCGAAGAAAATTTTGTAATCAGCTTAAAAATATTGGCAATCTCAATGGATTTCTCTTCCCGGAAAACTGTTTTGTGGCATTTGGGGCATTCCAACAAATCCGGCTTGATTTCTTTATTAATAGCCACGCCAACATTTGATTCACCTCGCCTTGCAGCCGCCTCGCAATTTTCACAAATATAAATTGTATCCTCGCCCGAAGGGGTCAGTAGCTGATATTCGTGGGAATATTTGGAAAATGTCCCGCCGGAAGCATAAGTATAGTAAACCTTGTCGATTATTCCCAAGCGGCGGAAAATATTTTCATAAGCGCCCTCCACCACCGCATAAAATTTTTCCAAGTCCGCCTCATCGCGGTGGAAAGAATACAAATCCTTCATCAAAAATTCACGCGTGCGCAAAATACCCGATTTGGCCCGTAACTCCTTGCGGAATTTTGTCTGGAATTGAAAAAGTGAAAGCGGGAATTCTCCGGTAGTTACATTGGTCAGTGGCAAATCTTGCCAAGAGCGGATATATTTTTTAGCCAAAGGAACGATGATTTCCTCATGAGTGGGGCCTAAAGCCAATTCTTTTTCCCCTTCGGAAATTTTATATAAGTCGGTCATGGAGTCCCAGCGCCCGGTAATCTGCCAATTCTCTTTGGGGTGCATGGAGGGCAGGATAAGCTCCTGTGCGCCGATTTTTAACAATTCTTCCCGGATAATATTTTCAATTTTATTGCAAACGCGCAAGCCCAAGGGCAGGTAAGAATAAACGCCCGCGCTCAGCTTATCGATGAACCCGGCGCGGATTAAAAGCTGGGCATTAACGCTCTGCTCGTCTTTAGGCGCATCCTTGTGCGCAGTATAAAATAATGATGATTGCTTCATGGAGAAAATATTATTTTCCCGAATTGGGCAAGATCTTTGAAAATTATCGCCACGGCCAGAATCAGCATTAAAATAAAACCAACGCCATTGATGGTGGCCTCCACTTTAACCGGCGCTTTTTTGCCGGTCACAAGTTCATAGAGTAAGAAAACCAAACGGCCACCGTCCAAAGCCGGCAGGGGCAAAATATTAGTAACAGCCAAGGCCAAGGAAACCAGTGCCATGAGGTTCAAATAAGTTATGAAACCGGCCGCCAAAGACATTTTAGTGGCGGCATAAATAGCCACTGGCCCGCCAACTGCTCCGGCAATCATGGCCGGATTGCCCGTGGCAAAAGCCCTTTGGAAAATGTAGCCAAGCGAGGAAAGCAGCAGTGCGCACATATTATAAGAGTGCGCCAAGCCGGCAGAAGCTTTGGAAAGGAAACTTTGTGAATAATCGAGTTTGGCGAAATTGCCAAAAGAAACCCCCAATGACCCTTGCCCGGCTGGCGGGTTGAGCCTTGGCGTAACCTTAATTTCCCGCAGCTGGCCATCGGGATATTTTTTAACGCCCAAAACTACTTCTTTACCCTTATTGGCATCAATAAAATCCTTGAAATTATCAGCCCCTTTGACTTTTTCCCCGTTGATTGAGACAACGATATCCTCTTCGCGGATGCCGCCTTCCAAAGCCGGCGAAGAAGTCGCCACTTGCCCGATCATCACCCCATGGTCGGTTTGATAAAATGGGAAGCTGAAATTACCGAAAAAAGTCTGCTCCAAAGTATACCCGTTAACGGCAAAAATTATTTGAAAAATCAGGGCCGCCAACAAAAAATTAGCCAAGACTCCGCCCAACAAAGCCAAAAATCTTTTGCCGATCGGCTTATTATCAAAATCATCGGAGTCCCCCTGCCATTCTTGGCCATCCTCCCGGCTGGACTTAATATTTACAAAAGCCCCGACCGGAAAACGGCAAACCGAAATGATAGTGGATTGCGTTTCCACCTTTTTATTGCCCCAAACGAAATTCCATTCCCCGTTTTCTTTGTAAAAACCAAAAAGCCGCGGCGGGAAGCCGAAACCGAATTCTATCACTCTGGCCCCAGCCCGGCGGGTAAAAAAATAATGCCCGAACTCATGCACGAAAGCTACGAGATTAATCCCAACTATAAATATCAATAAGTCTAAAATCCACATAATATCAACCCATTATTTCCCTTTCTTTTTGTGAGGCCGCGTCTTCAATTTTTTTATTGGCATCATCCACTATTTTCTGCAACTCGTCCTTGGCGCGGAATTTATCATCTTCAGTTATTTCCTTGGCCTTGAATTTGACTTCCACCTCGCGCCAGCACTCTTCCCTCCAGCGCCTGATAGTTTGGCGGCATTGCTCCTTTTTTTCGGAGATATTTTTTTTCATTTCCAACCTGAATTCCTCAGTCATAATCGGCATATTGATGCGCACGCAATCCTTATCCACGACCGGGGAAAGCCCCAGATCCGCATCGCGCACCGCCCGCTCAATAGATTCCAAACAGCTTTTGTCCCAAGGTTGGATTAAAATCTGGCGGGGCTCCGGGCAGGAAATTGAGCCAATCTGCTTCATGGGCAATTTGGTACCCATATAGTCCACGATTAGAGAATCAACCAAACTCGGGGAAGCCAAACCGGCGCGGATTTTAGCCAGCTCTGCCTTAAAAAAGGCTATAGATTTCTCAAATTCCGGCTGATACTTTTTGAAGATATCTTTATAATTCATAACTCGATTAAAAAATTTTCTAAATTTAATTTTTGGTTTGCATTTGTATTTTCCAAGAGATAAATGGCCCGCTGCGCCGCCCCGATGGCTTTGACGGTCTGTTCGGGCTTATAGCCCAAAGCATACTTTTCACTTATCAGGCTGGTTCGCAAAAACGCCACCCAATCGCCCAATTCCCTTCGCAGCCCATTATACTGCTCGGATTTTTCTTCCGCGGCCAATAAATTTTGCGCATAAGCAAAACGTTTAGCCAAATTGCCTTTGATGATTTCCTGAAAAAGACCGGCCTTATCCTCCCCGACCTCGAATAAATTATTATTCGGGAAAAATATTTTGCAGCAGCGCGAAAGAACCGTTGGCAGCAGCCTATCGGGCTGTTCTGTCAGCAACAGAAAAACAACATTGCCCCGTGGTTCTTCCAAAATTTTCAAAAAAGCATCCTGCGCATCAGTATTTAGGCAATGCGCTTGCCTTATGATAACGGCTTTACTGGCGTTGTTCAAGGAAGTCAACGAGCAAAAAGCCGAAAGCTCCCTCACCTGCGCAATGGATATTTCATTGCCCTTTTTCTCATTGCCCTTGGAATCCTCCAAAAGCGGCTCCACAAAAAGGATGTTGCCTAAAGTTTGCGCCTTGGGCTGCAAGTTTTTGAACTTTTTTTCCAGAATGAACCCCGCTTCCTTATTGGGGGAATTTATCGCCTCGACAAAATCCAAGGCGATATCCTCAACCGCCGCGCCGCCATAAAAAAGGTAGGCGTTAAAAACCTTTTCTTCGCTGGCCGCTTTGGCCAAAAATTCCCATTGCTTATTATACAAATCCATAAAATCCAAATTTCAAAACCCAAATTATTCCAAATCAAATCCAAAGCGCTAAATCCAAAACAATAACATTACTATTTGGATTTCCTGCTTAATTTGATATTTGGTATTTAGATTTTTAACTTTTTACCATTATCGATTTTTTATAGACCTCCAAATTCTCCAAAATGATTCCCGTGCCGCGGGCCACGCAAGAGAGCGGGTCTTTGGCCACATAGCAAGGCACGCCGGTTTCGCGCGAGATAAGCTGGTCCAAATTCGCCAATAGCGCCCCACCACCGGATAAAAACATGCCCTTATCCATAATATCAGCGGAAAGTTCCGGCGGGGTATCGCGCAAAACATTTTTAATGGTTTGGATGACTTCCTCCAAGCGGTCGGCAATGGCTTCGCTAACCTCATTGGAAGAGATGCGGATATTGCGCGGCAAGCCTAAGATCAAATCACGGCCCCGGATTTCAATTTCCCGCTCCTTCTTATCGGGAATGGCTGTGCCTATCTCGGTCTTCACCTTTTCGGCTGTTTCCATGCCCACGGCCAAATTATATTTTTTACGGATATAATCGGCAATGGCTGAGTTGAGCTTATCTCCGGCCACGCGCAAAGAATCAAAAGTCACAATGCCTCCCAAAGAAATTACCGCCACCTCGGTTGTCCCGCCACCCATATCCACAATCATGTGTCCGGCGCAAGAATTTATCGGAATGCCCGCCCCGATGGCGGCTAAAATCGGCTCCTTGGCCAAATAGACTGATTTGGCTCCGGCCAAAATCCCAGCCTGCAGCACGGCGCGTTTTTCCGTGGAATTAATCCCGGCCGGCACGGCAATCAAAAGTTCAGGCTTAAAGGGGCGGAAATTGCCCATGACCCTGACAATAAAATAACGAATCATGGCTTGCGTCACGCGGAAGTCCGCAATCACGCCATCTTTAAGCGGACGGTAAACATTAATGGTATCGGGAGTGCGCCCGATCATCTCTTTCGCTTCCCGGCCCACGGCCAGAATATGGTTATCGGACATGGAAACCGCCACCACCGACGGCTCATTCAAAACAATCCCCTTTTTGGGAATAAAAACTAAAGAATTGGCTGTGCCTAGATCTATTCCTATTTTGCTGACAAGCATCATAGATTAATTCAGAATATGAAATTCATAATTGAACTCCCAATCCTGATATTTTTCATCTTCACTTCTTATAAATTCAAACTTTAATTCCATCAAGCGTTAATGCGTTGGATATCCGCACCGATAGCCCTTAGCCTCTCGTCAATTTTCTCATAACCGCGATCCACTTGGTAAATGTTACCGATAGTCGTACTGCCGCTGGCAACAAGGGCACCAACAATCAAGGAAGCCCCGCCGCGCAAATCCGGCGAATTGATTTCCACCCCGTATAAGGGCGTAGGGCCCGAAACTATGGCCCGGTGCGGGTCGGCAAAAATAATATTGGCCCCCATCTTATTAAGCTCTTCCAAATATTTCAGCCTGCCTTCATAAAGCGGATCGTGCAAAAGCGTGAGCCCCTGCAACTGAGTGGAAAGCACGCCAAAAAGCGGAAGCAGATCAGTGGGCATTCCCGGATACGGCAAGGCTTGGACTTTTTCAATCTTAATATTATGGGCCGGCAAAACCAAAATCTCATCCTTGGCGGGCCGCTCCCAAACAATGCCAAAATCCCTCATTCTTTTGAGCGGGTATTCCAAATATTGATAGGGAACATTTTTGACCAAAACCTTGCTCTTGGTGGCGGCCGCCATCAGAATAAAAGTTCCGGCCTCGATAGGATCGGGTATCAGCTTAACGGTAAATCCTTTCAATTTCTTGGCCCCCTTTATTTCAATCATGTGCATGGGCAAAAGCCTGATACTTGCCCCCATTTTTTTCAAAACCGCGGCCAATTCCTGAACTTGGTAGTCCTGATCCGCGCATTTTATAATGGTCGTCTCTTCATGCAGTGCGGAAAAAATCATCACATTGCATGTGCCGGTTACGGAAAATTCATTGAGCAAAACTTCCCCGCCAAAACGCGGACCAACTTCCATCTTAAACTTGTTATGTTGCGGAGAAATCTTAATCCCTAATTGGGTGAAAGCATCCAAGTGGGTCGAGATCGGCCGAGCCCCGATAACACAACCGCCCGGTTGGGGCAGCTTGGCCTTACCTTCCCGCGCCAAAAGCGCACCAAAAAGCAAAATCGAACCGCGAAGTTTGCGCACGATATCCTCCCGGATTTTCGAAGAATCCAAATTTTTGGCATTTATCCTGACTTTTCTTTCTGCCAACCACTGGACTTCCACATCCATGCTTTTCAAAATATCAAAAATCCTCTGAATGTCTTCAATCAGCGGTATATTGTCTATAATGCAATCTTCCTGGGTCAAAAGAGTGGCCATGATAATCGGAAAAGCCGCATTTTTTGAACCCCGCACCTCAATGGCGCCTTCGAGCTTTCGTTCCCCATTAATAATGAATTTTTCTGCCATATAGTTCATATAATAATAGCAGGCATTGAAAGGTTGGCAAGTGAAGTTTTTTGCGCTATTATCCTAATAATGGCAACAAAAAAGAATCGATTATTGCTGTATTCTCTTACAGTTTTATTTCTAATTGTCACCCCGATGGTTATCCTTTATACCCAAGGATATGCTTTCGATTGGCAAACCCGCAAAATGATAAAAACAGGCGGGCTGTTTTTCAAATCCTCCCCGCGGGAAGCGATGGTGGCAATCAATGGGCGCGATGTCAAAAAAACCAACTTCCTCTCCGGCGAAGTTTACCTGACCGAATTCTTGCCCAAAGAATATAATATCGAAATCAAAAAAGATGGCTACCGGAATTGGAAGAAAAAACTCGAAGTCCAAGGCACGATAGTAACCACGGCCAAAAATATTTTCCTCCTGCCTCAAACGATAAACTTTTCCCCCTTGCCCGTAGTGGCCGCCTCCAGCACCGTGGAATCTTTTTTCTTTTCTCCCTATACACACGAACTTTATTTCATCGAATCACAAGGCCCGCAATGGCGATTGGTTTGGCTTAATTCAGAAACCCAAAGCGCCGTCCCTTTGCATAATTGGCTTAATTCCAAAAAATATGCTTTTGAGGGAGCAGACTTCACCTATCTATCCCGCAACATCCTAAGCCGCATAAAAAGCCGGGCGACCACAACTTACATGTTCATTAATCCGATGGCCGATATCAAAGAAGCCACCACCACGGATTTTACCAAAGCTTTCTCCAAATTTACCAGCGTTACGCACGATAAATTCAATTCAGTGGCGCAAAATGGCCGGCCTTGGAAGCTTATGATTGACGGCATTATCTGGATTGAAGACGACGGCTATGTCCACAAATCCGATTTCTCTGGGCGCGATACCAAAATTTATAATCAGGAACCGTTAAGCTTCTCCCCGGAAAATACGGAAATGGTGGAGTATTATTCGGAATTCATCTTAAAAGACGCCAACAAGCTGTACTATCTGGATAGCAGCGAGAAAAACTTCAAAAAAATCTCTTCAGATGTCGCCGGTTTTGAACTATCCCCGTCCGACCCTAAAAAAGTCCTTATCTGGAACGCGCACGAACTTTCCATTCTCTATTTAGCCGATGATAACGACCAACCCTTAAGAAAAAAATATCAGCTGGTTTTCTTGGAAAGATTTTCGGAAAATATCAAACAGGCCATTTGGCTGAATAATGACTATGTGGCTCTGGTGGCCAATAACACGATCCGAATAGCCGAAATCGACAACCGGGATAAAATCAATTTCTACGACATCGGCGAGCTTGATAACCCGAGAATATATTACAGCAGCAAAGAAAAGAAAATATACGCGCTTAGCCTTGGCAAGTTTTATTCCTCGGATAAATTATTCGAATAACCCGGACACCTCAAGAGCTGCTCGGCTGGGCAGCTCTTTTGCTTGGCGCAAGACTCGCAAAACCCGGCTATAAATTCCCGAAAATAAAATAATGTGTTACAATTTGAAACGTTATGGATTCTGAAAAATTAGGTAAGGACAATGTAATATCACTACTCTTCAAACTGGCCCTGCCTTCCATTATGGGTTCGCTGGTTTTTAGCCTTTACATGATTACTGATGCTATATTCATCGAGCGCAACTGTGGCACCACGGCCCTGGCCGGAGTTTTTATAACCTTCCCAGCCTATATGATAATGACTTCCTTTTCCAATATGCTGGGCTTGGGCGCCTCTTCAATGATTTCGCGCTTCTTGGGAGAAAAAAATCTCGAAGGCGTAAAAAAGGCGTTTGGTAATTACTTGCTCCTGGTATTTGCGAGTGCAATTTTTGTGACTGCCGTCAGTTTGGTTTTTATGAAACCGATTTTACAGGTCTTCGGGGCCAGCAGCAGCACCTTGCCCTTTTCCATGGAGTATATGCGCATCATCTTTACTGGAGCGCTCTTTTTTATGTTTGGGGATTCGAGCAACGCCATAATCCGCTCCGAGGGCGGCGCCAAATACACTATGACTTGGATTATTATTTCCTCTTTAACCAACGTCTTCCTTGATTGGTATTTTATGGTGCCCTTAAAAATGGGGGTCACGGGTGCGGCTTTGGCAACCCTGTTGGCCAGCGTCATGCTCTTTGCCGCCAATATTTATTATTTTGCCCGCATTAAAACAAAAATTAATCTGGCCGAAGCCCATTTCCGGCTTGATCCGCAAATAAGCAAAAATATTTTCAAGGTTGGTTTTTCTACCTTTACGGCCCAATTCGTCAACAGTGGCCGCGCCGCGATACTCAACCATTTATTGGCCTTTTACGGCGGCGATTTAGCCATAGCCGCCTACGGCATCTTAATGAATATTTTTATGTTTATCGCTATCCCGATTTCCGGCTTGATGCAGGGCATGCAGCCCATCTTGGGATACAATTATGGCGCTAAGCTCTATAAGCGCGCCAAAGAATCCATGATCTTAACGCTTAAATGGGGCACAATCTTCATTACCATTGTTTCCTTGCTCCTTATTATCTTTCCGAAAAATGTCCTTGCTATTTTTACGACAGACCAAGCCTTAATCGAAATGACCGCCTTCGCCCTTGTTTTATTCTCTGTTACTAATCCGCTAACCGCCGTCCAAATGATTTCGGGAGGTATTTTTCAAGCTTTGGGCAAAGCCAAGCAAGCCACTATCCTGCCCTTAATCCGCCAATTATTTATTTTAATCCCCTTAATCGTGGTTTTATCCAAATTCTGGGGCCTAAATGGCATCTGGTATTCTTTCCCCTTGGCGGATATCTTTGGAGTTATAATTGTCGGATATATTCTGCTAAGGGAGCTCAAACGCTTCGACAGGCTCATAGCCAAAACCGCCTGATAATCCAAGCCAAGCCTCGCGCTTGGCTTTTTTATTTTCTGTGCTAACCTTTATTGCACTTGAAAAATTTAACATTTAATAAGGAGGTTAATAATGCCGGTAAAAGCGATTGTTGGTTTGCAATGGGGTGATGAGGGCAAGGGAAAACTAGCCGACATCATGGGTGATTGGGCTGATATTGCCGTGCGTTGCCAAGGCGGAGCCAATGCCGGGCACAGCGTTTGGCGCGATGGGCAGGAATACCATTTCCACCAAATCCCCTCCGCCATCTTAAATCCCAAAACCCTTTGCCTGATTGGCAATGGAGCGGTTGTTGATTTGGTTGCCCTTTACAAAGAAGTAAATGATTTGCAGGCCAAGGGCATTGATGTTTTGAAGCGCCTCGTAATTTCCGACGCCGCACATCTGGTTTTGCCAAAGCATATTGCCATGGAGGCTGATGCGGAAAATAAATTCATTGGCACCACTGGGCGCGGTATTGGACCATGCTATAGGGACAAGATTGGCAGGCATGGCCTGCGTTGCGGAGATATTTACCCGATCGAAGATTTCAAGGCCATACCGCCAGAAAAATTCGATGAGTTTGCGCAAGCTTTTGATATGTTTCTCGTTGGGCAAAATATCCAAGACACGGTCGCCTTGCTTCACAAAGCCTGGCGAGAGGGTAAAAACATTTTGCTCGAAGGTGCCCAAGGTGCCATGCTCGACATTGACCACGGCACTTACCCGTTTGTAACCAGTTCCAACACTACTACTCCGGGGCTCTTGGCCGGCTGCGGCTTGCCACGGGCTGATGAAGTGCATGGGGTCTTCAAGGCTTTCTCCACGCGCGTGGGCAATGGCCCATTCCTAACTGAGCTCTTTGAAAATGATTCCAACCGCCAAATCCTGCAAGGGGAATTTGGCCAACCAGGCGCCGAATTCGGCACTACCACTGGCCGCCAAAGAAGAATCGGCTGGCTGGATCTGGTACAGCTAAAACGAATGATGCTCATCAATGGCGTTACGCACCTGCACATGACTAAAGCCGACTGCCTTTCTGCAATTCAAGAACAAATTCTTGTTTGCGTGGGGTACACTGATCCGATTTCCTCAGTAATTGGCAGCGAACCGCAATGCTACCCAATCAGCCAATCCGATTTTGAATCAATGCGCATTTGGCCCCAATATCAAAGATTTACTCCTTGGTCAGATGTTTCCAAATGCCAAACCGCTGAAGATTTGCCACTCGAGCTCTGGAGTTATATTCAATACATCAATAAAAACCTTGAGCAGCAAATCAACACCATTGGCGTTGGCCCCGACCGCGACCAGACAATAAGCTTGGCCAACAAATTCGCCTCCCGCTATAAATAATAAATACCTAGCCCGTTAAAAGGGCTTTTTTATTAAATTCAATTAGTCTTTCCTTAAAATATTTTCGACTCTAAAATAATAATCCGCCTTTGGGCGGATTATTTATGGTTTCCAAACGATACTTTTGAAATTTTTTATAGAATCATCTTCATTAAAT
>CAZQSQ010000001.1:154401-161353 GCA_964596325.1 uncultured Candidatus Saccharibacteria bacterium
TTATGGTTTCCAAACGATACTTTTGAAATTTTTTATAGAATCATCTTCATTAAATTCTATTCCTTCTTCGGCCAGATGCTTTTTCTGCCAAGTTTTGCCGCCGAATTTATAGCCATAGGTCAGGCGCCCAAGCGAGCCCACGACTTTATAACAAGGAATTTTCTCATCAACATTTTGCTGTAAAATCCACCCGACATTGCGCGGGTTGGGCACCTGGCAATATCTGGCCACCAGGCCATAAGTCACCACCCTACCTCTGGGAATTTTTTTCAAAAAATCAAAAACCTTATCCTTAAGCAAAGAAAGTTTTTTGCCGGGCCTTGATTGTTTTTTGCTGACAAAAAAATTACTTTCCATATCGCAAAAGCGCAATTTTGCTTTGTCTGTCCAAAGCTTTGATTCTGGCCTCCTCGCGGCAAGCCGCCGCGCGGGTTTTGAATTTCCGCGAATAAACCAATTTTACTGGCCGGCGAGCCCTCGTATATTTGGCCCCCAATTTAGAATTATTATGCTCAGTGAGGCGGCGCTGTAAATCAGTGGCTATACCGCAATATAAAGTTTTATCTTTACATTCTACGATATAAGTAAAATACATAACTAATCATAACAAAAAAGGCGCGTTTGCGCCTATAGCGGACCGATTAGTCCTTTAAGTAAATTGATCGAACCGTCGCGTTCGAGCAAATAAAGCACGTAGACTACATAAGGCAAAAAGAGAAATAATCCTTTCTGCCAAGTGAGTTTGTGCTTCGGCTTAAGCACCGCCAAGGAAAACCACAAAAGAAACATGGCAACAAAAGCCGCAGCGCAGTCAATCAAGGCATTGGTATTAAAGGGCACACCAGCTTTACTAATGAAAGTACGCACAATCGCACTGGCGCCCAAAACCATCAGGATATCAAGGATATCTGCCCCGATAATATTGCCGATGCCTAAAGCATAACGCTTCTTGGCTACGGCAGAAACCGAAACAGCAAACTCCGGAGCGGATGTTCCCATTGCCACAATGGTTAAACCAATAAAGGTATCGGTAAAGCCAGCCATCTTCGCCAAGCTCGCAGCCGAAGAAACCAAGAATTTTGCCCCGAACACCAATGACACAAATCCGGCAATCATTACAAAAATCGCTCCGGAAATTTTCTTGCTCTTCTGCTCTTTGCTCAAATTCCGGTATTCATTTTCCTCTACGGGCTTTCCCTTCTGTTCGCGCCTCATGTCACAAGCGACATACCACAACCAAAGACCAAAAAACACAATCAAGATGAGACCATCAAGCCATGTAAGCATTCCGTCCCAGCTTAAGAGCACGAGCAAAACAATAGAACCCATTGCAAACCATGTCTTAACAGCCGCATGCGGCGGAACATCAACTTGGGCCGGTCCCTCGATTTGTTCTGTTTCCTTGGAGTGCCTTTTATGGCCCAATCTCCGGCGGCCTTTTGACCAAATCTTGATGCGCTCACTAAAAAAGGGCCAAAGAACAATCATGGAGGCGCAACCAACAATACCTAAGGTATTAAAGGTATAGCTTCCGACCGCATTGCCTATTGCGAAATCAATGTTATCAACGCCCGCCGATACTGAGGTCAGATTGGTAAACAACTCCGGAAAGGTTGTCCCGGGAGATACGAACAAAACCCCGATAGCAAACAGGGTCATGCCAAAAATCAAACCGATTACCGATGCGCCCTGAATAACCCAATCAGATCCGTACATCAGCAAGAAAACTGCCAGAATGAGCAGGGCCACTTGAAATAGCCAGAATTCACCTGCAGCGCCGCCGGTTATTAAAAATACTATACCGAGGGAAACTGCGAGACCAATGGCAATCCAATCTTTGACCGATAAACGCTCACCGACAGATTCCAAAGCGCGGGCAATGAGCTCTCTTGATTTCTTGACCAAATTTCCTCCTTTTCTGAAATAAAAGAACGGATTCCAAAGCTCCTTTTAGTTCTCCCGGCCATTTGGCATTCGGGCAAGCTTTGTTACTTTTACGATATTTTCCCGCTTTTGTAAATATACAAAAACAGCGTTTAGACGCTGTTTTTCTAAATCAAGCTTCCCATTCCACCCTGGGGGAACCGCCGTATTGGTCGATAAAAGCGGTTGAGCGATTGCAGGCTGGGCAAGCGCGCCCCTCCGCATCGGTCGCACCGTTGGTTATAAAGACCTTGCCGCAAACCGGGCAAGTTACAGCCAGAACTGCGCCATAAATATCTTCGGTTTTGCCTAAATAATATTTATCTATCTCCCGTTTTTCCATGCTATTTTGGTTATTTTGTAAGGCAGCCGCTTATTGTGGTTGTCCCATTTTCTTCGATAAAGGCCGTGTCACCCTTGTTCCAAAAAACAAAATTCTCCTGAGCGTCAGCATAACGCGCACCCGAGCCAGACATGGCTCTGGGCAGTTCGATTTTACGCCCATCGCTTATTTGCAAAACGACTTTCTGGGGATCGTCATTATGAAAATCCGCCTTGATAACAATGCCCTTGTCGCAATTAAAAACTGCTGAAATTATATTCTCACTTGGCGTTGTTGTTGAATTATTTATTTCCTGAACCGCCGGAGGATTTGTTTTGGGCTGGTTAACATACCAATACCCCGCTCCGACAACAATAACTACGAACAAGATGAGAGCTATTTTTATGTTCATAATTTTTTATTCTACTTTTTATTTTCTAAAATATAATAATTATCTTTTCTATCATCAGAATTAAAAATAATTTCCGACGGAAAGTTGATTGCTCCGTTTTTTACTTCTGCAAACAAAAGATCTTTTTTCTGAAAAAAATAAAATTCTCCTTCTTGCATTTCATAGGTCTTATCCATGGCGAGCAATTCTATTTTTACAACTGGATTGATGGCAAACCCCTTGGAACCCAAAAAATCACATTGAACATCATAATAATAAATTGCCTTTTTATCATTCTGCTTATTGTTATCGTCCGGAATTTTAATCTCAAATTGTTTTTCAAATCCATCAAGATAAATAGAATATTTATTGTCTGACAATGGAAATAAAGCTCCGAAGTGCTTCCCGTCATCTGAAAAAGACATGCACACAGGATTTCTATCATCTATCTTTTCCCCATCTAATATTAGATTATTATCAGAAAGATAAGCAATTCTTTTGGCATCATTAGAAAAAATCATTTTACCAATATAACCAGTCGGACCAACCAATATATCATTAATAAAGAGATACTGCCCATATCTTGTTTTGCTTGGCACAAGACTAAAATCAAAAATGTGATCAGACTTTTCAAAAGACCTTTGGCAGTAATGTTTTCCGTCTGGAGATGTTGCTTCAAAATGGCAATCAGAAAAATGCGGAATAAATGGAAAGAGTGTCCACGGGCCTAAAAGTGACAAAACAGATATTATCGCGATGCCAATAATTAAAATTATTTTTATTGTCCTACTCGCATTTATTTTATTTTGTAATTGCATGCTTCTTTTATTATGGCACTAATTGCCACCTTTATACTTGCACGAATATCACCACATAATTATGCCCCCACTTCTCGGCACATTTGGGGCAGCTGGTGTAGTAAAAATAATACTTCTTCGATTTTTTATTAATCCCGGCCAAATATTTTTCAGTTTGCTCAATCCATTTGGGCACATCCTGATACGGCCCATCAAAAACCTTGCTGATAAAATCTCCGCTTAATTTCACATTCTCCATTCCGGGCACCTCCTTGCTAACACTTAAAAAAATTTCTGACTTCCAAGGGCTGGGGTCATAGGCCAAGAGCATGGAATCATCCATTAAAGCTCCAGCCTTTTCCGCTTCCGTGCAAAGCTTGGTCACCGCCGCGCCAAAAACCCAAGGCAAAGGCATATGCAAAAACTGCGGGATTGATTTTGTAATAAATAATTTATTGGTCCACGTGTGGGTTTTATTCTCCCAGCCGGTAGGATCAAACTTTGGGCAACATTCGTCTTTGTTCATAATATTTTTATAATCACCAATATATTTAATAATATCGACTTATTTTACCACTAATCAAGAATAATAAAAACCCGCGACTAAGGCGGGTATAATGCTTTTTATTTCGGGAAACCGAGGAAATTGCGCCAGAACTTTGGGACACCTTTTTGTATGTTATCCCTCTCCAGCCAGCGCTTCTTGCCCATTTCCAGTGTTTCAGAATACGAAAGATCAAGAATGTGGCAAATCTCTCTGGTGCAGGCAATGGCCATGGCTACGTCTGCATAAATCAGGTCCATGAGCGCTGCCCGGTTCATTCCTTGCGTGTACTTTTTCCGAGCAACGCGCAAGAGTTGCAATAGAGATAGTTGGCGGCTAATGTCACAAATGAAGGCGGAAAGCACAATGTAAAAAAAGGGCCTCTCTTCATCATCTTCTACGCAACCGTCTGGGAATTTAGCGGCAAACTTTGGCTTGCCAAGATTGTAAGCCTCCTCAAAATCCCAACCGCAAACTTGGCACATGTACTGTAAAGCAAATAGCGTATCGGAAATCTCGGTTTGCGAATAGTGGAGCAACCCTTTGATAACCATTTCTTTCACGGTCATCTCGATTCTCTGCTCCTCAGTAAGCTCCAGCTGCATCAAGCACTTGGCTAAACCGCCAATTTGTAGGCGCAAAAAAGAATCTACAAATTGCATTCTTAGCTCCGTTCGCCAATTCCTCAGCTCCTGTAGTACGTTCATCCATCCTCCTTAAAATTTTAATACGGTTTCTCGCTATTCATATAGTAACATATATTTATAGTTTGTCAATCAAAAGAATTTTTATCCTTTCCGCCCCCCCCTAAAACAACTTCTTCCAAAACAAAAAACCCGCCGTTAAGCGGGATTGATATTTTATTATTCCGAACTCTGTCGATACTTCCCCGGCATCGACTTTATCATATTAGTGAGGATATGCCGGATGTTTTGGTCATCATTAACAGTTTGGAGCTTATCCCAAAAGCTCTTTATGTTAAGGCTAATAACAACCTTTCTCAACTTCAGCAACTCGCTGATTTGGCTGACAGTAATGCATTTTTTCCCATTAAGGCCGTAAAGATTTTCGATAACCTCAATTTCGGTTTGGGAAATGCCGCATTCCCAAGCGTGTTTGTAAATCAACGCTTGCAGTTTTTCCCGATACTGACACATTCCATTGAGCATCCTGTTCTTCTTCTCCTGAATGCCGCGAAAACGCTCCTCTTGGGCGTAAGTTAAACCGCCTCTCCCCTTTTCCAAAGCCCGCGCCAGTTTCTTTTTGAAATGCTCAATCACTTCCTCCTCTTCTTCGGAAGGATTTGTGGCTTCGGCTTGCGCTATCACTCTTTCTAGAAGCTGGGCACCATTGGGCAATGTATTGTCTTCAATCCTGGTAATGATAATGAAGGCAATTTTCCCAATATTACAAAAAGTTTCTGTTATTGTATGGTTTTCCGGGCAGGCAACTTCAACCATAGCGACAATTGCCGCATTCTCCGCTTTTGTATTATGTGCCAAACTCGCCCTCAGGAATCTTGCGTAACACCAAAGGAACGACCCCTCTTTGGCGTGAGACCAACATTCAAAAGCCTCTTGAGCCGCCTCTTCTTGCTCCTCCGTTTTCAGCGGCCCCAACCCTCTATAGCTTTTCATCGCAATCCTCCTTTCCCAATTAGATTATTAAAGATATTTTACGCTACCCTTAATTGGCAGTTTTGGCAAGAAAAAACCGCCCAAGGATAGGCAGTAATAAATTAAATATCTTTCCACCAAAGGACAGCCCTTATTTTCTGCGCTTGGGGGTCATCAGCCAACCGCTTCCAACCCAGCTTGATATATTGGATGGAAGTTTTTTGCCCGAGGCCAAAATGTTTGACAATCGCCAAATGTCCCATGGGCGGCAAACCGTCCAACCCATAACGAGCCGTAAAAACCCGCCGGAAGGACAAAGGCAGCTCAATAATTTTGCTTTTGAGCCAATCTTTAGCTTGGCGAATTTCCAATATTTTTTTCATTTGCTCATATACCAGATGAATGGTCTGGCGCACGCTTTGCACCCCATACTCCGCGGAGATATCAGCCAAAGGAGTCCGAAGGAAGCCAAGTAGACCAAAGCGCTTAGCAAAGATTTGCCGGTCCCGCTCGGAAATCGGCAGCTCCAATAAAGCCGCTTCGATCTCGGCTGAATAATTTCGCTCTTCTTGGGTTCCTTCAAAAATGGCCAACATTTCTTCCTCAAAATTGCGCCTCGAGGCTGCAATTTTCTCCGGATCGCGGCAAGCGCCCAACCTGATATGCTTGGTAGCCACCAAATAATATTCCAGCTCAAACAATCCTTGGCGGTCAATATCTAGTTGCTCGCAGATATACCATAATGGCAAATTGGCAGCCTGAAGCGGCAAATATTTTTTGCGCAAAGAAACAAATTTTTCTCTTTCGCCGGATGTAATACCCAGCCAGCCAGTCGCCAAACGGCAAGAAAACTGAATCAACCGGCCGTAAATTGTTTTTATTGCATAACCTTCAAAATTGCCTTTTTGCTCATCCCAAAAATTAATGGCGTAAATAAGCGCCAAGCAACCCTCTTGAAAATAATCATCCCAATCACTCTGTCTGGCCGAGGCGGAAAAATAGGTGCGGATGGTATAGCCAACCAACCCCTGCGAGCGCTGCGCGATTTCTTGCATCAACTCAACATTTTTCGTCTCCCGGAATTCGGCAAAAAGCCTATTAATTTCCCCTCTTTCCTGCTGCGATAGTGGCATACCTTCCCCCTCCTTTCTGTTCTGTGTTATTAGTGAACTGGCATTGTTATACCATAAAATCACAACAAAAAAAGAGGCGCCCCTGCAGCACCCGATCGCATCAAAAATCCATATCGCTATTAAATTAGTGGAAATTATTTGATATTTTCCACTAATTTTTCTATCTTTTCCAAAACCTGCTCAACGCTTAATGAGGTTGTATCAATTTCAATCCCCCCATCAGCCT
>CAZQSQ010000002.1:0-92968 GCA_964596325.1 uncultured Candidatus Saccharibacteria bacterium
CGATTTCAATGCGCCGAAGGGCAAGATTGAATACGAAATCAAAAAAATTGACTGAAATAAAAAGCCTTAGAAATAAGGCTTTTTTGATATAGAGTGTTATTGACATTTTTAATATAAATTATATAATTATATTACAACAATGGCCGTGAATTTGTCCAAATATCCCACAAAATAACGTGGCTGGGGCAAATAAAAACGGAAAGCGGTACGTTAAATAAAAAATATAAGGAGGTTGGACAATGATTGGAATGATTCCCTTTATTTTCTATACGTCTACGCCAGGCGGAGGCGCACCTTCATATCCAAAAGAATCACTAGAAACTCCTGAGGAAAGGGAGCTTTCATCAACACCAAAGGAGCCCAGTCAATACCTGAAGAGGCTTGAGCAAAAAGCATTAAATTCCCTGAGTGAAAGCCAGCAAAAAATATTTAAGCAGGCCATATCTGATGAAAATCCATATATGATAACCAGTAGTGAGCTCTATGATATTGTGGCGGTAAATGAATATTTTTTCCAAAGGTACATTGAATGGTCGCTTGATTCGCCACCTCGCAGTCGCTGTCTGAGTATCCGTTATTTGGCACTATTCATTCACAAAATCACTCGCCCGTTTACGGTAAATGAAAGAGAGCAAATATTAGAAATTTTTGATAAAGCTCTAGGCGGCAGAGATCAAACACTAACTATCGGGTTAAGCCTTGCAGAAATAATGATTTCCCAGTATGAGCGAATACCCCACTCAACTGAACTGCTGAAAAAATTACTCATAAATAGTTGTGTTCGATTTAATTTGGGTCCCGCCTTGTTTTTTGCCGAAGAACTGACGCGCCGGGGTGAGCATGATGCGGTATATGAAGAACCAGTGGAGGCGGTGCTAGAATCAGTAATCTATATGAAATCATGTGTAGATAGTTTCGATTTCCCCAATATACCAAAAATAAGCTTTCCAACTACCACATGGCTACAAAGGTTGTTTGCTCTGAAGCCAAAACCTAAAATTGTATTGCGAATGTACGAATCTTGGTATGACTCACTTTCTGGCGAACAACGTCAATGCATTGCAAATTATCTAAGAATCTCCCCAGCGGTGATTCTGAAATAATTTCATCGAATCAGCTGCTTATAAAGCAGCTTTTTATTTTTGACTTTTTGTCAAATAAACCGTATTCTTATTTGATAAGACTTGATTCCTTTTGACATTTGTCATTTGGATTTTGTGATCTAAATATTATGCCCACAATCGAAGAAATCCGAGATAATCGGATAAAAAAGTTAGCTAAAATTAAAGCCGCCGGCCTTGATGCCTACCCCTTGGAGACTAAAAGAACACATACAATCGGGCAAGCGTTAAAGGATTTTGCTAAATTGGAGAAATCAAAAAAAATCGTCGTTTTGGCTGGCCGAATTATGGCAATCCGCAGTTTTGGGGCATTGGCATTTTTGAAATTTGAAGATCCAACAGGAAGATTCCAGGCGGTTTTGCGCAAGGAAGGCATGGGCCCGGCCGCTTTTGACCAATTTGTCGAGCTTATGGATGTCGGCGATTTTGCCGAGTTCAAGGGCCAAATAGTTGAAACAAAAACCGGAGAAAAATCCGTCGATGTGCAATCTTGGAAAATTTTGGCCAAAGGCTTGATGCCCATGCCCGAAAAATGGCATGGCTTGCAGGATTTGGAGGAGAGATATCGCAAGAGATATCTAGATTTATTATTTAATCCGGAAGTCAAGGAAAAATTTGCCCTGCGCTCTAGAATAATTTCATTAATCAGGGAATTCATGGGCAAGCAAGGGTTTATGGAAGTTGAAACCCCGATTTTGCAGCCCTTATACGGCGGCGCCAAGGCCAAGCCGTTCAAAACGCATATTAATGCCTTCGACCTGGATATATTTTTGCGCGTGGCTCCGGAACTTTATCTTAAGCGCTTGATTATCGGTGGTTACGAAAAAGTTTACGAAATCGGCAAAGCCTTTCGCAATGAGGGCGTGGATAAATACCACAATCCGGATTTTACCATTATGGAATATTATTGGGCTTATGCTGATTATCGCGACATGATGAAAATGACTGAAAAGATGTTCGATTTTTTGGTTAAAAAAATTTTTAAGACCGACAAAATAAAAATCGGCGAGCAAGAAGTGAGTTTTAAGGCCCCGTGGACCCGCATAGAGTTCCGCGATCTTCTGCAAAAATACGCCAAAGTCGACTACGACTTGTATGATGCCAAAGGCTTGGCTGAGCAAGCTAAGAAACTTGGCGTAGAAATCGAAAAAGGGGCGGGGAAGGCTGAAATTGCCGATGAGATTTACAAAAAGTTCTGCCGCCCGCAGCTTATCAATCCGACTTTTATCATCCACCACCCATTGGGCTTCCAACCCTTGGCCAAAGCCAAAGACGATAAGCATCTGGCTAATTTCCAAGTTGTTTTGGCTGGGACGGAAATTATTAATGCCTTTTCTGAGCTTAATGACCCGGTTGAGCAGCGCAAGCGCTTTGAGCAGCAGGCCGAACTCTTTAAGCAAGGTTTCTCCGAAGCCCAACAAAATGATACGGAGTTTGTAGAGGCCTTGGAACATGGTATGCCTCCAAGCGCAGGGTTTGGCTTAGGCGTGGATCGGCTGATAATGCTTTTAACCAATTCTAGTAATTTGCGCGATGCTATTTTGTTTCCCTTAATGAAACCTAGATAAGCGTTAAAAACTGCCCTTTCGGGCAGTTTTTTGTGTGATTTATATATTTGACAAAACAAGTTTCGATGCTATAATTAATCAACTTTAACAACATAGCGGTTTATGGCATTGCCGCAAAAGGGAAAATGCCACTGCAATATTTGGAGGATTGTTATGCCGTTTGACACTAGAAAAGTATCCGAAAAATCAAAAGCTGTAAGAGAATGTATCATTAGCGTTGAAGCTAAGCTGGAATCCACTTGCAGCCTTGCGACGGGTGAGCCCCATGAACTTGAAATAGTTAAATTGACTGTGGCATTTAGTTTTGAGGACGGGGAGCATGCACAATTTTTCCGAACCTATATATGCAACTACGAAGATGAACGCCAAAATCTCGTTGATGACATTGCCGGAATATACATATTGGCCACAAACAAGCCTAATGGAAAATTCTATTTTTCCAAAACCGACCCTTCCAAGGTCGAAATTGTTAAACAGGGAGATTGGCGAGTTTGCTGGGGCGTTGTATTGTGGTGGGGATATGACGGCTCTAATAAGTACCCATACATAACAATTGAACAAGAGCCGATAGGATATCTGCTCAATCAGTCCGATCTTATGGAGCTCGGCAAAAAGCTTTATAAGGGTGAAACTGAGATTCAATAGCCCCGTTATTCGGGGTTTTTACTTTAGAAAATAATGGGAATAAAAGGAATATATGAACCTTGTATATTGACAAATAAGAATTATTATTATATAATAATTTGAATATATTTTCAGTAATAAAATATATCAAAAGCTTAAAAATTATATACAAGGAGGTTAGATATGGGACTATATATGGGACTATCGAAAGCAGGTTCTCTAATACTTTTTTTCTTCATTTTGTTTATGACCCCGCCCATTATTGTTTTGATCGTATTTAATATACGTGCTGCCATAAAAAGAGCAAAAGAGGGTCCACCCAGGAATCATTGGTAGTAGCGGTGATAATATTCGTTTTGACAATCGGTTTCCTTCGAACTTTCTAGAATATCAAAAAACTTAGTTCGAGAATACCTTCATATTTAATTTATTCCTTACAAAATATAACCCGTTTTAGATAAACGGGTTCTTTGTTATTTTATATTGACAAAACAAGTTTCGATGCTATAATTAATCAACTTTAACAACATAGCGGTTTATGGCATTGCCGCAAAAGGGAAAATGCCACTGCAATATTTGGAGGATTATTATGCCGTTTCAAATTAATGTCGTGATGGATCATGACAAGGACAAGGTTAAGGGTTGCGACTTTGATGTAAGTACGAAAAGCAAAAAAGTTAAAAAAATATCTGGAGGAGGGGGCTTAAATGGTGATGATCCCGGTACTATTGAGACTTTTACTCAAGTGACGCTTAACCTCAATATTGTATTTCAGTTGGAAAAATATGGAAGGCTAAGTCAGCTCCAAACTTATGGGTTTGACTGTTCGTCAGACTCTTCAATCAAGGATTTTCTGCAGGATCTTGAAGCTATATACAGATTATCCAAGACTGCGGAGAGTGCAAGCGTTATAGTTATAATATCAAAGACCGCTCCTCCGAAGATTTGGCTAACTAATTACCGCCCGGATTGCATACCGTTTAGTGTAGGCCTTGGTTTTATTGAGAAGGGTGATTGCAATACCCCATACCTAAATGTTGCTGGAACCGGTTATTATTTGCAAAAAGAGGATCTCAAAGTTCTTGGTGAATGGCTGTTATCTAATGTTCAATAGCCCCGTTATTCGGGGCTTTTACTTTAGAAAAACAAGAAGAATGATTTTATTGACAAATTGTATAATAATGCTATACTATAAATAGCTTAAAAACTGCATATTTAGGAGGATATTATGGTATTTTACGACGAGCTTGGAGAATTCATGCGCTCGGGTGGCTGGATCAATTGGCCACTGGCAATCGTATGGCTTGCTCTAACTGCTGTGCTGGCTATTATCTACTGTTTCGTGCAGCCGGAAATCGGCAAGATTGGGCAAGATTTGTCACTCAAAATTATCGGTGGATTCATCGCCTTTATCGGACTTCTCTCAACTTGGGAAATTTGGTACAAGCTTTGGATATTGTCGATGATGGTGCCCTTGCTTGGACATTGCGTAGTCTTGATTTTTGCCGGGGTTGCAGCGGTGATAATATTCGTTTTGACAATCGGTTTCCCTTTAACTAGGGTCAAATAAGGAGGAATGAATGGAAGAAATGTTTTACATTGAATTTTCGTTATTTGAGGCGATCGCCACAATATCGATTGTTTTGATATTGCTAGTCGGCGCAAGCGTTTGGGCGTATTTTTGCGGCAAAAAGGCAGCGACCGCACCCCGCCTTGCCATATCAAATCCGGAACCTGCAAATGAAACCAAATGAGTCGACAGCCATGTCGACGACATGCAATTCAAACATCATACCCCTTTCCAAAAGGGGTTTTAATTTGCGAATTTTGACATTTCATCAACCAAATATTAAACTATATGAAAGCTGGAAAACGGCTCATTTTATGTTGGATATCAAATTTATCAGAGAGAATTTAGCCTTGATGCGCGAGGTCGCCAAGAACAAACGAATCGAGCTAGATTTTGAAAATCTTTTAGCCATCGACGATAAGCGCCGCGAGCTTTTAGCGCAAAGCGAAACTATCCGCGCCAGCCAAAAAAAATTAGGCAAAGATGATATTGCCAAAGCCAAGGAGCTAAAAGAACAATATCAGAAATTAGAAGCCGAATTAAAAATAATTCAGGCGGAGTTCGAAACCCAGATGGCCTTAGTGCCTAACATTTATTCCGACGATACGCCAGTCGGCAAAAGCGAGTGCGACAATCAGGAAATCAGCAAGTGGGGCGAGCCCAGAAAATTTGATTTTTCTCCGCTTGACCATATCGCATTGGGCAAAAAATTGGACATTATCGACACGGAGCGCGGCACGGAAGTCTCAGGCTTTCGCGGCTATTACTTAAAAAATGAAGGAGCGATGTTGCAATTCGCCCTGATGTGGCATTCATTAAAAAAATTGCAGGCTAAAGGGTTCAATTTGATGTTTACCCCGACAATTTTACGTGAATTTTCCTTGTTTGGCTCCGGCCATTTGCCACAAGGGCGCGATAATATTTATCAAATCGCCAATGCCCCCGATATATGCACCACCAGCGAAGAAAAAGAGCCTAAATACATGGCGGGCACCTCGGAGAGCGCGCTTTTAGCATATTACGCCGGGCAAACTTTGGAAGAAAATAAGTTGCCCATAAAATTGGCCGGTTATTCGCAATGCTATCGAAGCGAAATCGGCAGCTACGGCAAGGATACCAAAGGCCTTTATCGCGTGCATGAGTTTTCCAAGGTTGAGCAGATTGTCATTTGCAAAGCTGATAAAGACGCGGCTGAAAATATCTTCCAAGAGCTGCACAGAAATTCTTGCGAACTTTTGGAGGAATTGGGATTGCCGTATCGGACTTTGCGCATTTGTACGGCCGATATGGGCGCGGGTAAATACAAAATGTATGATGTGGAGACTTGGATGCCCAGCCGCAATGCCTATGGCGAAACACACAGCGATTCCAATTTAACCGATTGGCAAGCCCGCAGGCTGAATATTAAATATAAAAACCAAAAAGGGGAGAAATTGTTTGCTTATACGCTCAATAATACGATGGTGGCCAGCCCCCGCATTCTTATCGCGATTTTAGAAAACCATCAGCAGGCTGACGGTAACGTGGCTGTCCCTGATGTTTTGCAGCCATATTTGGGATTTAAGGTTATTAAACCAAAGAATTAATCGATGGCTTCTGCGGAAAATACAATTTATTTTGATAACTTAAAAGTCAATTATCGAACAGCCGGAATCGGTCCAGTAGTTTTGCTTATGCATGGTTGGTTGCATTGCTCGCGGAATTGGGTAATCACCCAAGACAAAATTGCCCAAAATGGTTTTCAGGTGGTAAGTGTAGACCTGCCCGGTTTTGGCCAAAGCAGTGAACCGCCAACAGACTGGAATATCGACAAGTATGCCGATTTTATTACAAAGCTGACGATCGAATTAGATATCAAACCTTTTTGTCTTGTGGGTCATTCTTTCGGAGGCCGCATCGCCCTAAAATTAGCCGCTCAAAAACAACCAATTTGCCAGAAGGTGGTTTTGGTAGATGCGGCAGGCATGAACACGGGGCGCACCTTGAAACAAAAAATCGTTATTGTTTTTTCTTCGATATTTTCGCCCTTACTTAATTTATTGGGACCGTTAAAAAATACGGCCAAGGATTTTGTATATAAGGCGATGCACCGCCGTGATTATAATGAGGTGAGTCCGCGGATGAGAGGGGTTTATTCTTTGGCGGTTAAAGAGGATTTGAAAACAACCGCAGGCAAAATACTATTGCCGACCTTAATCGTGTGGGGAGAAAAAGATAAGTCGACTCCCATGTCTGATGCTCTCATGCTTAAAAAATTGATTAAAAATTCTCAGCTGCAAATTGTGAAAGATTCGGGCCATTCGCCTAATGTGCATAAGCCCGAAGTGCTTGCCGATATTATCATTAATTTTTTGAAAAATGATTGAAGTCAGTTCCAATTTTGTTATTTTATTTTGGTTGTTTGTAGAAATGAAGTCCCTTTTGTTTTGGGTTTATCTTTGGCAGCTCAAGGACTATCATATTGGCCGTTTTTTAGCGCATTTCCAAACAGCCAATGGCCGCAATGCCTACTTTGGCTTGCAAAACCGCTTGAAATTTTTACTGCTTTTGGCAGCGGTTTTGACTGCATATTTTTTTAATTCGCTTCCAGCGGAATTCGCCCGCCTTTTATTTAACCTGTTGCCACTGGCTATTGCCTGGCTTTATATTTTTCTGGGTGCCAAAGCGGCTTTTTCGCTTTTGTTTGGCAAAGCGGCCACGCCCAAACTAAATCTCAAAACTATCTTTCTTTTGATGATGGGTGCGGGCATGTTTTTGGTATTGGAAGAAAAAATTACCGCTATTATTTCGTCCCTTCACTGGCCTTTTCTTATCAGTGGGGGCAATACGATCGCTTTATTGGTAATTGATTTGCTATTGCCCATGGCTCTCAGTTTTTTGATTATCTTTCTGCAGCCTTTAACGGTTGTTTGGCGGACTTTCGTGATTTTGGCTGCCAAGATAAAAAGATCGCAGTTAAAAAATCTTAAGGTTATCGGCATTACCGGCAGTTATGGGAAAAGCACCACCAAAGAAATTTTAGCGCATATCTTATCGGCCGATTATCAGGTTGTTAAGACACCCAAAAACCAAAATTCCGAAATCGGAATAGCCAAGACGATCCTCAAATCCCTTAAAAAAGATACGCAATATTTTATCTGCGAAATGGGGGCCTACAACAAAGGAGGTATAAAGTTCCTTTGCGATATTGCCAAGCCCCAAATGGGTGTCTTAAGCGGCATCAATGAGCAGCATTTGGCGACTTTTGGCAGTCTGGCCAATACTGTGAGTGCTAAATTCGAACTTGTGCGCTGCCTGAAGAAGGGCGATAAGGCAATTTTGAATTTTGCCAACGATTTAATTAAGGCAGAAGCCCAAAAGCAGAAATTTAACACTCAGCTAATCAGCGTCGGGAATAGTGAGGGTGACTACTCTTATGCTGTTAAGTCTTTAACTAAAAACAGTGTGGAGTTTTCGTTTTGCGCCCAAAATCAGAAAGCGGACATCTCAATAAATTCGCCCGGAGGCTTAGGTTTGGTCCAAAACGCTTCCTTAGCCATTGCCGCCGCGCTGCAATGCGGCGTTAATTTGCAAACTATTGCTGCCTCTTTGAGGCTTTTAAGCCCGGAAATTTCTCCATATAAGCTAGTTAGGAGTGCCAGCGGCCGGGAAATAATTTTGGCCACCTATTCGGCCAATCCCGAAAGCGTCCGCGGTGCCTTGCAATATCTTAGCCTGTTCTCGGGCAAAAAGATTTTTATCATGCCTTGTTTAATAGAGCTGGGATCGTCAGCCAAAAAAATCCACGAGGAATTCGGCAAGCTTATCGCCCAGAACTGCGACTTGGCTATTATTACGAGCCGCGATTATTATTCCGAAATTAAAAAAGGAGCTGTTGCGCAGGGGATTGTCCCAGGGCGCATCCTTTTTATGTCCGAGGGCAAGGCTATTGCCAAATTGCTCGCCCAGTTTACCGAGAGCGGCGATACAATCATGATTAGCGGCCGAGTTAATCAAATAATTGAAAACGAGGCGCAAAAAGTATGATTTTCAAACGCCCAATTTCTAACGCCCTAGCTCCTAATATACAAAAAGACGATGTTCTTTTAGCTAAAAAACTGCTTTCTGGAGTCGGTCAGCTCACTATGCCTAACGGGGTAAAAGTGGCTGTAAAGGGCCAAAGAATGGCTCTGGAGGCCTATTTTTGTACTAAATTTGGGGTAAATAAAGCCTTTGCTTTCAATGCTGGCCGGTCAGCTCTTTTGGCTATTTTGCGCGCCTTGAGCCTGCCTTTGGGCAGCCAAATCGCGGTTCAGGCCTTTACCTGCAATGCCGTCATTAATCCGATAATTAAGGCGGGATACCGTCCGGTTTATATTGATATTGACGATGATTTGAACTTGGATGTTTCTAAATTAAAACAGAAACTTGGCGAGGTTCGCGGCATCATTGTGCAGCATACTTTTGGCATGCCGGCCAAGATTAAGGAAATTTGCGCACTAGCCAAGGAGAAGAATATTTTTGTTATCGAAGATTGTGCGCATGCATTAGGCGTATCACTGGAAGGCCAGCCCTTGGGCAGTTTTGGCGACGCGGCCTTTTTCAGCTTCGGGCGCGATAAAGTCATTTCTTCAACCTACGGCGGCTTGGCCCTTGCCAAGAATCAGACGATTGTAGCTGCCCTGGAAGGCTTTTATCAAAATTGCCCCTTGGCAAACCCGGAATGGACCAAACGCCAATTACGCCATCCGATATTATTTGATAATGTGGTTTTGCCTTTTTATGATTTTTTTGATTTAGGCAAAAAATTCCTCTCACTGTATCTTAGAACCAACAAGCTCAGCCGCGCAGTGGAGCCGCAGGAATGCTTGGGGCAATGGAGCGAATCATTCCCGTTTTTGCTGCCAGACGAATTAGCAATTTTGGCCCTTAATCAGCTGCAAAAACTTTCCGAGTTCAGCCGACACCGTGAAGTTCTTGCAGGGCAATACTTCTCACTTCTGCAAGGCAATCTAAAAATCGCCATGCCTTTTATTGAAGCGCAAAAACCGCCTTTGCCCTTTATGCGTTTTCCGATTTTAGTCAAAGACCGCGCACCCATTTTGAAGCACTTCGCCAAGCAGGGAGTATATCTGGATGATGGTTGGGGCGGAAAAAATATCGTTCCGACACAAACGGATTTGGCGCGGATGGGTTATATTTTGGGGTCGTGCCCGCGTTCCGAAGTTGTGGCAAAAAAAATTGTTAACCTGCCCCTTAATATCAATACGAGTTTGCCGGAAGCGAAAAAACTAATTGCCAAATTGGAAAAGATACTATGAAATTACAGGTGCGCCCGATAACTGAAAAAAACCAGTGGGAAAATTTTTGCCAGCAGGCTCAAAACAAGACTTTTCTTAATTCTTGGAATTGGGGCGTTTTTTATAATTCGCTAGGCAATAAAATATGGCGCTTGGGCGTTTATGACGGCTCAAAACTTTTGGCGATCTGTTTGGCCATTAAAAAAGTAGCCAAGCGCGGCACGCACATTTTTGTGCCCCATGGCCCAATTTTTTCCAACGGGATAAAAGATAATTCCGAACTTTCCCAAATTGCTAAGGTTATTGTAGAGGAGCTTGCCGTTTTAGCCAAAACTGAAAATTGCACTTATTTGAAAATTTCACCCACCCTAAGCAACACTAAAGAAAATATCAATTTGTTTGCCAAATTGGGTTTTATAGAAGCAGCGATGTTTGTCCACCCGGAAATCAGCTGGATACTGAATCTGGAAAAGAGCGAAGATGAGTTGCTTTCGGCCATGCGCAAGACAACGCGCTATATGATCCGCCAGGCCCAAAAGAGCCAAGTGGAAATTATCATTTCTACCGACCCTAAAGACATTGCGCAATATAATGAACTTTATTTGGCAACCGTGGCCCGCCACGACTTTATCCCATTTTCGCAAGAGTATTTAGAAAAAGAATTAGCGGCTTTTTCGGCTGATAAGCAGGTGGAGATATTTTTCGCCAAACACAATGGGAAGATCGTTTCCGGCGCGATTATTATTTACTGGCAAAAAACCGCCTATTACCACCAAGGCGCCTCGGATAATTCCGGTACCCCGTCCAAGTCGGGCGCTTCCTATTTATTGCAATGGCAGATTATCAAACGCGCCAAAGAGTTGGGGTGCACGGCTTATAATTTTTGGGGTATTGTCCCGCAAATGCGCCGCTTGGAAGATCTTAATAGCCGTAAATTTAAGAATCATCCTTGGTATGGGTTATCCTTATTCAAAATGGGCTTTGGCGGAGGGTGCACTGAGTATATGCCCACGATGAATAAGCCGATCGGGGTTTTTAGCTGGCTATCTTTCCTTTATGAAAAGCTGGAACGAATTAAAAAAAGGTTATAAATTACCGTGGCAAACGTAAAATTGCGCTCTAAACATAAAATCCGCAAACCCAAGCCTCTTTACGCGACGGCGGCCTTTCGGCTCGGCACGCTTAGTGTTATTTTATTGGTTGGCTCCATTTACTGCATTTTTTTCTTTGATTATTTTAAGATAAAAAATGTGAAAATCGAAGGTATCCAAAAAATTTCCGCCCAAGAGATACAAAACCAAGTTTGGGAAATTTTGAATGCCAAGGCCGCAATGCCGCAAAACGGAATATTCACCGTTCCGGGCGCCCAAATAACCAAACAGCTGAAAGAACGTTTTCCGGCCGCCCAAAGCGTGTCGGTTGCAAAAAGTTTACCCGCGACAATCGTGATAAAAATCACGGAGCGGCAGCCTTTGGCCCTTTGGTGCCCCTGCGAAATCCCCAGCGACAGCCTTTTGCCTTCCTACACCTCCAGCACAGCCACCTCAAGCTTGGCTAATTTCAGCGATTTTCGAACCTTTTTCGCGAAACAGAACTGCCATACAGCGGATAATTTTGATTGCTATTTAGTGGATAAGGATGGCATTAAATTCGAAAACTCTCACGAATTTCCGTTTCGGATTGTGGCAGCCAAAAATTCCGCCGCCCTTGGCCAGACGGCTATCGAGGGTAATATTTTGACAACTATTCTAAAGATCAAGGAAAAAATCAGCCAAAAAATATCGGCCAGCTGCGACCTCGCCTACATTTATTCTCCGGCTCAAATAAATTTTCGGCTTGACGGTTACTGGTGGGCGTATTTCAACCCCAAAAAGGATATCGATTGGCAGATAAATGCCTTATCGGCTGTTTTGGAGAAAAAACTCAGCCAGCAAGAGAAGGAAAAACTCGAATACATTGATTTGCGCTTCGAAAATATTTCCGTGGTCAGCAAGCCGGAAAACAACAAATAAGTTCAAATCAAATCCCCGTCAATGAGCGGGGATTTTTGTTTCAGTCTACCTTGAATAAATATATTGAACGGCCAATGATGGCTGCAGGTTTTACATTGCGCAACCAAGAATAGTAGAGGGCGTCATCGGGGTTATACTTTTTGATTTCCGGCAAGGGGATGGCCGTGCCATTTTTATAATAAGTCGCGGAAATCGCAATCCAGCCTTTTTGCGGGCCGCTATAACGATCGATTTTGGTATAACCGGCGCCGAAAAAATATTGCGGGTCGCTGCCGCCCAAAAAATGCATTTTAATATTCCTAATCCCGTTTTCTTGGATGTAACGGTTTAGCTTATAAAAATCTTGGCCCCAATCAACATTAGAATCAACGACAAAATTGCGCCCATTTTCCATCGGCCCCACAAGCTCATTAAAGTAGGAAATGTAATCGGGATAAGCCCGCAATGGCTGAATTGCATACCAGGCGATCAAAACCCAAAAAATCAAAACCGCCAAGGTTTTGCCGACCCGGTTCTGCGGAGAAAAATGTTTCCAAAAATAAATTGTGCCCTGGGCTATCAGGATCATCATAAAAGGTATGGCCGGCAAGAGGTGGCGGATACCGATATTGAGATTGCCAAAAACCGAAACCGCCCAATAAATCAAAATCCATAAAATCAGGGAAGTCATTTCGAAATTGGCTTTCAGGCGATTGAGAAGTTTTTTCTCTCCGGCCCGTTTCGCCCAGGCCCACAGGCCCAAGGCGGCAAAAACAAAAATTGCCAAAGGCGTTTTGATTGCGTAAACAACCGGAAAGTATTGCCACCAAGCCGTATTGTTTATTTGGCCCATGAAAAATGTCGTATTGCCGAATATGGTCCGGTGTCCGGCCTTAAAAAATCCGATGAGATATATCCCCAGGGGCCGCAGAACCGGAATATTGAGAACTTGCAGCGCGATATTGCGATATAAGCTCATTTGCGGGCCCTCCAATAGGGTATTGGCATCGTAAACAAGCTTGGCGAGCGGCTCATTATAGGATTGGATATGATAAAGGGGGATAATAATAAGAAAAACTGCAATCAAGCCGGCTGCCAAACAATAAAAAATATAACGAAAAACGGAAATCGCCGACTTGTCCTTTTTCCACGCATAGCAAATGGCTAAAAAACCTAAGAAGGGAATTAAAAGAACGGTCGAAAATTTGAAACAGAAGGCAATGCCCAATCCCAAGCCTGCCCAAATTATATTGCCCAGATTTGGCGCCCGGAACATTTGCAAAAAAAGCATTGTTGCTAAAACGATACCGAAAGTTGCGCCGATATCCGTGGTAACCAGTCTTCCGTGGGCCAAAAAATTCGGGCAAAAGGCATAAAAGAACAAAGAAAGCAGGGCAACCTTATTGCCGAAATACCGCCGGGCGAAAATAAAAATCACTAAACCTAGAAGTATCGTTAAGGCTATCATGGGCAGGCGGGCCGCCAAAATAATGGCAAACGGATCATTGTCCGAGTGCCAGATGAATTGCGTGCCCGTGTCGTATTGTATCCACCACTCATTATTTTTGATGTCGGAGAATGCGGGATTATCTTTGGGCCAATGCAAATTCATGAACTGCAGGGGCAAAGCGGCTAAATCCTTGGCCAAGGGCGGGTGCTCGGGATTAATGCGGTAGTCTTTGAGCTTCAAATAAGAATAGCCGGCCGGAATATGCGCCAGTTCATCGTAGGTGAGGGCCGTATCCTTTAAGCTGAAAAACATCAATGCCCCCATGGCGCAAAGCAAAAGAAAAGCAAACAAATTTGTCCACTTAGTATTAAGCTCCATATGGCTTTATTATAGTGGACCGCCACAAACTTGCCCGAAAACTTTTCCACAACATGATTAGCAGTCTAGGGTCTTGACTGCTAATTTAGACGCGCTATAATCCGAGAGTGAATATGACCACCAGACAAGAAAAAATCTTAAATGCGGTCATTAGGGAATATGTCAAAAGTGGCCAGCCCGTCGCTTCCTCTTCGCTGATCGGCAAGAGTAAGTTCGACCTAAGCCCGGCCACTATGCGTTTGGAATTCAACGCTTTGGAAAATGAGGGGATGCTTTTTCAGCCCTATGTTTCAGCGGGCAGCATTCCCACGGATAAGGCTTATCGCTTATTCGTAAATAAATTATTGGACAAGGGCGAGGAGCCCCAGATCGTCTCCGCTCCGGCCAGGCGGCTTGGCCAAGAATTGGAATCATATGAGCATGAGGACGACTTCACCAAATACATGCAGGAATCAGCCCGGCGCCTAGCCCACATGACCTCCTCTTTGGCTTTAGCCTATTTGACCGAAGACGATTTGATTTTGCGGGAAGGCTGGGAAGAAATAATAAAGATGCACGAATTCGAACAGGCCAATTCCATCCGTAATCTAATCTCGACAATAAGCAAACTCGAGACGCAAATGGATGAATTCGAGGCCAGTATCGAGGAAATCAGCCCAACGCAAAACGATATTATGGTTTTTATCGGCAAGGAAATAAACCATAGTGGCGCCGCGGATTTCAGCTTGATAATTTCGCGCTGCCAAAGCCCGGACTGTTCCAAAAAAGGGCTAATCGCCCTTATCGGGCCCAAAAGAATGGAATACGGAAAAAATATCGAATTGTTAAGGACGGCTAAAAAAGCCATTGAAAAAAAGAAAAAAAATGACCGAAAAAAATCCCAAACACGCTAAATGCAGCTGCGAAGATCTAAAAACGCAACTGGAAAAAGCCGAGGCGAAATTGCAAGAGGCATCCGCCCAAAGCGAAGCATTCAAAAGTAACTGGCAGAGAGAGCGCGCCGATTTTCTGAACTATAAAAAAGAAGAAGGCGAACGGCTTAAACAAATGCGCCAATACGCGCTTGAATCATTGCTAGAACGTTTGCTGCCCGCCCTTGATTCGTTTGACATGGCTAAAAGCCATTTAAGCGAGGCTCAGTTTAAGGAGGCGGGCACACAGGGGCTCCTGATGACGGGCAAAATGATTGTAGAGGCTTTCAAGAGTATGGGGGTGGAGCCGATAAGTTATCTGGGGCAGCAATATGATCCGGTGGAATGCGAAGTGATAGAAGAGGTAGAAAATACCGATACAGCACCCGGGACAGTGGTTGAAGAAACGCAAGCAGGTTACAAAACCAAAGAAAGGCTATTGCGGCCTTGTAAAGTAAAAATCGCAAAGCAGTCCCGTGAAGTCGAATAACGATTTCTATACGGGATTCTAAAAACTAAAATAAAAATTATATGGCAAAAATACTTGGAATCGATTTAGGTACCACAATCACCAAAATGGCCACTATTCAAAACGGTGAGCCGAAATGCTTAGAATCACACGAAGGCAATGTTTTGGTGCCTTCTTATGTGGCTTTGAATAAAAATAACGAAAGATTAGTTGGAATCTTGGCTTACCGCCAAGCAGTTACAAATCCGAAAAATACCATTCATGCCGTTAAGCGGTTTATCGGCCGCAAATACAGCGACCCCGAAGTGCAGGAACAGCTTAAAAAACTCTCTTACGAAACCCGCCAAAGTTCTGACGGCGGCGTAGAAGTGAAAATGGGCGAAAAGTGGTATTCGCCGGTGGAGATTTCCTCCATGATTTTGCAAAAAATCAAAATGGACGCTGAGGAAAAACTTGGCGAAAAAGTTGAAAATGTTGTCATAACCTGCCCAGCAAACTTTGATGATTCACAGCGCAAAGCCACCAAGGCTGCAGGTGAAATTGCCGGCTTCAATGTTCTAAAAGTCATCAACGAGCCGACGGCCGCCTCTTTAGCCTATGGCTTGGGTAAAAAACAAAACCAAAAAGTTCTGGTTTATGATTACGGCGGTGGAACTTTTGACGTAACCATCCTTAATGTCACCCCTGAGGTTGTCGAAGTTATCGCCACTGGCGGTGAAGCGCATTTGGGCGGAAATGATTTTGACCAGGCCATTATGGATTGGATGATTAATGAATTTAAGAAGGAACAGGGAATTGATCTCTCCAAAGACTCTTTGGCTTTGCAACGCTTAAAAGAAGCGGCGGAAAAAGCTAAAATTGAACTCTCCTCGGCTATGGAGACCGAGATTAATTTGCCATTTGTGACTAGCGGCAGCGATGGCCCCAAACACCTGAATTACAAAATTTCCCGAGCAAAATTCAATGAAATCACCAGGCATCTGGTTGAGCGTTCTATTGAAAGATGCAAAAAAACCATTGAAGAGGCGGTCAATAAAAAAGACGAGCCGAAATTGGCCAACCAATCCAATATTGATGAAATTGTTTTTGTCGGTGGGACTACTTTAATCCCGGCTATCAAAGATGCGGTCAAAGCCGCCTTTGGCAAGGAGCCGAATAAAACCCTTAACCCAGAGGAAGTTGTGGCCATTGGCGCCTCCATCCAAGCGGAAATTTTAACCGCGGCCAAGGAGGGCCGGGCTCCGGAGGGCGATATTAAAAGCGTTTTACTGTTGGATGTTTTGCCGCTTTCCTTGGGCATTGAAACTATGGGCGGAGTTAATACAGTTATGATATCGAAAAATACAACCATTCCGACTTCCAAGAGCCAAATATTCTCCACGGCCGCCGACAGCCAGCCCTCAGTGGAAATTAATGTTTTGCAGGGCGAGCGCGCCATGAGCCACGATAATCGTTCCTTGGGCCGCTTTATGCTTGATGGAATCTTGCCCGCCCCCCGTGGCGTGCCTCAAATCGAAGTGAATTTTGATGTTGATGCTAGCGGTATCGTGACAGTTTCGGCCAAAGATAAGGGCACGGGTAAAGCCCAATCCATAAAAATCACCGGCAATGTGGGCATTTCCAAAGAGGAAATTGAAAAAATGAAAAAAGAGGCCGAGCTGCATGCCGAAGAGGACAAAAATAAACGCGAGGCCATTGAGATCAAAAACCAAGCCGAACAGCTGATTTATCTCAACGAAAAAACCCTTAAAGAAAATGGCGATAAGGTGCCAGCCGAGATAAAAAAGGAAGTGGAGGAAAAAATAGAAAATCTCAAAAAAGTCAAAGACGGCACGGATAGCGCAGCCATTAAAAAGGCCAGCGATGAGCTGATGGTTTCAATGCAAAAAATCGGCCAAGCGGTTTATCAGGCCCAGCAGCAAACGCAACAAGCCCAAGGCAATCCTGAAAACCAGCAACAAAATCCCAATAATGCCCAAGAAGGGGAAGTAAAGGAAAAGTAAGATACGAAATATCTAACTTCTAATAACTAATGCCTAATTACTAATTTGTGTCGAAGGACTACTACAATATTTTGGGAGTGAGTAAGACTGCCTCGCAAGACGAAATTAAGAAAGCCTATTATAATCTCGCTCACCAGCACCATCCGGATAAGGGCGGCAGCGCGGAAAAATTCAAAGAAATACACGAAGCGTATCAGGTGCTTTCTGATCCGCAGAAACGCGCCACCTATGATCAGTATGGCGAAATTCCCCAAAATCAGGGCTTTGGCGGTTGGGGCCAGGGCGGTTTTACGGAAACTGATTTTGACTTCGGGGGCTTTGGAGATATTTTCGAAGAGTTCTTTGGCGGATATGCCGGCAATCAAAGAGGCGGCCGCCGCGGATCCGACATCCAAGCCGATTTTGAGCTCACATTAGAGGAGGCATTTTATCCCCAGCATAAAGCCATAAAAGTAGAAAAGGTTTCCGCTTGCCCCAAGTGTTCGGGCAGCGGGGCTGACCCGGCTTTTGGCATGGAGAGATGCTCAACTTGCGGCGGTTCGGGCGTAGCCCAGAAAGTTATCCGCACGCCATTTGGCAATGCGGCAACCAGAATTACTTGCCCGGAGTGCCATGGCCAAGGGCAAAAGCCTAAGAAAAAATGCTCTGAATGCCGCGGGGAAGGCAATGTGCGCCGCACCGAAACAATCGAATTTGATATTCCCGGAGGTATTGATTCCAATAATGTCATAACAATTCGGGGTAAGGGCAATGCCGGCAAACAAGGCGCCCCGGCCGGAGATTTCCATGCTAGAATTTTTGTTAAACCCAACCCGAATTTCCGCCGGCAAAACGCCGACCTCTATTCGACTATTGCGATCCCGATGACCAAGGCTGCTCTAGGGGGTGATGCGGAAATCAAAACAATCGAAGGGAAAAATTTATTGTTAAAAATCCCTACCGGCACGCAGCCCGGAAAAGTGTTCAAAATTTCCGAACGCGGCATGCCAAAATTGCGCGGCAATGGCCGGGGGGATCTCTATGTGGAAGTTGTAGTTAAGGTGCCGACCAAGCTGTCTAAAGATCAAAAACGGTTATTGGAAGAAATGGCTCTGGAGGAATTGTAAGATTATTCTCTTGACTGTATAATCTCGGACTGCGTCTTCTCCTTCTGGGCAAACAAAAAAACCGCAAAATGCGGTTGTTTTGTTTGGTGCCCCCGGAAGGGCCACTTCGTGGCATACAAGAAGTTCTAAAGCTCATTTCATTCGCTTTGAACTTCTAATAAATCGTCCCATCTGCTCGGGTCCTTTTTTCTTCCGAATATATAAAAAAGACGGAAAAATCCGTCTTTTTTATATGTGCCCCCGGAAGGAATCGGACCCTCGTCAACGGCTTAAAAGGCCGCTGCTCTACCATTGAGCTACGGGGGCTAAACAACTTTTGTATTTTATTATAAATCAGCAAAAATGTCAACGTATTAGGCGTGTGGATACGTATGATTTTCGTTATATTGCACATTAATACCAATTTGTTAAAATGGCCTAGGTGATAAAGCCTGTTTTATTTTATGGATCAGAATACAAAAAATAATCTCCGGAAGTGGTTGACCGTTATTGCCATAATCGGTTTGGCCTTTTGGGGCGGAATGAAATTCCAACAATATCAAAACCCGCCGCCGAGCAAAATGCCCGTGGATGCGGATTTTTCTATTGTCTGGGATGTTTGGAATCAGTTAGAAAATAAATATGTCGGCAGCTTGGATAAAGAAAAAATGGTTTATGGAGCGGCTAAGGGCTTAACTGCCGCCTTAGAAGACCCTTACACGGTCTTTTTGGAACCAGAGATGGCCAAAGCCCTCAATGAAGATATCTCCGGAAAATTTGAAGGAGTTGGTATGGTTTTGGATGTCAAAGACAGCCAACTGGTCGTGGTTTCGCCGATTAAGGGCACGCCAGCCTATAAAGCCGGGGTCAAAGCCGGAGACAAAATCCTTAAAATCAATGGCACCTCCACCCAGGATATCCAGCTTGATCAAGCTGTTAAATTTATCCGCGGGCCCAAGGGAACTAAGATTACGATAACGATTTTGCGCGGCGCCCTGGATGCCAAAAACATCAAGGAGATTGAGCTTACCCGCGATGTAATCAATGTGCCCTCGGTAGAGCTGGAATATAAGAAAAATAAAAATAATGAGGAGATTGCCGTTATTAAAGTTACCCAGTTCCAAGACAATACCGTGCAGGAATTTGAAAAAATTCTGCAAGAGGTAATGCTTAAAAAATCAAAAAGAATTATCATTGATTTGCGCAATAACCCCGGTGGGCTTTTAGACCAAGCCCAAGCCGTCGCGCAATACTTCCTCAAATCTGGCGATCCGATTGTTTACGAGGGCAATAGCAAAATAATGCCCGAAGTCCCATATATATCGCAGATTGATGGCCCGTTCCGCGGTTATCCGTTGGTTGTTTTAATTAACCAAGGCTCGGCCTCGGGCGCTGAAATTTTGGCCGCGGCTTTAAGTGAAAATGGTGCTGCCAAATTGGTTGGCGAAAATTCCTTTGGCAAAGGCTCGGTGCAGCTGCCCCAAATGCTACGCAGCAAAAGCATGCTCAAAGTCACTATCGCGCAATGGATGACCCCCAAGCGCAACATCATCGACAAAAAAGGAATCAAACCCGATATCGAGGTAAAGATTACCGAGGAAGACGTTAAAAATGAGAAAGACCCCCAGATGGAAAAAGCTATTGAAATTGTTTCGGAAATGCAATAAAATAGGCATTAGAAATCAAAACTATGAAAGTCATACTCCTAAAAGACATCGAGAACCTCGGCCGCAAATTTGAGGTCAAAGAAGTTTCCGACGGCTACGCCCGCAATAGGCTTTTCCCGGATAAACTGGCCAAAATGGCTACCCCCGATGAGCTTAAAAAGTTAGAAAAAGAAAAGACAAAGAAAGCCAGCCAGGCGGAGGCTAATTTGGCTGGTATCGAGGAATTAATCGGCAAGATTGACGGAACCGAGATTGCCATCCCCATGAAGATTGCCAAAACCGGCAAACTCTATGAATCAGTGAACGCCCAGAGGATTTCTGTAGAACTTAAAAAGATGGGATTTGAAGTAAAAAAGAGCCAAGTGGCGCTGGAACACCCCATCAAAGAATTAGGAGAATATAATGTCAGGCTGGAATTTGATATGGGCTTGGAGGCGGAGATCAGGGTCATTATTACCGAAGATCAAGAACAAAAAAAGGAGGACTAAATCCTCCTTTTTGCTTATATAAATTTCATTCAACGCTGGCGAATTTAGCAACGCGCTGTGTTCCATCGAACTTGCGTATCCTCTTGGTGCTAAATTTTACCGCGCCGTCGGCCATGGCAAAAATCGTATGGTCTTTGCCTAATTTGGTATTCTTACCGGAGCGGATTTTGGTTCCGCGCTGTCGAACGATAACCTGGCCAATTTTGACTTTCTCACCGGCGAAAAGCTTAACTCCCAAATATTTGGGGTTGGAATCGCGGCCTAATCTTGTAGAACCACCTGATTTCTTTGTTGCCATAGTAGTAAATTTCGGTTAAATTAAGACATACAAATATTAACAGAAAAACCTGAATATGTCAACAAAATACCCCAAATTCGAGAATTCGCCCCGCCATATTGCCTTTATTCCCGACGGTAATCGCCGTTGGGCCAAAGCCAGGGGATTAGCCCCTTGGATGGGCCATTACGAGGGCTTTAAGGCCGTAGAAAAGGTCTTCAAGGCTTGTTTTGATATGAACATAGGCTGCGTTTCGCTTTGGGCGGCCAGCCGCGACAACATCTTAAAAAGAGACCCGGAGGAAATTAAATACTTGCTGAATTTATTCGCAGAAAAATTTTCCGAATTGGCGGATGAAAAATTTATTCATAAACAAAAAATAAAAATAACTTTTTTCGGTGATTGGCAGGAGCTTTGCCCGGAAAAAGTGATCAAAGCAATAGGGAAGTGCCACAAGAAGACCGCCAAATATCACAACAAAAATCTGAATATTTTTGTCGGCTACAGCGGCACTAAAGAAATGGTTGATGCCTGCGCCTCAATCGCCGCTGCCAAGGCGAAAAATAAAGATCTGCTCATTAATGGCGAGCTGCTCAAAGCCAATTTATATACCAAAGATCTGCCGCCGGTTGATTACGTAATACGCACAGGAGGGGAGCCGCATAATTCCGATGGTTTTATGATGTGGGATACGGCCAATGCCCAGATCTATAACTCCACCAAACATTGGCCGGATTTCAAGGAAAAGGAGCTGATAGAAACCTTGGAAGAATATAATAAAAGAGAAAGAAGGTTAGGAAAATAATAATATAGAGACAGCGCCCAAAAGACGCTGTTTTTGTTTGACAATTCCAGAAAATTTTGTATAATATATAAAATTAACAACTAAATAAAGGAGGAATAATACCGCACTAGTTGAACATTTCGGCTTGGGGCCACAGGCATTATTTTTTGATTTTCGAGAAGATTTTTGGCCCGATAATAATATTTTAAGTGTAAAAAATCAAAAGGAGGGCAAAATGATGCCGATATTGATGTATGTTTTTCTTATTTTGCTAGCCGCAGTAAGCTTTGTGTTCCTGAATGGTAAAGGCGATTGGAGGGATACGCTAGCCGGTTTAGGAATGGTCTTTGCAATTACAGGAGTGATTCTTATGACGGTTGTATGGCCGGGGCTATATATGCTGACTTCAGCCGCCATTAAGGATGCAGAAGCAACTGCTGAAAAAATGCTTCTAATATCCACTGGTGTGCAAACTACAAAAACCATTTATGATTTCGATAAACTTAGAATAGACAAAAATCTTTTTAATTTGAGTAACCCGGTCCATCGGGAATTAATTAAGGAGATAGACAGGGCTAACACTGCTATCAGAGATGCCCAAAATGGCAAAAAAGGCCCATGGAGCATGCTCTACCCGAGCATCGATAAATATCCACCAATCATTGAATTTGTCGATAATAAGACGCCTTAAATTAGGCATAAATCAGACACGAAAGGGAGTTGGCAAATGATAATCACAATACTACTCGCTTTGATTTGCATCGTGATTATTTTGGGCAGAAACCAGAAAAGGCCTGAAGCGAAAAATCCGCAAGAAGAATTTCTGCAAGATCTGAAAAATATTAAGCGCTGGCCTAAGATCAAATTCTGGCAAAGAGCTATTTTGTCGCGTAAAAATATGCGCTCTGATTTCGAGAAAATTTGCCAGATGTGTACAGATTCGAAAGAAATTCCAGATACCGAACTTGCCGGGTTAATAGAAAGGATTATTAATATCCTTTCTATTAACCAATCTTGCTGTGAATATATTGTTCGTGAAAAAATTTGGAATAACAAAGAACGTGTTTCGCTGATTGCCAGGGCGCTTTTCAACTCCAATGTTTTTCTGAGTTTCATTGATATGAAAATCCTCGCAATTAGTGTGAACTCTCTTGGTGATAGGGCGCGCAATTTAGGCGGCAGTAAATCAGACGATGAAAGGATTAAACGGGAAATTTCACACATGGAGAAAATTCAGTTTCAGAGAATAGCCGCCGACATCATAAGCCAGAAAGAAAAAATAGAGGAAATCGAAAAAGAATTTCAAGAATCAGAGATTATTCTTAAAATTCTAAAAACCGCCCCATAGGCGGTTCTTTTTTTAGGCGTTTAGTGAGTGATGCTTTTTATGAATGTCTTTAAGCCGTTTAGAGGTTACATGAGTATATATTTGGGTGGCAGTAATAGAGCGATGGCCCAAAAACTCCTGAACAACCCTTAAATCAACCCCTTGGGAGAGCAAATCCGTGGCAAAGCTATGGCGCATGACGTGGGGCGTGGTGTTGGCTGGCAAGCCCGCCAAAAGCGCACATTTTTTTATCATCTTCTCAATAAAACGCGGCGTAAGCCTCTTGGAATTTCTCGCCCCGCGAAAATTTACGAATAAGGCTTTTTCCGTATCTTTGTGGCCGCGCATTTTCAAATACCCACGTATCCAATGCAGGGCGCGTTTGGAAAAATAAACCGTGCGGGTATGCGAACCCTTACCGACTATCGAAAGTTCGAAATCCTCGGCCTCAGGGGCAATTTTGAGCTGCTCGGCGTTAAGCGCGGTAAGCTCGGAAATACGCATTCCGGTGGAAAAAAACGTTTCTAAAATCGCCCGATCGCGACAACCATTTAATTTTTTTACATCCGGAATGGAAAATAATTTTTCAACTTGCTCAACGGTTAAAAACCTGACGGGTTTTTCTTCCTTGGCCCGCGCCAATTTTATTTTTTCCGCCGGCAGGGAATTGATATCGTGCTCGGTAAAATAGCTCATTAGCTGCCTTAAGGCGATTAAGTAGTAGTTCTGGGTAGTCTTTTTAAGCCCAGTCGAGCCGGCGGCGGAGCGACTCAAATAAACCCTATAATCCCAAATATGCTCAGGAGTAAGCTCGTGGGGCTTAAGGGAAGAGAGTTTTTTAATTTCCAACCATTTCAAAAATTTCCGAAGGAATCTAGAATAATTTTCCTGCGTTTTAGAACCTAATCCTTTTTCTACGTCCAACCAATCTAAAAAGTCGTTTAAGTGTTGGGGAAGTGCTTTTTCCGAGTTCTTCATTGTATATAGGAAAACAATACTGCCCTATGTTCGCTTAAGTTAAATTATGCGAACATATATTAATTTCTATTCTTTACTTGCTATTATTCCCTCTAAGGCTTAACCGGGGTCTCTTTATTCCCGAAAAATACTCTTATCGCGTTTAAGATGCGGTTATTTTCGAAAAAACCTTTCCAGTCATTTTGCAGCTCGTCTTTTTCTGCGGCATATTCCTTGATCGCCATTTCAAAACGAAAAGAAAAAAAATTTTTTACTGACGCCATGGTAGAGCTTAGGAAGCTACTAGCATCATTGGTGGCGCCCTTGGCCCGGTCTTTGATATCGGTTGGTAGACCACTTCCCTGCAAAAGCCCTAAATTGCCATTTTCGGCTCCAAGCGCCTGCGTGGGCTTAAAAACATAAAAAGAGAAAACTGTCAAAAAAATAGCAATGAAATAAAAATATTTTTTACAATATTTTATTCCCATAATTTTTTTGCATAATTTACCCGGCGGATAAACTGGTCTTTGCCCAAAACCGCACCGACCTCAAAGGGCCCGGCTGAGGCCTTTTTCCCAGTCAAAAGGACGCGCATCGGCCAAAGTAACTGACCGCGGATCTTAACCTTGGCCTCAGGCAAGTCAACGTACCCCAAATAGGTTTTTTCCAGAACTTCTTTGCTCCATTGCGAATCAGAAATGGTATCAGCCAGTTCCCCTATTACCTGAAGGGAATTTTTAACATCTTGGTCAGTCATATCTTTCCAGCGCAAAAGCTCTTTCTCGTAAGTAATCTCCGGCTTAAAAAAGAAATCTGCGATATCAGGAAATTCCGCCAAAGTGACCAAACGATCTTTATAGAGCGCAATTGCCGCCTCCAAGTACTGCTCATTGGAAAAAGTTTCCCCGATTAGCCCGGCTTTGGCTAGAAATGGCTTAAGCAGGCCTGCCAGCTCCGTTAATGGTTTGGTGCGGATATACATGCCGTTAAACCAATTAAGTTTTTGAACATTGAATATTGCGCCACTGGGCCTCACCCGCTCGATGCTAAACTCCTTCACTAATTGCTCCAAGGAAAACATTTCCCGCTCATCTCCGGGATTCCAGCCTAAAAACACAATAAAATTATTAATAGCTTCTGGCAAATACCCTTGATTGAAATAAAAATTTACCGGTTCGGCGTTATGACGCTTAGAAAGTTTAGACTTATCCGGACCTAAAATCATAGGCATGTGCGCGTAAATAATGCCGGGAAAGCCCAAGGCCTCCTGTAATTGGATTTGCTTGGGGGTATTAGGAATATGGTCTTCACCGCGAATGACGTGGCTGATTCTCATTTCGTAGTCATCGATTACACAAGCGAGATTATAAAGCGGCGTTGAAATATCGGTGGCAATAACCGTATCCCCGAACAAGGAGGTATCGAATTCCACCTTGCCCCTAATTAAATCATTAAATGAAACTTTTTTATTATTGCTTTTGAAGCGAATGACACAAGGCAGGCCCTTTTGCAGATTGTCTTTTATGGTTTGCGGGGGCAAATCAGCACATTTGCCGTCATATTTGGGCTGTATCCCCTGCTCAATTTGATAATTTTTCTTTGCCTCCAATTCGTCTTTGGTGCAAAAACAATAATAGGCCTTGCCCTCGGCAATTAATTTTTCTAAATATTTTTTATAAATTTCCCGCCTTTCACTTTGCCGATACGGGCCGTATTCGCCGCCGATATCTGGCCCTTCATCGTAATTAAGCCCCAACCATTTAAGTCCGGCGAGTATATCCAGCTCAAACTCCTTTTTGCTTCTTAAAATGTCGGTATCCTCCACACGCAAAACAAATTTGCCTCCGTATTTTTTGGCAAAAAGATAATTATAGAGCGCGGCCCGCACGCTGCCGATATGCAAAAAACCGGTTGGGCTAGGGGCAAAACGGGTCCGTAGATTTTTTGTCTCTGAATCAGACATAATTGTTTGTTCGCATAATTTATACCCTAAAAAAGGCAAAAATTCAACTTACGAAAGTAGAGAATAAATATCCGAGGCGATTATTTGGGCGGCGTTAATCTTGGCAAATTCTTTGGCAGCCCGGCTCATTTGTTCCCGTTTAGCTGAATCATTAGCGATAACCCGGATTTGTTCCAAAAATAAATTGGGCGTGAAGTTCCCCTCCTCCATAATTGTTGCCGCTCCGGCGCGGGAATAAATAAAAGCATTCATAGACTGGTGGTTCTGAGCGGATTCAGGCAAAGGAATCAAAATACTAGGCTTGCCGGCTTTGGCGATTTCAAAAATACTGCCAGAACCGGCCCGGCTGATAACAACATCGGCGGCCGCCAAGGCATTGGCATACTGCGCATCATCCAAAAAGCCGGCCAAATGATAGTATTTGCATAAATTTTCCGGCATTAAGCGCTCACACATTTGCAAATATTGTTTGATATTAGCCGTACCGCACTGATGGATAACTTCAAACTCGAGCAAAATTTGGTCCAAGACATTGAGCACCATGTCATTGAACCTTTGCGAGCCTTGAGAGCCGCCAACAATCAGAACTATCGGCTTCTCAAAACTCAAAGAAAACATTTGCCCGGCCGTGCCCTTATTGCCCATGAGCAATGATTCTCTGACCGGATTGCCCACCAAAGTGGTTTTCTGAGGCGGAAACCATAATTTCTTTTGCACGAAAGAAATATAAATTTTATCGGCAAAAGTCCCTATCAGGCGATTGGCAGCCCCGGGAATGGAATCAGACTCATGGAGATAAACTTTTTTATAAAGCAGCCAACCGGCCAATGAGGCTGGCACCGCCCCATAACCTCCTTTGCAAAAAATCAGCTTAATGGAAAATAAATTAAACAAAATCCAAAAATAAGCCTGAATAAGGCCGAGAGGAATTCGAAAAACTATATCGATAAAATTATTAAAAACATCCAAAACACCTGCCGTCCGGCGGAATTTCCCAGAGGAAATATTTACAACCTTGATCCCCTCCTCAAGTAACAAATAATCTAATTCACCCTTTGGGCCCAAAAATACATATTCCAGCGTATCGTAAACCACGCCTTTTTTGGTTTGCTTGGCAATGGTCTGCTCGTATTTTTTTAACTCGCGGACAATGGCAATAATGGGAATGATATGCCCGCCAGAGCCGCCGCCCGCAAAAACAATTTTCATGTTTGGGATTTTGAAATATTTAATATTACGCCACACGCCGTCAGAACCAAAAGTAAAGCCGTGCCCCCGGCACTCATAAAAGGCAACGGTAAACCCGTGACCGGCAAAAATCCGATTGAAGAAAAAATATGGATAAAGGCCTGAATGCCGATCCAAGAAGTAATCCCAGCAGAGAGCATTTTACTGAAAGTATCGCGCGAATGGATGGCAATGCTTATTCCCTGCCAAATGAACCATACGTATAGGGCAACCACGCATAGGGCCCCGAAAAATCCCGTTTCCTCGGCAATAATGGCAAAAATAGAATCAGTGGCGGCCTGCGGCACTCCACCATACTTTTGGCGGCTCATATTCAAGCCGACCCCGGTAACGCCCCCCGAACCCACGGTAATCATTAATTGTTTTTGATGGTAACCCACGCTGGAGGGATCAGAATCGTTTGTAATCAGAGCCTTAATACGGGCAAAACGATAAGCTTCAGTAAAAGCCAAAAAGGAAATCAAGATTCCGATACAACAAAAAATAACGGCAATATGTTTAAGCTTGGCCTCGGAAAACAAGTAAATCACGCCGATTGAAAACATCGTAACAATAAGAGTACTCAAATCTTTTTGCAAAATAATCGGCAAAGCCGCGGCTAAGGCAATGCCCAAAAAAATAAAAGAATCTTTCAGTTTTTTGACCCGGCGGATGCTAAAATAATACGAAAAATAAATTATTAACGCCAGTTTGAAAAACTCAGATGGCTGAATAGTTGTAAAATGCAAATTAATCCAACGGGTAGCACCCCCGGCGCTCATACCTATGACTGGCAAAAAAACCGCAAACATCAAAGCATAACATGCCAAAGCAAAATGGAAAGCGTACTTTTTCAAAATATCCAAATTACGCAGCCCTAAAATTGTGAACATTATCACCAAGCCAGGAATAATAGCAAAAACCAGCTGCTTAATGATTACCGAATAAGGATTAGCAGTCCCGCGGATCGAAGCCGAGGCTGTGGAGATGCCGGCCAAAATCGCAAAACCCAAAATCAAAAGCAGTAGGATACAGCTTAAAAAAGAAATGGTGGCTTGTGGTAATTTCATTGGTATTTTATGATCTCGTTCTTAAATTGCTCGCCGCGATCCCTATAATCCCTGAATAATCCGAAACTGGGCGCGGCGCAGGAAAGCAAACAGGACATTCCTTGGGGCGTGTGCTTGATGCAAAATTCTACCGCCTGGCGCATATTGCTGGCAAAAATATAATCGGGCAGTGGGATTTCGCGTTTCTTGCATAAATCCCCTATCGCAGAAAGCATAAATTTTCCCGACTCGGGGAAAAAGGCGATTTTTTTGATATTGGCCTCAGTGATAGCAAGGGCTAACTGATCATATTTAATTTTTCGATCGTAACCCCCCAAAATTATCGAGCCGACTTTGCCGTTAAGCGACTTGATGGCGGCAATCGTGGCCTCCGGGATAGTCGCCAAGCTATCATCGTAAAAATCAATGCCATGATAGTTGCCCAGATACTGCATCCGATGTTGGAGGGGTTTGAAACTTTTAAGCGCCTTTTCAATTTTCTCCACCTCTAAACGCAAAGCCAAAGCGACCACAATGGCGGCTTGGATATTTTCCCGATAAATTTCTGGCGATATCGGCAAATCGTTTTCCTCGACAAAATTAGAAATTACTATCTGGTTAAAATCAATGGCGCTGGCCTTGGTTTTTTTGACAAGCTTGGTGATTAATTCCGAATTGCCGTTATAAACAAAAATCCCGTTCTTTTTCTGCCATAAGACAATATTGGCTTTGGCCTTAAAATATTCGTTGAAATCCTTATAGTAATCCAAATGCTCCGGGTAAATATTAAGAAAAACAGAAATGTCCGGGCTGATTTCCAAGCGATCTAATTGATGTGAAGACATTTCGTAGACGCACCATTGCCCGGCACGCAATTTTGGTAAAATGGAAAGCGGCGGGATGCCGATATTGCCCAAAAGCTGCGTTTTGAATCCGGCGGTTTTCAGAATGTGATAAATGAGCGAAGCGGTAGTGCTTTTACCTTTTGTACCCGTTACCCCGATAACCCAGGCCGGACAATTTTTCAAAAATATTTCAGTTTCCGAGGTGACTTTACAGCCCCGAGGCAACAGTTTCTGAATTTTGCGCAAAGGTAATCCCGGGGTTTTTATAACCACATCGATCCCTTCAAAAGCCAAAGGGAAATCCGTGCCCAAAAATAATTTAATTTTGGCTTTGCGCGCTTTTTTCAAAAGCCGCCGCCCCTCCAAATCAAAATCATCAAAGGCCTTTTCATCAGCAATGGCGACTTTACGCGAAATCTTCGTCTCAAAAATCCACTTTAAGGTTTCCCGGCCTTCCCGGCCGAAACCCAAGACTAATATTTTTTTCTGTTTCAAGTCGGCGATTTTCATAGCAAAGCCTTAAGACCGGCCAATAATTTTTTCGGCAAAAAATTCTTATGCAATTTGAATAATGCTTTTAATCGAACTTCGGAAATCTTTTTCTTGGCCAATATTTCCTGGGCCCGTTTCAAGAGCGGCTGATTGGGCAGGGCATTTTCTCGATTATATTCCAAACTCAGTTTTAACGCGGCCAAGGTTTCCAAACGCATCCCCACGCATTCCAAGGGCTTGCCTTTGACATACCCGCTAAGCGCTTCCAAATCCCCTCGCAAGGCGCTGTTTTCAAATAAATCGCGACCAAAAATTTCTACGGCCTTTTCTTTGCCTAAAAACGGATAAAGTATCAGATAGGCAAATAGGCACTTACTGCAATTACCGCACCAAGAAAATGTCGGTTTTTTTGTGCCCGAATAGGAGCGCTGAGCCACATTGCAGCTTAAAAATATTTTATTATACTGCCCAAGCGAAGAAAAAATTTGTGCGCACTTTATCTCATTTAGGGGCCGGATGATACTGAAATATTCCAAGTCGCGGGAAATATTTTCCACCAAATAACGGCGAAAATCCTTTTCAAATGCCAGACTCTTGGAATACTGGTGGTTTATCTTTTTTCCTCGCCAAATCAGCGATTCTTCATTGGCACTGTTTTCATTGGCGACAACAAAGCCTTTATAGCCCCCCAAAACCACGCATAATGCGCCCAAAAAAGCCAAATAGGCGGAAAACGGGGTATGGCCGTTCAAAAATCCCTGCTGGTTTAATTCCAAAAGCTTGGGACAAATTTTGCGTTCAATAACAATCTGGTCTTGCGCCCCGCTGATTTTAGCCATTTCCAAACTCGAAGGAATCGGGTTAAGCATCAAGACAGAAAAATCTTCCGAGGCCTTTTTGAACACCTCTATCCCCACAGCCGAATCCTTTCCCCCGCCAAGGCCAAAAAGATAATTGCGAGTCCGAAAATATTTTGACGGCACGGATTTTCCTTTGGAAAAAGAAAAATCTACAAAATTTTTCTTCGAAAAATCGACAATATTGTTCTCATAAAAATATTGCCCCATTCCCTGCAAAAGCAGTTTTTTCCAAAAGGCAGCCTGACTTCGGCTGAGCGTCCCTTTTTCGATGACAATCTTTGGACTGCAAAAGGCTTTCCAATAAGAAAATGATTCGATTAAGCCTAAGTTAAAAACCAAAGAGTCGATAAGCGGTTTATTGGCTGCTTGTGTGGCTAAGGCCGCAAGGCCGGCAATATTTTTTATCCGCACCTGCGGAAAAAATTCATATTCCCCAGCGGCAAAAGCAAAATCAATAACAAAATCGTTGTTCTCATCCACCCGCCAAGAATAATCACGATAATGAAAGGTCTTAAATTTTTTTTGCAGCTCTTGGTATGTCATCTTAAAACAGCCAGGCGCGCGATAATGCCTAAAATGGCACAAATGACGCCAATGACCCAAAATCTCATCGTTACTTTATAGGGCGGCCATCCTTTGGCTTCATAATGCAAATGGATGGGCGCAGCCAGAAAAAACTTTTTCTTCAAAAACTTTTTGGAAAGTAATTGGATAATGACCGAAAGTGATTCCCAAACCAGCAAAAAGCCGATTAGCGGCAGATACATTACCGAGTTGGTAAAAAAGGCCACGACCGCCAAACTGGCGCACAAAGCCATGGAGCCGGTTTCCCCCATATAAAATTTGGCCGGCGGGATATTAAACCACAAATAAGTCAAAAGCGAACCAAAAACCGCAAAGCAGAACGAGGCCAAATCATATTGATGGAACATCCAGGCAATCAAGCCGTAGGCGCCAAACATCGAAAGGAAAGAGCCGGCCGCCAAACCGTCGATACCGTCAATAACCCCGCCGCTATAAGTGGCCATCATCACGACAATGAAAAACAAGATATAAAATATTCCGAAATTGACATCTCCGACAAAAGGAATATAAACTGTGCTCCAACCGAGCTTGTAATAGCACCACCACCCGCCGACAAAACCCATAAATGCGAACAAAAGCAAGCGATAGCGCAGGCTCAAGCCGCCGGCGATATAATCGCCTTTGCCCTTAACCTGCAGGAGGTCATCAACCAAGCCGACAATGGCCGCCACCACAAGCGCAAAAAAAGGTATCCAAGTTTGGTCGCGAGTGAAAAAATCCAAACTGGCCAGCCCGGGAACGCCGAACTTGGCACAAATATGCAAAATAAAGGCCACAACCAAAGGTGGAAGCCAAATAAGCACACCGCCCATGCGCGGAGTTTTAATTTCGCCCTCCCCATGCAGCTTTTGGAAATTAGAAACATCCTGCCCGTCGATAGCTTTGGTGCGCACGCTCTTGCGCCAAAACTTATTTTTATAAAGAAACTCGGTCACGATCGGGACCAAGATTTGCGCGGTTAAAAAACTGAAAGCCGCGATGGTTAAAACCTTAAAGGCTGCAATGGTGTTAATAAAAGCCATTATTGTTTCTTAGTTTTTCTTTCTTGGACCGTGGAGAGCCTTATATCAATGCGCTCCATATCGCGCGGGAAAAGCGAAGCATTGGCCACATTATCCAGCCCCAAAAATTGCTTAGTCACCCGCTCAATGCCAACGGCAAACCCGCCCTCCGGCGGCATGCCATACTTGAAAGCCTCCAAATACATTTCAAAATCTTCGGGCTTATTGCCCCACTTTTTGATATTGGCCAGAAGCTCCTCGTAATCATTAATGCGTTGCCCGCCGGTTACGACTTCTAAGCCGCGGAAAAGCAAATCAAAGCCCAAAGTGTATTGAGGGTTTTCCGGATCAGGATAAGTGTAGAACGGGCGCTTTTTGGTTGGAAAATGCGTTATGAAAATAAAATCGGAACCATATTCTTTTTTGGCCCATTCGCAAATTTTGCGCTCATCCTCAGGCGCCAAATCCGGCTCCTCGGTGGAAACGCCTAAAAGTTTTTGTGCGTCGCGCAACTTAATTTTGGGAAATGGCTTGCTTAAATCTAAATCTTGCACATTATAAAGTTTGCATGCTTCCTTATCCTCTAAAGCCTTACTCATCATGGCCTTTAAGGTGCCCTCGCACATAACCATGATATCTTCCCAAGAATCAATAAAACCCATTTCCGCATCAAGGCTCACATACTCGCTTAAGTGCCGAGAAGTAGCGTGCGGCTCAGCGCGGTAGGCCTTAGTAACTGTCATGACGCGTTCGTATACGCCCACCAGCATCTGTTTGTGAAATTGCGGGCTTTGCGCTAAGTAAGCATCGTAATCGTAATAATCAACATGGAAAACCTCGCTGCCCCCTTCGGTCGCCACACCCACTAAGCCAGAAGCTTGGAATTCAGTAAAATCGTTTGCCTTAAGATATTCGCGGAAGCCGTCAATTAGTTTTTCTTGTACCTTAAAAATCGCTTTCAGCTCTGGCGCGCGCAAAGAAAATGGGCGGTGGTCCAAAACTACTGGCATGCTGACTTCCTTGATATTTTTTAACTCAAAAGGCAAAACTTCAGATTTGGCTAAGACAACAACTTCACTAGCCTGCATTTCGACGCCTCCAGTAGCAGAATCCTTATTGATTAATTTTTCGGGCCGCTTAGCGATTTTGCCTTTTATCTGCAAAACCCATTGCTCTTTGATGCCCTCGGGCAGTGCCATATTTTTCAATTCGCAAACCACCTGCAAAGCGCCCGTTCTATCGCCCAAATCCAAGAAAACCAGCTTGCCCAAATCGCGGCGGGTCAAAACCCAGCCCTGGACCAGAACTTCCTCGCCGACTTTCCCGATTGTTTCCTTGATTAATATTCGTGGCATTTTATTTAAGCAAATTTTTATAGTCCAATTTCATGGCTTGCTTGACCAAGTCCAAAGTTTCCTGCGCTTCAGCTCTAGCGCGCTTATTGCTGGTTGCCAAAATATCAGCAATCAGCTTATCGTTCTTTTCAAATTTTGCGCGGCGCTCGCGGATAGGATCTAAAAACTCATTAATCCTCTTGGCAATTTCTTTTTTGCATTCCACGCAGCCGATTTTGCCTTCGCGGCACTGCCGTGCCCTTTGCTCGACTAAATCTTTGGCAAAAACTTGGTAATATTTATAAATATTGCAAATCTCAGGATCTCCCGGATCGTCCTTTTTTATTTTTTTCGGATCGGTCACGGCTTTGGAAATTTTTTCTTCCACTTCCTTGGCACTATCGGATAAATAAATGGCATTGCCCAAAGACTTGCTCATTTTGCGTCCATCGGGGCCCAAAAGCCTTGGCGTACTACCCACGATTGGCTCCGGTTCGGTAAAAATTTCTTGGAAGTTAGAATTAAAATATCTGGCAATTTCGCGTGTTTGCTCGACATGGGGCAGCTGGTCTTCGCCCACGGGCACCACATCGGCCCGCACACATAAAATATCAGCGGCTTGGATAATGGGCCAACCAATATAGCCGAAAGTCGGGCCCTCCACGCCTTTATTTTTGATTTCATCCTTGATGGTTGGGTTGCGCACTACGCGGGACATTTTAACCATCATGGAAAATATCAAATTAAGCTCGGCAATTTGGGGCACCTGCGACTCCACAAAAATACTGCACTTCTCCGGATCGATGCCCACAGAAAGGTAATCCAAAACCAAATCGGAAATATTTTTTTCAAAGGCAGCCGTGTTCTCGACATTATCGGTCAAATATTCATAATCAGCGATTATAAAAAAGCAGTCATAGTCGTTTTGCAGCTTGAGCCTGTTTTCCAGAGAACCAACATAGTGGCCCAAGTGAAGGCGGCCGCTGGGCCGATCACCTGTTAAGATGCGTTTTTTATTTGCGCTTTTTGGCATGTTTTTTGGCTGATTTTTTTGCTTTGGGCTTACTCTTTACAACCTTCTTAACTTGTTTTTTAACAGGCTTTTTAGCCACTTTCTTAGGTTGAGCCTTTCTTAAAATGGGCTTTTTAACCGGTTTAACGGCCTTTGCTGCGGGCTTTGGGGCCAAGTCGGCCACTTGCGCTACCTGTTGCACTGTAGGCCATTTTTCGATAATTAAAGCCTTAGCTTTATTCTCAATGGGCAGCTTTTGGTAAAGCGCTTCAGTCACAAACGGCATAAAGGGATGTAAAAGCGCCAAGGAGTTTTTCAAGACGTAAAGCAAAATCTTCAACGTATTTTCTTTTTCTTCTTCGCTTTTGGCATTTTTTATCTGCTCTTTGGATTTCTCAATATAGATATCGCAGAACTGGTGCCAAAAATATTCGTAAATATCACGGATGGCCGTGCCAAAAGCAAATTTAGAAATATTTTCCGTGGTTGATTCGATAAGGGCGTCGAGCTTACTTAAAATATCTTTATCAGCTTCTGTTTTGGCGACTGGTTTTTGCTTAATATCATAAGTTTTGCCTTCCGGAATATCCATGATGGCAAAACGGGTCGCGTTCCAAACTTTGTTGGCAAATTTTTTGCCTGCAATAATAGCATCTTCACTGAAATGGATATCTTGCAAATCAGTGGCCTGCCAAGCCAAACCCATACGCGTGGCATCAGCCCCGTAATTTTCCACCAAACCAATCGGGTCAATACCTGTACCCAAAGACTTGCTCATGCGCTTGCCATCCTTGGTCAAAACCGTGGCATGGATTATGACATTTTTGAAAGGTTCGCTTCCGGTAAACTCCAATCCAGAAAATATCATCCGACTCACCCATAAATTAATAATATCGCGGGCCGTGGAAAGCGTGCTGGTGGGATAAAAATCCTGCAAATCTTTGGTGCTCTCAGGCCAGCCAAAGACCGCAAACGGCCACAGGGCGGAAGAAAACCAAGTGTCAAAAACATCTTCGACTTGCTTGGGCTCGCAGTTCCCGCACTTAGGGCACTTGCTTGGCACCTCCGTCGCGCAAAAAAATTCTTGGCTTTCTTGGCACTGCCAAATGGGCATCTGGTGTCCCCACCAAAGCTGGCGCGAAATGCACCAATCTTGGATATTTTCCATCCAATTAAACATGAGCTTTTCCCAGCTCTTTGGGTGGAATTTTACCTTGCCGCTTTTAACCGAAGCTAAAGCTGCCTCTGCCAAAGGCTTCATTTTTATAAACCATTGCTCGGAGGGCAGCGGCTCAATCACGGTATGGCATCTGGCGCAATGCGGCTTTTGGTGCACATGATCTTCAATCTTCACGAGTAAATCGAGCTGCTTTAGATCTTCCACAATAATCTCTCGCGCTTGGGCGGCTTTAAGACCTTGGTATTTGGGCGGAACATTTTTATTCAAACGGCCAAACTGGTCCATTATCTCAATCATCTCCAACTTATGGCGCACACCCATTTGATAATCAGTGAAATCGTGGAAAGGCGTGACCTTAACCATGCCTGTCCCAAATTCTTTGTCCACAGAATCATCAGCAATCACGGGCAATTCTTTATTAACCAAAGGCAAAATAACAGTCTTGCCAATTAAATGCTTATAGCGGGCGTCACCGGGATTAACGGCCACGGCCGTGTCCCCTAACATGGTTTCCGGCCTGGTAGTGGCCACAATAACAAACTCCTTACCGTCTTTGGTAATCGGATATTTAATATGCCAAAGTTTTCCCTTTTCCTCTTCGCTTTCCACTTCCAAATCCGAAAGAGAAGTTTGGCAGCGAGTGCACCAATTAATAACGCGCTTGCCCCGATAAACCAAACCTTTGTTGTAATAGGCCGCAAAAGCCGCCTGCACAGCCTTGACGTAGCCCTCATCCATGGTAAAGCGGGTGCGGCTCCAGTCGCAGGAAGCGCCCATGCGCCTAATTTGGTTCAAAATTATATCGCCGTATTTATTTTTCCACTCCCAAACTTTCTTAACGAATTCTTCGCGACCAATTTGGTGGCGAGTGATATTTTGTTTGCGCAATTCCTTTTCAACGACATTTTGGGTCGCAATGCCAGCATGATCAATGCCCGGAACCCAAACTGTCCGGTATCCCTGCATGCGTTTGCTGCGAATGAGGACATCTTGAATAACCAAATTGAGGGCATGTCCCATATGCAAATTACCCGTGACATTAGGCGGTGGTAAGGTGATGCTATATGTTTTTTTCCCAGTATCCGAAGGCTGGAAGAACTTTGAGCTCTCCCAAAAATTATAAATTTCCCCCTCGTTTTTCTTGGGGTCGTATTGCGGATCTATCATATCGAATTGTCAGATATACCATAGCACTTTTAGCTAAATATTTCAAAGGCTTTTATGGCTGTGGAGAATGTGAAAAAGCCAATAACCGCGACAAGTTTCTTCTATTGATTTTTACATAAAAATATGCTATAATATAAGTATATTGTACTATAAAAATTTTGGAGGACTAGAATGAATGAAAGTGTAGGTACTGCGAATATGTTGGACAGGCTCGGGAAGGCCATAAATGATTTTCGTTGCACAAAGGAAAAGTTGCCCTCGAAACTTGAAGAGTATCATGATGGTGGAGACGATTCGGAATACTTTGAAGACGGTTATGTCTTAGGGAGGGTGGCAATTTTTGAACGCGAGAACTTCTTGGCTCTCGACGTCCAAATGAGGCATCGATGCGGCGAAGACACACTCTGGGCGTATTGTATGCTCTTGCGCCAATGTTCGTTTACGCATATTGGTCAAGTTGGTTCCGGCATTCATCGCTTCGTACCGACAAAGTTCCAGGATAGGCCAGCCGCTTTTCAAAAACAATATCTTGGCTGGACGGCTATGGATATTCAAGCACAATTTCTGGCATGCCAATTTTTCGACGATACATATACATTTGATTTGAATAGATACTAGCTACATAACAAATCCCGCTCGATGAGCGGGACCTTTTTTTTCGACATTGGACTTTTAATATTGGCCTCCTTACTTATCCCACTTGAAACCATTGCCAAAGTGCCCATACATGGCAGTCTGCCTGAATTGGGGCTTGCGTAAATTCAAAAATTTAATGATTCCAGCCGGAGTCAGATCGTATCCCTTAATGTGGGAGATAAAATTAATTTTGCCCTTTTTGTGAACCTCGGCACAAGCCATGACTGGCTCGGCTACGCCAATCGCATAAGCCAAGCGCACAAACACCTGCTCGGCTTTTTCTTTTTTAAGCAGATCCACGGCAATTTTGCGCGCCATATAGGCCGCCGACCTGTCCACTTTAGTATTATCCTTGCCCGAAAAGCACCCGCCGCCAATGGAAACATTGGGACCGTAATTATCCACAATCAATTTGCGCCCGGTGAGCCCGGTATCAGCGGCAAATCCGCCGATTGTCCATTCGCCGGCCGGGTTTTTAAGCCAACGGGTATCACCCTCTTTAATCCCCCACTTTTTCAAAAGCTTCAGCAATTCCGCTGGGTAATCCCCGCAAACACTGGTGACAACTTTGGTAATTTTGCCGTCTTCGACGGTTACTTGGCTTTTGCCGTCGCGCGGCCCCATGGCTTTGCTGAGCTGGCGGGAAAGCATAACCTCCAACGGCATCATTTCTTTGGTTTCATTGCACGCATAACCAACCATTATACCCTGATCCCCGGCCCCTCCCACATCGACCCCGGCCTTAATTTGGGGCGATTGCTGCACAATATGGACAGTTATACTGACTGCGTCTTCATTGCCACATGATTTATAAACGTCCTTGGCAATTTGTTCAAAATCGATTTTGGCATGGCTCGTAATTTCTCCCACAATGAAAATTTTGTTATGCCCGCCCATGGTTTCCACCGCCACCCTTGAGTAAGGGTCCTGGCGCAACGCTTCGTCTAAAATAGCATCGCTGATTTGATCGCAAATTTTGTCAGGATGCCCAATAGCAACACTTTCCGCTGTTTTGATTATATGTTTCATAATGATTTTTTATTGAAAAAACGCCTGCAGGAAAAGAAAGCGTTGTAACGATTATCTTTCCCCTGGGGGTTTTAGATTTGGCACCTTCTGCGCTGGCAGGGTTGCCGGGTGGTCATCGGGCTAAATCCCGCGTTCGCCCATTGGCGAAACTCGCACCGCTCTTGATAATTTATTTGGTTGTTAATTAATTATAAATATCCAAAAGATTTTGGCAAATCCTTCTCATTGCCAATAAAGATAATTTATGGTACAATATAAATAACAGAAATATGCTGATTGATGATGTCAAAATAACCGTATATGCCGGCAAAGGCGGCGCCGGCGAAGTCGCATGGTCCAGAATTAAACTCCAAAAGGGCCCGATGGGTGGAGATGGCGGCAAAGGAGGCAGCGTTTACGCTGTCGGTGTTTCTAATTTGGGAGCCCTCAACCAATTCCGCTATATCAAAGATATCAAAGCCGAAAACGGCAAAGCCGGCGAAGGTTATTTGCGCCGGGGCCAAACCGGCAGCGACAAATTCATCAATGTACCGGTGGGAACGGTCATCCATTTTTTAGATAAAGATCAAAAAATAGAAATCACTAAAATCGGCGAAAAAGAACTTTTAGCCAAGGGTGGCAATGGCGGCTGGGGCAATTATCGCTTCCAATCCTCGACTAACCGCTCACCCAAAAATGCCAATCCGGGCCTGCCTGGCGAAACCGTTAAATTGCGCCTCGAGTTAAAAATGATGGCCGATATCGGTTTAATCGGCTTGCCCAATGCTGGCAAATCCAGTTTGATAAACGAAATTACCAATGCCCAGAGCCGGGTGGCCAATTATCCTTTTACCACCCTTGAGCCTCACTTGGGAGTTTTCCAAGATTTGGTCATTGCCGACATTCCCGGAATTATCGAAGGCGCGGCCAGCGGCAAAGGCTTGGGAATCAAGTTTTTGCGCCATGTGGAGAGAACCAAAACCCTTTTCCACCTGATTTCTGCCGAATCAAGCACCCCGATTAAAGATTACAAGGCTATTCGCAAAGAATTGGGCAAGTACAATAAAGCGCTATTGGAAAAAGACGAATACATTTTTATAACCAAGAGCGATGCCACTAATCCCAAAGATGTGGCGAGAAAATTGGCCAAGCTCAAAAAAATGAATCCGGGCGCCATTGCCATTTCTATTTACGACTACGACAGCATTCAAAACGTCAGCCGCATTCTGGAAAAACTTAACAGCGAAAAGCAAGCCTAAAACTTTCCAGTATTTTAGACAAACAAAAAATCCCCTCACGGGGATTTTTTTATAAACAATTACTTCTTGTTCTGCACCATCTTTTCCAGTTGCTTCTGAGCCAGAAAATATTGGGCGTTTTGATTGGCGTCTTGAAAATTAACAAAAGATGCGCCCAGTTGCTTGCGGAAAATCAAAGTGGCAATAACGGCTAAAATAAACGGCAGAATGATAAAATCTCCCAAATTGGCAGTCAACCCGGTATTTAAGGCGCTAGCCTGCACCGGCCCGGTCGTGGTTCCGGCCAAACCCTGCCTCCAAACAAAAGCCGTGGCAGTATCGGCAACCGGCACATGGCTCTTATCGAGCACGAAAACTGCGATTAATTCGTTTTGTCCATAAACCAAATTTTCATTTTTGCCCACGGTCGCAGTTAAGGTAATAACCTTGGTTTGCCCTTTGGCAATATCGCCCAAGAAAATCCCTTTCTTCTGGTCATAGGTGACAGCTTTCCCGTCAACCTTGATGTCTTTTTGCATGGTCAGGTTACGGCCCAAAATCGTCTGCACATACACCTGCTTTTGCACTTCTTTAGAAATGTTTTCCACGTCCACGCGGTATTGGAGAGTGTCCTTTGGCGCGGCTTTAACCGCTTCCTGCCAAGGGGCTTGATTATTACCCGAGACTTTTATCCAGCTGCCAATGCTAATGGTGGGCGGCTGTTTAGAAACAATGGAATTGCTAGTCGAAGTAGCGCCCAAAGCAGTGCCGGCCATTAATATCCCCAAAAGCGCGAATAAAAATAAGGTCTTTTTCATATATTTGTTTTCTGCCCACATAATTGCACAAAACCCATGGCCTGTAAAGGGCGAATCGGCCGCAAAAAAAGCCCTGAAAAAGGGCGTTATTATGCTTTATTTGCTACTTTGCTTTGGGCACTTTGAAGGATTTTTTTGTAGGTAGGCTTGCATTTTTTCGGTATCTTGGAAACAACTTCGGGTTTCGAAACAATGCGCATGAAGCTCAAATCATCATAAGAAAAATCTTTGACAAGTTCCAAAATATCCAGACCCTTGGCAATGGCTTTTTTCATGACCTTGAGGTCTTCGCGAATTTCGTAGACGTATAGGATCAGAGCTTCGGGCCTAATCGCATTTGGCTCGCCCGAAAGTATTTTGGTGGTTTGCGGCAGGGGGTAACTGTCAGCCAAGGTTTTGAGCGCTTTATAGCTCTCCTTAAAAGTAATAATCATTTCAATGCAGCGCGAAAGGGTGATTTTACCCGATTCCAATTCCTTCCGGGCAGCCTTTCTGGCATCAACTCGGCCAAAGCGCAATTTCCAAGTTTGGCTGTTCTCAAAATTCTGCCGATCATCCAAATCTCCGGGGCGTAAACTGTCAACCTTGCCCTTCGTCTCCTCCTTACATTCAACCATGATTTTACAATCCTCCTTTAGTAGTGTCGATTTTTTTGAATAAAGGTACACTAAATTATATCATTATTAAAATATCTGTCAACTCGAAAGTCCCAAATAAAAAACCCGCCCCAAAAGAGGCGGGCTCCTTATTTTGTTGAATTATTTCTCAGTTTTAATGGCCTGCACTGGGCAACCATTAACCGCATCGTCAATTCCATTGATCGGCTCGTCGGAAACCAATTCCTCCCTTCCGGCTGGGCCTTTTGTGCCTTTAATTAAATGGGATTTGCCATCCGTGCCGATTTCGAAAACCTGGGGGCAGATGGCAGCGCAAGCGCCGCATCCGATACATTTGCTGGTCTCTAAAATTACCTTCATATTTTTTATTTACTTATTCTACAATTTTTAGGCTTAGCTAGTCAATGATTAAACCGATTTCACAATAACTTTCACTTTTGTCCACTTTTTGGCAGGATCTTGGAAATTCCACTTGGCACCCATGGTTTTGACATTGGCCGTGGCATTAGCCGTGCCGAATTGCAAACCGTCCACAATACTCCCAGTCCGCATATACGCGTATAAAAATCCAGCATTAAAAGAGTCTCCTGCTCCGGTTTTATCAACCACTTTAGCCGGGAGAATCCCCGCCTTATAAATGCTTTGCCCATCACAAGCCATGGCACCATCCTTACCTAAAGTCAAAACTGCAAGGCCGCCGGTTAACTTGCAAATCTCCCTAGCCATCTCCTCATATTTTTTACCGCTTCCGCAAAGCACCTCCGCCTCTTCCTCATTAAGGCTGATGATATCAATGCCTTTGAGAGCCTTTTTATTCTTGGAATAATATTCAGCTTGCGGCTTACTGGGGTTGGCATAAATCTTTGCCCCATTTTCTTTGGCAAACTTGAAAACCGTCGGCATGATGGTCAGATTTTTGCCCGTCATCGGCCCGACAAAAATCCATTTGGCCGAAAGGCCGGATAAATCCAAATCTTTTTTGGAAAATTCCGAAGAAGCGCCCCGATAAACCAAGATGGTCCTGTCCACCCCGGGGTGAATCAACACGATTGATTGATTGGTTGGAACCTTTTTATTCTTTTTTACCAAAGAGACGTCGGCACCATACTTCTTAAGTTCGGTTAAAACATTGTCTCCGGGCAAATCATCGCCGACCATGCCCGCCCATGCGGTTTTTACGCCAAAAAAGGCCAACGCTGCCGAAACATTACTGCCGCCCCCGCCGGTAAATGACATTAACGTCTGGGCGTCAACTTTCGAGCCGAGCCGGAAACAATAAGCGACTTTTAAGTCCGCGACATGGTTATAAACATGATCCTCCTTAAAAAACAGATAAGTGTCGCGCGTACCCGAACCAATGGCGACTACATCAAATTCTTTGCTCATTTTGTTTGTTTTTGCTTTTGCGATTGCGCCAAAGCATATAAAGTTTTCACCACTGCGTCGGGAGACAAGGAAATTGATTTAATCCCCGCCTCAATTAGGAAATCCGCAAAACCCTCAATCGTTGAGGGCGCATCCCCGCAGATACCTACATATTTGTTGTTTGTCACGCATTTGTCAACCGCCATCTTAATCAGTTTCTTCACAGCTCCATTGGTTTCATTGCCAATGACAGCCAAACCGCCATTATCACGGTCCAAACCCAAGGCGCATTGGGTCAAATCATTGGAGCCGATTGAAAAGCCGTCGCAGATCGCCAAAAACTCATCAGCCAACATGACATTGCTGGGTATTTCGCACATAATATAAACTTTCAAACCGTTTTTGCCGCGGGCCAAATCCGCTTCCTTCATCACTTCCATTACCTTTAGCGCCTCCTCGGGTGTGCGGCAGAATGGGATCATGACATGCAGATTGTCCAAGCCGTAAACCTCGCGCACCTTTTTCATGGCCAAACATTCTAATTTGAACGCCTCCTTAAAACGGGGGTCATAATAGCGGGAGGCACCGCGCCAACCGATCATGGGGTTTTCTTCCTTGGGTTCAAATAGCTTTCCGCCCAAAAGCGATTCGTATTCATTGGTCTTGAAGTCGGAAAAGCGCACAATTACTTCGCGCGGGTAAAAGGCCGCGGCAATTTGGCTGACCCCTTCGGCCAATTCGTCGATAAAATACTGGGTTTTGCTCGGATAGCCGGCCGTGAGCTCGTCTAATTTTTGCTTGATTTGCATATCGGCGATTTTATCATAGTCGACAAGCGCCATAGGATGAGCTTTAATTTTTTCCGCAATAATAAACTCCTCCCGTGCCAAGCCCACGCCTTCCACTGGCAAATAGGAATATTTGAAAGCGCCGTCGGGCGTGCCGATATTCATGGCAATTTTAACCGGCAGCTCGGGAATTTCCTTCAAGTCATAACGCTGCATATCAAAAGGCACCTGCCCTTCGTAAACCACACCCTTACGCCCTTGCGAGCAATCAACGGTTATTTCTTTGCCGCTCGCAAGTTTTTTGGAACCATCTTTAGTCCCGACGATACAGGGCACTCCCAGCTCGCGCGACACAATGGCGGCATGCGAAGTGGTCCCGCCCTCATCAGTGACAATCGCCCCGGCGATGCGCATAATCGGCACCCAATCCGGATCAGTCATTTTCGTGACCAAAACCTCCCCTTTCTTAAACTCGGCAATTTTGGCCACATCTTGAATGATATGCACCTTGCCCTGCCCGATCTTATTACCTACGGCAATTCCCTGAACCAACTCCTTAAAGCCTTGGGGCTTAGTTTTGTATTCCACAAAATAACGGCCGACTTCCTCCTGGGCATGCACGGTTTCGGGCCTGGCCTGCACAATAAAAAGCTTTCCGGTTTGCCCGTCTTTGGCCCATTCCATATCCATGGGCAATTTGTAATGTTCTTCAATTATTATTGCCCACTCCGCGAGCTTCAAGGCCTCATCTTGGGTAAGACAAAACTGTTTCCATTCTTTTTCCGGCACAGAAACTTCCTTGATGCCGTTATTGCCCGCATAAACATATTTCTGATCTTTACGGCCGAGATTTTTGACAATTAAAGACTTAAAACCTTTTTTGAAAGTCGGTTTATGCACGATAAAAGTATCCGGCGTAATCCGCCCTTTGACAATCATTTCGCCAATACCATAAATACCATTAATGACCACCACGTCGCGGAAGCCCGATTCAGTATCCAGGGAAAACATCACGCCCGAGGAAGCCAAATCCGAGCGCACCATTTTCTGTACCAAAACCGAAATGGCCACGCTTAGCTGGTCAAAGCCCTTTTCGTCGCGGTAAGCGATGGCGCGAGCCGTAAAAAGCGAAGCCATGCAATCCTTGACCGCATTAAGCAGTTGGCTCTCGCCGGAAATGTTGAGCATAGTTTCGTGCTGACCGGCAAAGCTGGCATTGGGCAAATCTTCGGCCGTGGCCGAGGAGCGCACCGCCACATCGGCATTTTTCAAACCATACTCTTGGCAAAGTATTTTATAATTTTCCAAAATTTGTTGTTTCAAATCATCAGGAAAACGGCCCCAGCGCACCTTAGCCATCAATTCCCGCGAAGTCTTTTGCAAAAGGGGAATATTTTTGGCATCAAAATTGGCAAAAGTCTTTTTCAAATGCTCGTCAATTTTATTGTGCGCCAAAAAATACCAAAACGAATCTGAAGTCAAAGCAAAAGCATTGGGAATGGGCACACCCTTGGCTGAAAGCTGCGAATACATTTCTCCCATCGAGGAATTTTTTCCGCCCACAAGTGCTACGTCTTCGCGGCGTAGATCTTTTATCCAAATGATTAACTTTTTATCCATATTTATTTTCTTCATTATAGCCTGAATTTGTAAAAACAAAAAAGCAGGATTTCAACATCCTGCTTTTTTCGCATTGTTTAGTTGCAAGAACCGCTGCTGCTGTCAGTGGTTCCCTCTCCGATTCCGGGACTGGCTACGGTTTTAGCCAAGACTGTCTCGCACTCCTTGGGCTTAACCGTGAAGGCCGCACAAACCGCTTTCTTAAACTCCTCGGGGGAGCGGTCCACTTGGACTTCTTCGCCATTAATGATGATTGTCGGCGAGCCTTGGACGTTATACTTCTTATTCAGTTCCTCATAAATCGGGAAAGCTTCAGACTTGTCATTGATATTGTATTTCTTCATTGTCGCCGCAAAGCAGGCGGCCAATTTAGCCTCATCAACCTGGGCTTGCTTGGCGCAATCTGCATGCTTGTCGGTTTTTACAAAGCAAGAAAGGTATTTGGAAAACTTCTCGGTTTGTTCGCTGGAAATGCAATACTGCCTGACATTTTGTTCCGCTTCGGTAAAACCATGCATGGTGTAATTCACATAATAAACACCCATGGAAGCCTTGTCTTTAAGTAAATCGTAAACCGGCAAAAACATTTTTTCCGCCTGTAAGCCGAATGGGCAATACGACATCACAAAAAGCTGCACCTCCGGCTTTGCCGTGGCCTTAACTTGCACGCTCGCCGCCTCAGTTTTGGTGGCAGCTCCCTTAACCTCGGCCGTTGGCTTGATTGGCTCCAAGGAATTTATGGCCGCGGGAAAAATGTATTTTCCGTCTTCGCTGACATAAACCAAACCGCGACTTTCTTTGGTTTTGCCGTCTACCAGAGTGATTTCATAAACCCCACCCTCTTTCTTGTATGACTTGAAAGCCAAATCCGGTAATTGCTCGGATTTAAGCTCGCTATTTATATACTTAACAGTCTTCAGAGCCACCAAATAAGACAACAAAGGCTCGAACTTATTGGTTTTTTCCGAAACTATTATTTGGGCTTGGCCCGCTGGGGCACAAGAGCAGGCTCCATCTTTAGCCACAGAAATTTTTGTAGTTTCTTGGCTGGCAGGCGCCGTCTCATCCTCGGGGGCCTTTTGGGTCTCGCTTGGCAAGTTGCAAGCAGCGTTTTGTTCGCTGTTATTGGCTTGGGCGCGAGCCTCATCTAGGGCTTTTTGCAACCCTTGGTTGTTGCCATAAAGCGTCAGGAGGAAGATGGCGCTTATTGCCAACAACGAAATCAAGATAACATTTAAGCTAACTTTCCCTTTCGGGCTTTCGTGTTGCATAACTGTCATTTATTTTTCATCTTTGCTAAAATATTGGCCGCTTTGCGGGGATCGGAGAAATTGGGGATTTTGTTTTCCTCCAAAACATTTATTCCCGGCAATGTCATCTTGCCCCCTAAAAAGCAGCAAACTATTGGTTTATCCGCATGCCCTTTTGCAGCATGTGCGGTTATGTTAGCATTCTCGATTGGATTTGTCATTATTTGCATGGTCTGCAAAACTATCAGAGCAGAAATGTCTTTTTGGTCAAGTAAAGCATTTATGGCCGCTTCGTATTTTTGAGCCGTGGCATCACCCACAACGTCTACAGGGTTGGCCTTTGACCAGGCCGGATGCATAACACCGGGCGCCTCCAAAATCTTCAGGGTTTTACCGTCTAAATTTGCCAGTTCCAAACCAAACTCTTGGCAGGCATCAGCCGTTAAAACACCCACCCCGCCGCCATTGGTCACTATCCCGATTTTGCCAGTAAAACGCGGCTGCCAAGCCAAGGCCTTGCACAAATCCAGCAGCTCTTCCACGCTTTGAGCCTCGATGGCGCCGGCTTTTTGGAATGCGGCCTGATAAATCTTATACTCTCCGGCCAAGGAACCGGTATGCGTGCTGGCTGCCTTTTTGCCCACCTCTCCTTTGCCGGCTTTGATAACCACGATTGGCTTGCTTTGGCTGACTTCCTGGCAAGCTTTGACGAATTCCCGGCCGTTGTTAATTCCTTCAATATAAATTCCAATAACTTTTGTTTGCGGGTCTTTGCCGCAGGCCAGAATCAATTCCGACAGATTAATATCGCCCTCATTGCCAATGGAGATAATTTTTGAAAAACCGTAATTTTGCGCCAGCGACACATCAATTATCGAGTCAATCATGGCACCACTTTGCGAAATCAAGGCGATTGCTCCGGCCTTGGGGCTCGCCGGGGCAAATGAAGCATTAAGATTGGCCCAGGGATTAAGAACGCCCAAACAGTTCGGACCCAAAAGCGGAATACCCGCCTTTTTCAAAGCCGCTACCAAACCTTCTTGAATTTTTTGGCCTTCAGCTCCGGTTTCGGCAAACCCAGCGGAAATTATTATGACCGCTCCAACCTTATTAGTAATGCATTCGTCGATAATCATGGGCACAATTTTTGCCGGTACTGCAATGACCGCCAAATCAATTACTGCCCCGATATCTGAAAGCGACTTATGCGTCTTGATGCCAAAAATTTCCGCCTCATTAGGATTGACAAAATATATCTCCCTGTGTTCCTTCCCTTCAAGGACATTTTTTGCCAAGCCCGAGCCGACTGTATTAGCCAGGCTGTTGGCCCCGATAATGGCGATGCTTTTTGGTTCAAATAACGCCTGAAAATTTCTGGGCATATTATTGTAAAATTTTGAAATCCACGGCAATGGTAGCATGTTTGGCGGCCATGACCGGATTAAAATCAATTTCGGAAATGTTTGTCTCGTTTTCCGCCAACCGGCTGACTTTGCTGATAAAGCCGGCCAGAGCTTCCAAATCGGCCTGTTCGCCCCCGCGCTCGCCCTGCAATACCGCAAAACCTTTAATTTCCCGTATCATGCCCAACGCCTCCTCCTTGCTGACTGGGCAAAGCCGAAAGGAAACGTCTTTTAAGATTTCGACAAAAATCCCGCCTAAACCGAACATGATTACCGGCCCAAATTGCCTATCATACTTGACGCCAATGGACACTTGGTGCCCGCTTTCCATTTTTTGCACCATTATTTGTTTGGCCTTGCCTTGCAAATCCTTAAAGGCCAGCTCCAACTCAGCAGCGTTTTTAATATTAATTTTAACCCCACCAAGTTCCGAGCGGTGCAGAACATCATCGCCCCAAATTTTTGCCACGACCGGATAGCCGATTTTTTGCGCATAGTTTTTGGCTTGGCCAAAGTCTTCAAATATCTCTGAGGGTGCGACTGGTATTGAATATTTTTCCAACAGCTCCTTGCTCTTTTGAAAATCTAAAAGCATATTGCTTATATTATAGCAAATGATTAAAAATTTACTAAAAGCCCCTTTTATAAGGGGCAATTTTCTGAAATTTTGACGATTAGCCCTTATTAGCGGCTTTTAAGTACCTTCGCATCATGCTTCGGCGGCTCGAAGACAAAATTCTCCCAACCTGCAAGAATATGCCCACTCATTATCATACCAAGCGACAACCTTTACCAGATTCCCGCTAGCCATAGTTAAAGGTGCATCTAAAATCGAGGAATAAGTATCGCCTTTGAAGTCCATGGAAACCAATTGCTCTTCGCTGACGCGGAAAACACCTTTAATTTCATTGGCCTTAAAAACATCATTGAGCTCTTCCTTGGTCGTCTCCTTTTTAAGAGTGCAAACAAAATCAACTATGGAAACCGTGGGCGTGGGCACACGCAAAGAAAGGCCATCAAGCTTGCCGGATTTTTCGCCCAAAACTTTGCCAACCGTTTTGGCGGCACCTGTGCTGGTGGGAATAATATTCAAACCGGCAGCGCGGGCACGGCGCAAATCCTTGTGCGGCAAATCCAATATATTCTGGTCGTTGGTATAGCTGTGGACCGTGGTCATAAACCCTTTCTCGATGCCAAAATTATCCGCGAGGATTTTGACAACGGGAGCCAAACAATTCGTGGTGCAAGAACCCATATCAATAACATCATCAGAGCAACCGGCTAAATCCTGGTCATTGATTCCAATAACAAATGATTTTACTTTATCGGGCGTTTTTGACGGCGCCGACAAGATAACCCTTTTAGCTCCGGCTTCGATGTGCTTATGCGCGTCTTCGTATTTGGTGAAAGCGCCAGTGCACTCCAAAACAACATCGACTCCCAGCTCCTTCCACGGCAATTTAGTGGGATCTTTTTCGGAAAGGAGTTTTATTTCTTTCCCGTCTATCACCATCGCCCCCTCCTTTTCTTCGACTTCGAAGCCGCAATAGCCATACGAAGAATCATATTGGAGAAGGTGCACCAAAGTGTGGTTATCAGTGAGGTCGTTGATGGCCACTACTTCGATTTGCGGGATATTTTTGATGATATTACGGAAAGTTAAACGGCCAATTCTCCCAAAGCCGTTGATTGCAATTTTTGGCATAGTATTTATTTCAAACAAATTATAGCAAATGCGTTCTAAAAAGCAAAAACCTCCGCTCGCGCGGAGGTTTAAGAAAAAATCAGTTACAGGAAGCGTTGCTGGAAGCAGCCGCGCCAGTGTTGGGCCCCATACCGGCCGAAGCTGCAGACTCGGAAAGCTTTTGGTCGCACTCTGCCGGCTTGTTATTGAAAGCATTGCAAATGGCGGTCTTAAATCCTTCCGGTGAACGAGTCACATTAGAAACCTCCGTACCATTAATAACCAAAGTCGGAGAACCCTGAACAGCGAATTGCTTGTTTAGCTCATCGTGTAAGGCAAAGGCCGGAAAGCCCTTCTCTTGGCTGTATTCGTAATCCTTGGCATTGGCGGAAAGCTTAAGCTCGGAAAAAGTCTTGCTATAGCAGCTCTCCAGCTTGGCGGTATCAATACCCGCTTTGCTTGCACAGCTGCTGTGGGCGGGATTATAGCAAGCCTCGGCGGCTGCTTGGGCTGCAGCGGCATCTTTGAGCGCGGCCGCAGCCTTTTGGCAGGCGCTGACATCGTAAGTGGCAAAGCAAGTCAAGTAAGCATTATATTTATCATTCTGCTCCTTTTCAATGCAATACTGCCGAATATTTTGATCAGCTTCTTTTTTGCCGTGCATTATATAATTCACATAATAAATGCCGATATCAGCCTTATCCTTGAGCAGCTGCATCGCGGGCAAAATAGCCTTCTCGGCCTGCAAGCCGAATGGGCAAAAAGACATGACAAATAATTTAACCTCGGGCTTGTCACTCTTTTTTACTTCTTTGGTAGCCGCGGCATTTCCTTCTTTATTGGCATCTTCTTTCTTTTTAATCTCGATCAATTCGCCGGGGAAAATTGCTTGGCCGTCCTTGGTAACCGACAAGACACCTACTTCAATCTCTGTGCCCTTATCATCCTTGGTTTTAATTTTAACCGTGTAAAGACCATGGCTTTCGCTAATGGTTTTTTCGTCATAAAAATATTCCGGAGATTCTGGCGTGCGGAAATTCTCATTGACATATTTCATCGCGTCTTTAATCGCGACACCTTTGGAAACGCCTCCAATAGAAAGACCTCCCTTCATCGCGAAAGCAAATACGATTGCGAGCAGCAGCAATACCGCTACTATCGGCCAAAGTAAATTCTGGCCCTTTTGTTGTTCTTCTGCCATAAATGTTGTGTTTTATTTTTTATTTTATTTTTTGACTATTTAATTATGGTCCGGGAATAAAAACTGTAAAGATTGAAAAATATCAAATTTATGTTGTTATCAAGCTTTGGCCGGTCATTTCTCTTGGTTGAGGTAAAGACAGTATCTGTAAAGCCGTGGGGGCGATATCTTTGAGCTCGCCATCGGCCTTCAACTTGGCTTTGGCTAAAGCGGCCTCGCGCGAAACCAAGACAAATTCTACCGGATTGGTTGTGTGGCTAGTCGCGGTTAATTCACTTTTATCCTCCGCATTGCCGTGATCGGCGAAGACAAAAACTGTGTAACCGTTTTGTAAAGCCGCGGTGACAATATCTTTGCAAGCGTTATCCACCGCCTTAATCGCTACCTCAATAGCCTCCTTTTTGGCCGTATGGCCAACCATGTCAGCATTAACCAAATTAGTCACAACTAAATCATATTCTTTCTTATCAAGCTCACCACAAAGGCGCTGAGCAATTTCTGGCGCCGCCATTTGCGGCTGCAAATCATAAGTGGCCACCTTGGGAGAATTTATCAAAATCCTTTGTTCATTCTCAAAAGGCTTCTCGATTTGGCCATTGAAAAAGAATGTGACGTGCGCATACTTTTCCGTTTCAGAAATTCTTAACTGCTTTAATCCCGCTTGACTGACTACCTCGCCCAAAAAGTTAATGGGCTTTTCTTCGGTAAAGGCGACCAAACAGGGCATGGGCGTATAATACTGCGTCATGGCCACAAAAACACCCTTAAATTTACTACGCGCAAACGGAGTAAATTCTTCTTCGATTAGCGCTTGGGTGATCTGGCGGGTTCGATCAGTCCGGAAATTGAAAAATATCAAAGAGTCGCTGTCGCTCAAACCGCAATACCCTTCTTTGCAAGCCGGGATAATAAACTCATCGGTCACTTCCTGTGCATAACAGCCCTTTAGATAATCGAAAGGTAAAGAAAATTTTTCCGCGGCTTTGGCATCTTTCAAGCATTGGTAATATTTTTGCGTGCGCTCAAAACGCTTGTCGCGATCCATGGCATAATAGCGCCCGGATATCGTGGCGATTTCGCCAAAACCGATAACATTGAGCTTTTCCTGAATCTTGCACAAATTATCGATGCCGGCCTTGGGGGGCGCATCCCGGCCATCGGTTATGACATGGACTAAAACCTTGCGAAAGCCCTTTTCCTTGCATAAATCCAAAAGCGCGAACAAATGGTCTAAATGGCTGTGCACGCCCTCAAATTGCGCCAAACCCATCAGATGCAAATACCCGTTGTTCTTAGAAGCGTGATCGAGGGCTGCCAAAAAAGCTGCATTGGAAAAAAATGTCCTGTCCTCAATGGCATGCAAAATGCGGGGCAGTGATTGGTAGACAACCCGCCCGCCGCCGATAGTCATATGCCCGACTTCGGAATTGCCCTGATAGCCTTTGGGCAAACCCACAGCCTCACCGCTACACTTCAAAAGCGTGTGCGGGTATTGCGCAGCCAAAGAAAAGCAAAAAGGCGCATTGGAAGCATTGATAAAATTATGTTCGGAATTTTCCGAATAGCCCCAACCGTCGCGGATTAGAAATAAAACGGGATCTTTCGCCTTCATCTTATTTGGCGGAAATTATTGCCGGCATATTCGCAATTAAGGCCCAATTCCTCCTCGATGCGCATAAGCTGATTATATTTTGCCAGCCTTTCGGAGCGGCAAGGTGCGCCGGTTTTAATCTGCCCGGCCATGATGCCCACAACCAAATCCGCAATAAAGCTATCTTCTGTCTCGCCTGAGCGATGCGAAACCATTACGCCCCAATTAGCCCCCTTGGCATCGATGCAAGCCTGAACCGCTTCCGAAACAGTGCCAATCTGGTTGACCTTAAGCAACAAGGCATTGCAGGCCTTTTTTTCAATAGCTGTGGCGATTCTCTTGGGATTAGTAACCAGCAAATCATCTCCGACAATTTGAACCTTCTCACCCAAAACCTCGGTTAATTTTTGGTAAGACTGCCAGTCGTCCTGATCGAATGGATCTTCAATGGAGATAATGTCGTATTTTTCCACAAATCCTTTATAAATCTCCACCATCTCATCCCCGGTCTTCCAATCCGCTTGGGCAGCCTCGCCCTTAAAATTCAAATTATATTTTCCTTCTTGAAAAAATTCCGAAGCGGCCACGTCCATGCCGATTTTTACCTTGCCCGAATAGCCGGCCTTTTTAATGGCCTCGCTTAAAATATCCAAAGCTTCGTGGGCGTCCTGCACGTCCGGAGCAAAACCGCCTTCATCCCCGACGTTAGTGGCATTCAGGCCGTATTTGGCTTTGAGAATGGATTTGAGAGTTTGATAAATTTCCGCCCCGTAGCGCATCGCCTCGCGGAAATTGGGTGCACCAACAGGCAAAATCATAAATTCCTGCATGGCCAATTTATTACCCGCATGGCTGCCCCCATTAATGACATTTAAGCTGGGCACGGGCAAAACAAATTTGTGCACATCGAAATTTTTGGCTAAAAACGCATACAATGGCAATCCCTCTTGCGCCGCCAGAGCTTTGCAAGCAGCCATGGAAACCGCCAAAATCGCATTGGCTCCGAATTTACTTTTATTCTCCGTTCCATCAGCGTGCAAAAGCAAAGCGTCGATTTCAGCAATAGTGGCCACTTCCCGATTTTCTAAAAGCCGGGCAATCGCTTCGTTGACATTTTTTACCGCCTTAAGCACTCCTTTGCCGCCGAAACGGGCTTTATCGCCATCGCGCATTTCCAAGGCTTCATAAATACCGGTGCTGGCCCCTGAGGGCACGGAAGAACGGAACAAGCCTTTTTCGGTCAGTAAATCAACCTCCACAGTGGGGTTTCCGCGAGAATCTAAAATCTCGCGGGCAATTATTCTTTGTATTTTCATAAATCTAATTTTTTGAGATAATCTTTGAATTCCGTGAATTCGGGATCTTGCACCGCAAATTCAACTACAGTTTTAAGATATTCTACCTTATTGCCAGTATCGTAATATTTGCCGTCATCTAAAACGATAGTATAAACCGGCACACCTTCGGATTGCAATAAATTAATAGCATCCACCAACCAAACTTCCCCGCCCTTGCCAGGCTTGATGCGCTTAAGGGCATCGATAATTTCGGGAGGCAAGATATAAGCACCGTGTGTAGCAATATTGGATGGTGCTTCATCGGGCTCGGGTTTTTCCACAATTTTTTTGACTTTATAAATATTGCCCTCGACCGGCTCCAAATCAGCAATGCCATACCGGCGCAAATCTTCCTTTTTCTCAATGCGCACACCCGAGATAACAATGCCGCCAAGCTTCTCATAAACTTCAATCATCTGTTTGAGTCGCGGCGGGTTGGCATGGATAAATTCATCTCCCCAGAGCACGGCAAAAGGCTCATTTTTTATAACCGGTTCAGCGCACAAAACCGGTGTGCCATTGCCATAGGCACCCTTTTGCCTGATATAAATAAAATTGGCCATGGTGGCGATATCAGTAATCTCTTTAAGTATTTTTTCCTTGCCACCGGCTTGCAAATTATTAACCAAATCCTGATTGGGCACGTCAAAATGATCCTCAATGGCGCGCTTGTTGGCGCCAGTCACAATCACGACATTTTCCAACCCGGATTCAACAATTTCCTCGACCACGTATTGAATAACCGGTTTGTCGACAATAGGGAGCATCTCTTTGGGCATGGCTTTGGTCTGCGGCAAAAATCGCGTTCCCATTCCGGCGGCCGGAATTACTGCTGTTCTAATTTTCTTTTGCATATTTTTTTACTTTTTAATTCTTAAAAATGCGGGGATATCCCATTTCTTTTCCTGCTCAGACATTTTCTTTTCGCTATCTTCGGCCTCGCGCTTAATCTCAATAGCATTCTTGCGCAAATTGTCACTGCCCTTATCGGGTGCAGGATGAGTGGTAATGGTAATTTTTTGAGCCGGCTTGCTCGCTGCTTTTTTTACGGGCTTTTTGTGCTTGGCTTTGGGTGTCGGCGGCTTTACTTCGGGCTTAACTTCTGGTTTGCTTTCGCGAAAAATGGCGTCCCGGATATTTTTGACAGGACTGCCCTCACCGATAGCTAAAAGCGTTACCCGAATCTTGTCGCTTTTGTCCGAACGCAGCAAAATTCCAAAAATTATTTTGGCTTTGATGTTGGGCGAAGTGATGCGTTGGGCGATTTCTTCAACCTCCATCATTTTCAAATCGGCTGGACCGGTAATATTAAACATTATCCTTTCAACCTCGATGGCTTTGGCTTCCCGGCCGCTGACAATACCATTGTCCACCAAAGGATTATCCAAAAGCTTTTCAATCATGGTATTGAGGTCTTTGCGCTCCCCCTCAATGCTATTTTGGTAAGCGGTTTTTCCATAACCCTCCAAGATGCTCCGAAAATCCGCAAAATCAATATTGATCAAACCCGCCTCGTAAAGCGTTTCCAAAAGACCCTTGATGGTCATGGCCAAGCTTTTATTGATGGCAGAAAACGATTGCTTGATGGCCGTGCGCGGGTCGATTACCTTGAATATTTTTTCATTAGGAATAACTAAAGAAGCGGAAAGATGCGGCCGGATATTTTCCAAAGACTCTTGGGCAATGCGGCGGCGCTTTTCTCCCTCAAATTCGAACGGGAGGGTAAAAATTCCCAAGCTAATTTTGTGTGCTAAGCGTGACGCTTCGGCAAAAATTGGCATCGCGCCCGAGCCAGTTCCCCCGCCCAAGCCGGAGATAAAAATGCACAAATCACAATTTGCCACTTCTCTTTTTATTTCTTCTTTGGATTGCTCGGCAGCTTGGCGGGCCAAATCAGGATTCATACCGCAGCCCAAGCCGTTAGTTAAACCCTTGCCCAAAACCAATTTGCGAACATTTTCCGGTAAAGATTCCAAACTTTGAATATCGGTATTGGCAGCCAAAAAAGAAATTTTCTTATTCGGGGCAACAATATTGGCAATCTCCCCGACAATCGAGCAACCTCCGCCGCCCACTCCAAAAACCTTTATTTTAATTGCGGGGTTTTCCATGGAGTGCGCCTTGGCTTGTTCGATTATCTCCTTGGCAATATCCTGAGATAAAGGGGCCGGAGCTTTGGTTTGATTTTTTTTATCCGCTTTTTCCATAAAATTTGGCAGAATTACCATTCTGCCCGGTTAATTTTCAAATAAAAACCGATTTTGTTGATAATGACGTGTAAAATAAAAGTGAAGACCAGTAAAATTACCCAAATCCGGATATCGGCCAGCTTGCCGATAAGAAAAAATACGAAGCCTACACCAATGACATAATTGATTTGGTCCCAAATAATCCAGCTTTCCCCGGGCTCCAAATTAATCCGTCTCTTAATAAAGCTGAAAAGCAAATCGCCGCAGAGCGCGCCTAAAGGAATAAGAATGCCCAACCATAAAGGTTCTTTGCTGTAATCAAGAATGGAGATGGCTTGGAAAAAATCAGCGACGTAAAGCAGCTTTTGCACAACATAAATCAGAAAACCGACCAAAGTCCCTAGAATAAGTCCGCGCCAAGTTTTATGGTCTCCAAAAATATCATTGCCCCGGAATTTCCTTCCCCCATCAACGGGCTTGTTCAAAAATTCCGCAATACCTAAAAAACGCAAAACCGGCGGCGTCATATTGGCAAAATACGCCGGCAAAAAAAAGTATAAACACTGGACGATTAATTGGGAGGAAAAATTCATCAGATAAGCTTTGATTGTTTTTTTTCTTTGCGATGAGCCGCTTCCAAACCTTTCAACTTGCCGTAAACCCCATCATAGCCGGCCTCCATTTGCACTTTATCCAAACGCACTAGCTCGACAGCTGCGGCAATTCCTTCATCAGAATGGCGGGCAATGTCGGCTATCGGCGTTTCAAGCAATAATTCAAACTCACTGGCGACATTTTGGACCAGTTTTTCATATTGCTCTTTCACCTTGCGGCTAGTGGGGCCAACACCAAAAACATAAGCAATTATCTCTTCGAGCGGGACAATATGCTTAAAGCCAATAGCACCCTCGGGCTTGAAACCTGAAGGATGTTGGGCGATTTGCTCAACCCGGCTCAGCACGCCAATTGTGAGTTTTTGCCCGCAAACCGGACATAGGCCATTATAGCGCGCAGTTTCTTTTGGGTCAAAGCTTATTTGACAATTAGCATGCCCGTCATTGTAATATTTACCCTCTTGCGGAAAAAACTCGATTGTGTTCAAAAATTGGCTATTGTCACGTTTTTTAATTGCCCCGATAATGAAAGTGTAATCCAAATCGCAGGCAAAAACATTGGCCTCCCGGCCTAATTTTTGGATAGAGTGCGCGTCAGAGTTGCTTAACAGCGAAAGGCGGCTGCCATCAGATGTACGCCAAACCATGGCCGGGTCGGCAGAGAGCCCGGTTTCCAAAGCATAAATTTCTGGAGTCAGTTCCTCAAAACATTCCTGCAAGGAATCAAAACCGGATTTGCTGCCAAAAACCGAAAACCACGGCGTAAAACAATGTCCGGGAACAAAAAGCCCTTGCGGTGCGCAATCCAAAAAAATTTTTAGCAGTTCTTTGGTATCCAAGCCCAAAATCGGCCGTCCATCGGAATGCAAATTAAATTTTGACAACCTTTCGTTGAATTTTTTTGCCGCGGCAATATCAGGAAAAATTACGACAATATGGATCTTGCGCACTTTGCCTCCCTTGCTGTAGATGCAGCTAATTTCCCCAGTAACGGCAAAATGCACTTGCTTTTCGGGCTCTAAAAGCGAATCGCGCAAAAGATAAAAACCGCTACCCGTTTGTTCCAATTTGGTTTCCATCTCTTTCATCCACAAAGGATGGGTACAGTCCCCTGTACCCAAAACTTTGATGCCTTTGCGGCACGCACCTTGTTCAAGCGCCTCCAAAGTAATGGCACTGGAAGTGGCGCGCGAATATCGGGAATGAATGTGGAAATCGGCTATCAGCTTCATACTATTTGAATTCCTGGCAGCTGCCCGCATACGGACACCATTTGTCCGTGGCTCTGGTAACTGTAAGGTCTAAATACTTTTCTACTTGTTTCCTACCTTGCAGGCAAGTGATATAGAAACGGACCGGGCTTTCCACTTCCTTCATGCCAAAGGGCGCGGAAGCATAAAAGGAGAAATCGAATTGCTGATAATTAACCGACATTTTCTTGGAAATCGGGAAAATAATTTTTTGCGGGTTGACTCCGATTACCTCGGCCGCCACGGCCGCTCCTTTGGATTTAGCGCTGCCGGTGATAAATTTCAGACCGCTGGGCAAAATTCCCTCGATAGTCATCTTGCTATCCCTGTCGCAGCCAAATGCCTTGGCTAATGCGCTCGAACCGTCGTCAGGGTTAAAATAGGGCAGATTTCCGCTGTTTTGGAAATAGCCAAGCCTCTCCATAATACCCTTGCCCACCGCTTTAGCCACTGCTTTGTCTTTGATGTCGCGGGCATCCTCGCTCCATTTGGGAGTTTCTTCAAAAATATCAAATTTACGCTCTCGGCTCGGATCGGTTTCGTAAATATACCAAGCCGCATACATATCGATCTTATTCTTCTGGGCGGCTCGGGCTTCCCGAATTGCGGCTGAAACGCACTGGTCGGACATAAAATTAGCCGTAGTCAGCGAACCGTGGCAAACAGCCTTAGCCACGCTATTACGTGTTTCACTGTCCGTATAACCGCCATCTTCGGTAGGCAAGCCTTCGGAAAGAATAAGCATGACTTTTACATCACCGGCGCGGCCGGCAGTTATCAAGGCTTGGTGGGCCATATTGATTGCCTTGGCCAAATTGGTTGTCCCGCCGTAAGAAAGCGAATCCACGGCCGAATTCCAAGTATTAATATTCTGGGTAAAAGCCAAAGGAATGCCGTTATTAGTCATCTTCAACTTGGCTGTACCGTGGCTGGCTTCGATGATACCGATATTATCCTTACCGCTCTCCGTATTTATTTGGCCATACAACCCCTTAATAACCTGACGATATTGCTCCAAGAATTTTGCACGGTCCGGGGCATTGGCCGGGACATTCATAGATTCGGAAAGATCGGCCACAATCATCACATAGCGGGAAATGTCAAAATCTTCAGCTTTTAAGTTGCTGCCGCGGGTTAGCTCACCGCTGAATTGATAGCAGCCGCAATATTCTTCCAAGGGCAAAAGGATTGTCTGGTTTTCCGATATCTTGTCGAGCTGGCCACCTTGGGAGGTCGCCATATATTCCAAAGTAATATCGAATTTTTTATCCTTATCCAAATCCATGCTGGCCTTATCCAAAGAAAATTTGATATTAAACGGCTGCGTTTCGCCGAATTTCATTTCTCTGTTAAAGGCAACCGCGTAACTGACTGTCCCGTCAGGCGACTCGCTGGCCTTGCGCGCTCCGGCTACCGTTACTTTTTTAGGCGCTCTCACAACCACGCTCAGAGAACTGCAACCCTCGTTGAATTTGCACATGATAGCACCCTTAAAATACGTATAAGCAAATTTTCCTTGCGTGCCGCATTCCGTGCAAAAATCCGCTTTAACTTCCACGCGGGGCGGAGGCGGGCGGCGACAAAGAGCAAACTCTTGCGGGCTAGGCAGGCTCTGCGCTGCTGGCTCGGCCACGGAAGAAGCCGTAACTACGTCTTTCCCGGCAAAAACTGAAGCCTTGATATTGAATAATGCCGCGTTATTTTTCAACGAAGATCCCGTAATCAGCTTCTCAAGATTTTCATGGTCCACCTGCCACTTGAGGTTGACATATTCGGTTTCACCGGCGGCAAGCAAGGGTATGGAAAAGCGTAAATTGCCCGGCTTAATCTCAGAAAATTCCACTTTATCTAAGGCGCTTTCAAAACCGGCATAGCGGACCAAATATTTTGGCGAGTAGGCCACATTTACACTGACGTTTTGGCAATTCAGCTGGCCTTCGCATTTAAGGGCGATACTGCTTGTGCCGATATAATTTACCGAACCGGGATTATAGCAATCAAATTCCGTTTTAACGCTGGAGACTATATTTATCTTGGGCAATTCGCCCTTGGGCGGCTCCTTGCACTCTTCGGGAATGGGCATGGCAAAAGTGATATTTTCTATCTTGCCATACTGGCGGGTGTAGCCATTGGTATAATTTAGTTGCGCCTTAGCCAAACCGGATTGCGGCAAGCTGCCCGAGTAGTTGAGGCTGACATCAAACTCAATGGTTTTGGATTCTCCGGGCACCATATCACCCAAAGAAAAGCGCACCCCGTTCATGCCGTCAAAAGAATTGTCGTAAACCGCCCCTCCGCCTTGCAGGCTGCTTGAATATTTGAAAGTTTTGGCAATATAAGAGGCGTAAACCGGAAACTTATCGGAAAGATAAATGTCTTGGCATTTGAATTGCGGATAATTGCCTATGCAGGTTACCTTGAAAGTTAAATGAGCGACACACTTGTTTAACGCAATATTGCGCTCGATGGCAATGTCTAAACCGCCCTCCTTTTTATCCTCGGGTTTTACGCACATGGAGGCCTTATTCATTCCCAAATCCAATTCCCGCTTATAGCCGCTGGAATCGACGAAACGATAAAGACTCTTGGGAAAATCCACAAGATTGCCCGGATTGCTCACCTTATAATCCTTGTCGAAAATCACTTGAAAATTCATGATTTCCCCCATAGTCATATTCCCCGTATTCCATTTAACGACGGAATTATTCTGCTCCATACCCAAAAGCTTGGCCTTACTTGGATAATTAACCGTGCTGAATTTATAATTGCCCTTGGCGCGCAATTCCAAAGAAGAATTGTCGCAGACCGGCGGCGGAGAAGTTTTTGACTTGGTGATAATTTTGTCAAAAATGGAATTAAGATCGGAAAGCGTCTCAGACTCAAAATAATAATCATCGCCCTTGGCCATATCGCGCAACAGTTGCCTGGCATTCTTAGCTGCCTCTTCGGGCACATTAACGGTCAAAAACCCGGCTTCGGTTTTTATCCGCAAAGTTTGACCTTCGCTTGACTCGAGCTCTTGCAAGGCGTAACCCACGACATTGAGCTGAATATCATTTTTGGCCACAGCCGTCTTTGCCCGATCGCGAGAATCGACAACGCATTTATTATTGCCTGAAGGCGGGTTAGTTTTGGGAGAAGGATAAGATTCGTCGCACTCGCCATTGGTGGAATTGTTAGGCACGCCATCGGAAAGGAGAATCAAAACTTTTTTACTCCCCGATTTGGGATTGGCGGCAAAAAGATCCATGGCCTTTTTTAAGCCGTCGGCAATATTGGTCGTGCGCTCTCCCGCTACTAAAGAAGAAATTGCGCCGCGGCTTTTAGGGAATTTGGCCGAAGCATCAAAGCCACCCGAAACTATTTTCCCGGCATTGCCAAAAGTGACAATACCCACCCGATCGAATTTTGAATCAAATTTATCCATGGCCGCCAGCAAATGCTGCTTGGCATAATCAATGCGGCGTTTGCCATTGGCCAAAGGTTGGCCCATGGTCCCGGAAATGTCCACCAGAAAAACCACATCGATATTATTACGGACTATCTTTGTGGTGTTGGGGCTGCCGCAAACTATGCCAAAGCAAACCGCCGAACGCCCCGAAACATCTTCGTATTCTTTTTCGCCAGTATCTTCATTGGGTAAAACCTCCCCACCCTCGGGGCGCGAAACTTCAAGGGCAGGAGACTGGTCCTGAGCTAAATCAGAGCTGAGCGCTTCTGGTATCTGGCCAGCCTCAGTTGTCGGGGCGCAGGCCGCGCGCACATCGTCACCGTATTGCAAAAAAGTATTGGCGACAAATTCGCCAAGCGCACTGCCCGAGGGCACGTGCAAGGGCCCGACTTTGGTAGATTGCCCTTTGCTTAAAATATCCAATAAAATATCCTGCCCGTCGCGAAAAATGCTCTGGGTGGAAAAATATGTCCCCTCTTCATTGGTCTGATAAAAAATCTTTGGGCAGTCCTGCGCTAGGGCAAGCGGCGCAATACAGAATAATGCAAATGCGGCGGCAATAATTTCTTTTTTCATATTTAATTATGTAGATTTTTTGGATAATTTTTTATCTGCCCTAAAAACTTTCGATTGGCCCATTCCCAAAGATCCTTGGCGGAAAGGAAGGCCCGATACGACTCATCCATCCCTTTCATTTTTTTGAACTCAATTTCTCCCATGGGCGCATTAAAATCGTGTTGGCAAAAATATTTCCCACCCGTAATCTTGATGTGCCCTTCTTTATCGCGGCGCTTGGCGCCGCAAATATCACAAACTTCATATTTGTCGAGGCGCAATATCCAGCTGGCAGTCGCTTTTTGGTCTTTGGCAGCAGCTTTATTATGAGCATGGGCGTAGGCCGCAGTTTGCAAGCCGTATTCCTCCCAAATCCCGCTGCCTGTTTTTATATCGACTATTCCGACCTCCCCGTCTATCCGGGCCAAAATATCGGCCGTCCCGCAATAGAAATGCTCCTGATTGTCGATAATCTTTTTTTCTACCGCGATTACTTCAATGTCATGCTTGGCGCGCCATTTGACCAATTCTTGCATTATGGGTTTAAGCTTCGGGTCGAACCCGTCTTTGCCCTGCAAAAAATTTTCGGCGGCATCATGCACCTTTATTCCGTTTTCCGCGGCCAAACGCATAGCCTCTTGGGCTGCGGTAAAATTTTTCTGCTGCGCATAATAACGCAAAAGCCCGGGCTTGGCGACAATCTGCAAAATCGAGGTAACCCGCGGCAACCAAAAATCCTCAACCTCGTAACCGTGCTTGGCACGGAATTCCTTAAGCATTTTTCCTTCTTCCTTGTTAGTCATCTTTCCTTTTTCATCTGACCGGCGGTCTTATGCCGATAAATTCATCCGGAGCATAAAGCGTTATATTGCAATTATCAAAGCGTAATTTGCCATAACCGTTATCGCCCCAAGTAGTTCCCCAACTGTTTTTAATTATCCAATACCTGTCTTTTTTGTTGTAACCGACAACAATGACTCCATGGTTTACTGATGAGCTAGAATCCTTCTCGCACTCGAAAACCCCGTCATCGCCAATCCTAAAGGCGGCCAAAATTTTTCCAACAAAAGGCCCGCGCTGATCCAAAACTTTCATCATATACTCGGTTGTAGCCGTAGAAGGGCCCAAGTCCGGGCTAACAAACTGCGGGGTGGCTTTTGTGCCCCGAGTCTGCCAATCGGCGCATTGCGCTTTGGCAATCGCTTCCCCAAAAGGATATTTTTCTCCGGGCATGCAAGCCTCGTCAACAATACCATTGCCCATCAGAGCCCACTCCTTGGTGGTCTGATAGGGCGCGATACTGAGGCCATTAGGCAAAGGAAATTTATCCGCTGAATAAAGCCAAATTTCCGAAAGGTCCAAATTTTTGCCAGCATCCCTTTGCTCAATTTTATAGCGCGATTCGATGGTCCCGCAATACGCATAGGCCCAACAGTTGCCGATGCCATCCTGATCTTTAACTGAAGTCAACCAATTTTTCCCGTCTTTATTGCGCCAGTCGACATCGTCTTTATTGGCACTGGAACGGAAATTTATTGTCGCAACCACTCCACTTTCATCTTGGCCGTCAAACTTCCCGTCAAAGTTCCTATCCAAGCACCAATAATGGGTTTGGGCCTGCTCCGTTCTGGCAAACTCATAGGAAACTTGGCAAAAAGCACTGCTACCCAAATCACAGTTGCCCAACTCCGGACCGCTGCAAGAATCTTTTTTGACAGAAATTTTCATTTTCCGGCAATCATCAAATATTTCTATTATCCCATCTTTGCCAATTGCCGAGAGCGCCCAATGCAAACGAATATTCCCTGCGCTGGGCAAATAATCATAGTAAAGCGCCTTTTTATCATTTTCTGATTTATAAGGCTGCGTGCTATCGCTGCTCCAAAACAAAGTTTTTACCGGCGCGGTGCAATTATTAACCGGGAGCAATAATTTGCTGGCATCAAAAACATAAGATTTCTCATCGCAGAAAATTTGGCGCATTTCATCTTTGACGCAAGCGCGATAACCGTATTTCAGATCAGCCGGCTGGGCTTTGAGCTTGGCAATATTGATATCAAACCAGAATTTTTCAGCCTTCGAGCGATAATCCAATGGCAAAGCTATACTGTCATCCCAAACATATTCTACCCCGCCCGCTTCCCCGGCCGCAGCTGACCAAATGGCAAAGCCGCCATAAACTTCCGGATATTCGTCCAAATTATTAACTTGGCCAGTCAGAATGATCGCCTTGGACCCGTCAAAATGCACGGCAGTTTTAGCCTCAGCGCTAAGCGTTTCCACTATGGGCGTAATCTTGGTTGTCAGCCCAAGCCAATCATTGGCACAATAATACTTCTCATCCTCCCAATATTGCTTGGCGCAAAGCCTCAACTTAAATTTCCCCTCCCGATTATTAGTTTTAATATTGGCAAAGCCCAACCAAACTTTTATATCCCCGGTGCCGGCTGTATTTTTGAGAATGCTGTCATTTTCGAAAGCCACAGCTTTATCGGCTGGATTAGCCGTGTTGTAATATTCATAGCCCAAATAAAGCCGATTAAAATCCCGCCAATTATCCACAACTCCATCGATCTTATATCCGGGATAACCGCCACCCTGATACTTCAAGGCGACATTGCGGACTATCGGGACTTTTATATCGGAAATCGCAAAACAATAATCTTCCTTGGCGCAAACCAAATATGTGTCAGGCGTTCCCTCAAATAAAGGCGTGATGCAGGCCCGATAGCAGAACCTCGCTTCTCCCTTGCTCGGCTTGATGGGCGATAAGGGCTCCATATCCAAAGCCTCCGGCGTAGTATCCAGTTCACGATAAGCGGTTTTCTCTGACGAAAAAACGCTTTGGTTGCGATAATCGAAACTTTGCCAAGTGAAAAATGTTCTGAGTATCGGGAATTTGCCCGTGTTGGTAATACGCCCTTGGGGCAAAATCGTGCCATCGGCGAGCATTTTGGGCGGTAAATTAATAACATCAATATCCTCTAAGCCCCTCACCCGCTCGCTGACAATCTCACCGCAAACTTTGTCTTTAGGGTTTTTAGTCGGCGAGGCGCAGGCCGCGTAAGTGATATTTTCATAATTATCGAGGGGCAAAAATGATTTGGAGTCTATTGTTTTCTTAAAGGCGACATTTCTGCCTTGATTAAGTGGTTTGTCGAGCCAAATGAAACTATCCTCCTCAATGCTAGCCCAGTCAATCCACGGCTCGTGGTGTGCGATATAAGTCAACTCCTTGCCAAACATACCGATTTGGCCCGTGGGAATATCTTCATGCACGGTTTCGGAATATTTTTTCGTATCATAAATCGCGAAGCCCGCGTAAAGCTGTTTGGCGCCCCAAAAAGAATTCACCCGGCCGTTAAGATCAACTGTCTTGGCGGTGATATTGCTTGGGGCAAATGTTTGGACATAAGGCAAATCCGGAAAGCAAAAATACGGCGAGGAAAAAATATTAGTTCCGGTTTGCCGGGCGTAAATTTTCACACAGGCCTTGTCGCCCTTGTCCAAATAAATCCCCTTGGGCGAGAAGCTGACAATTTTTTTGTTCGGTAAAATCTGGGTCCTTGAGGAAAAATACCCGTTGACCGGTTCAATTTTTTGGCCATTAGCCTTCTTAATCGTCAAATCAAAACAATATTCCACGAAGGAATCGGCCTTATTCCCCGGATAAAGGCTGGCCGAAATTTGCAGACTGCCGTCATTTTTATTGATTTTTGCATCCTCAATAATTGCCTTAGGGCTGGGGTAAAGCTCTTCCCGGTCCATATCGCGCATGGCTTCGAAGCAGTAAGGTTTTTCCGAATCATTCAAATTAAAAATTTTGGCCTTAAGCGCATAACCGCTGCGCAGTAAAAAATTAGCGGCAAAAAACGTGAATCGCCCGTTGTATTTAACCCGAGAATTGCCGATTACAAAAGCCGCCTTATTGCTGCCTTTAGGAAAGACTTCATAAGCCACGCTCACGCCCTGATTTTCAGCCAAACCGCTGGCCGTGGCGCTGATAAGCGTGCCATTATTTTTGGTTTGATAGGAATTGATCGTGACTGCTGGCGCCGCCAGAACCGGCCATGCAAAAAAAACAGAACAGATTATGGCAAGAATAATATTTTTTTTGCCCATAACGCTCATATTATTTGCAATTTGTTAAAAATTGGATTGCGGCAATATTTTTAATCCCGCCAAATTTGGAAGACCAGTACGACTTGGCCGAATCATTGGCCGCTCCGGAATTTTGGCCACTCCCATTGGCCAAGTTCAGCGTAAAATTGACTTTTTGGCCGCTTGCAACATTGCCCACGGCTATGCCCAAAGAATTAAGCTGCGAGTTGTAGTTGATAGTATAAGGAGAGGCAACATTGCTACCAAGATATGAAATGCCCGGGTTTAGCCGAAGGTAAGCAAAAACATCTTCGCAATTTTTTGGAAGGGATTTTTCTTGGGCAAACATACTGCCAAGCGTGATGGAGATTTTTGACAAATCTTCCGATTCGGAAAATGTAGCCGGCAAACTGGCCATATTCTTCATCAGACTTTTGGCGAAAGCCCCAGCATTGGGTTTGATTTTATCAGTTTGGGCAAAATTAAAACCAATAGTATAAATCTTGGCCGGGGATTTATCGGAGAATTTAGCGTAAAAGGCTTGGTTTAAGGCATCTTTGGTGCAGGTATTGGCGCTTGTCGGATAAGATTGCCAGTCTGGGCACTCACCCTTGGTGTAGGCATTAGCAACCCCGTCAGAAACGAGCACGATAATATTGCGCCTAGAATTTGGCGTGGAGCTTATCGGCAGCGCTGAAAGCAAATTGCGGGCCTGCAAAATTCCATCGGCAATATTGGTTAATCTTTCATTAGCCGCAAAAGCCTCAAGGGTGGCGGCGGCCTTGGTGTAATCGCTACTCATACCCAAAAGAATTTTCCCCTTGGCGCCAAAGCCCACGAGCGCCACCTTATCAAAATTTTTATCCAATTTGGCCAACAGCCCTTTGATGGCCGCCTTGGCATTATTAAGTGGAGCTCCGCGCATAGTGGCTGATTGGTCAAGCACAAAAACTATATTGAGCGCGGGCCGCACATATTGAAGATTTTCGCTGGGGCAAGAAAATTCAATATTGCCAGAAAATCGGCAGCTCGCCGCAGGCTTGGCAAATGTTTTAGGCATTGGCTTGGCTACCAAAGGCAAATAACTTTGTGCTCCCGTAGGGCGAAAGCCATCGTCTAGATTTGGAAAATATCCTGAGGCCCGCATCGTGGCTATCATTTCTGTTTTTTTACCCACAGCATCTACGCAGGCAAAACAATTTTTAGAAAATGCCGAACCGCAAAGCTTTGGGTCACTAAGAACTTGCTGTTTAAGGCCGTAAAGCTCGCAGTAATTATACTTGGTGGAAATTTTGCCATTGACCAAGCCCCAAGAATCGGCTTGCTTGCCATCGGGCAGCGTACAGAGGGAATATTGGCCCGCCGCCGTAGTGATAACTTTTGAGGGAAAACCCATTTGCAGGCAATAGGCGGTCGAGGGGTTGTGCATGGCACCCGCCCCCAAAGGCAAAAGCGCCGCCAAGGCAATTATTGCAAATATTTTTTTAGACATATTTTTGAAAAATTTTTAGGGTTTTATCGCCTCCCCGGGCGCATTAACTTTTTGCACGGAGATAACCTCATCTTTGAAATTAGGAACCATGCCACACTCGCCATAAGGAATGTGAATAAATCCGCCGTCCCCCCAGCCAGTGCCCCAACTATTTTTGATAATCCAACTTCCGTCTAGCTGACTATAACCAACAATTAAAACCGCATGCGAATATATGGCATCGGCCCGCCAATTTGCCCCGCAGCGCAGGCGGCCGGCCTCATCGAAGTAGGCGTCGGAATGAAAAATATGCCCGTGAATCGGCCCATACTTGCGGATAGCCGCTTTTATTTGATCCAAACCGATAGTGCCTTTATCCCCGATTATCTTTTCCCACCCGATAAAAAGCCTTTGTTGCCAATCCGCACAGCGATTGGCGCAATGGTCACCGGGTAACGGATAACCGTCTTTATCCAAAATTCCGGCATTATACGGAAAACAATTTTCATCCACTGTGCGCATTGGAAATTGCCAATCAACCTCGTTCTGATTGGCATATTTTTGGTTTTCATTAGCACAAGCCGAGAAAAAACTTTCCGAAAGATCAATATCGGTATTAGGCAAATCCCTCTCAATCAAATAGCGAGATTCAATGGCGCCCGTAGTCCTGAAATCCGCACACGTTCCGGAACCGTCTTGGTCTTTAACGCGCGTTACATAGCTGCCCTTGGGCCGATTGCGCCAATCAAAATACAGCCAATCAGCCTGCTCGTAGATGTCATATTGGGCAAAAACCGATTCCCCGAAGCGATCAAATTTGCCATCCCCATTTTTATCTACGCAAGCAAAAACCTTATGCCCGCCAACTTTAGTCTCGAGATTTCTCAACATTAAAAGGCAGCCTAAACTTTTCTCCCCAATGTTATAATTATAACCGGTATTACACCAAGTTATCATCTCACCTTGGCAGGACTCTTTGCGCAACTGTATCTCCTTATTTTGGCAATCCAATTTTAAGCGGACATCAATATGGGAAATTTTGGCCTCCTCGGTTGTAAAATTTGTTTGCCCGAGAAATTCCATGCTCAAATTCGAAGAGCAGGCTTCCACCCCCTCGGCGATTATCGGCTCCTCATCGTAACACTTGATATAAATTTCTTTTAGCTTATATTTGGCTTTATTATCCTTGCTATACTTCAACAAATTCACTTCGCATTCCTGCGAATCCTGATACTGGCTGGAGGTTTTAATTACCACTTTTTTCCCGGCCAAATCTTTAGCAATGTAATAGTACTGCCTAGCTACTCTTTTCTTAGCAAGGTCATAATTACCGCTGGCAAAAGCATTAAGGCAATCATTTTCACTTAAATAACAACCGTGGATGGCGGCCCCGGCCAAATTATCCGCCTGCCAATAATGGCAAAGGGCGCGGCGGGCAAACACTTGCGTTGAAAGTTGGGCGTTGGCTGAGCCGTTATTTAAGGCACAATACCACATGGGTTGGGCCAAGTACCCGCAATCGTAGAGCGGCCCGAAGCCGGAAGCATAAATCAAATCCACCGTATCCATGGCCGAGCCGGTATCATTGGCAAAAGAAGAAGCATCGGGATATTTTTGCGAAAAGCCGACAGGGAATTCTTTGGCAAAATAATAACCCACAATCTGCCCGTCGCTGGCGCGCCGGCTAATCCTGATCATGGCCCCGCGGTAACAATAATAATCCCCGTCGCTGTCGCTGGAAGTTTTAAGCTCGGGCATTCCCAAAACCGGATTGACGGCATACTGGGCCATATTGGAAAAACTTAAATCATAAGAAAAACTCCCTCTGTTCACCAGTTTGCCGGTTTTGATCGTCACAATCTCGCTTGGCCGGCGCCGCAAAAGGACCTCGAACCACGGCTCCAAAGTAAAGGAAGTCGGGTTGATAATTTGGCCGGAAAGGGTCGCCCCGTTTTGATTTGTTATTTTCTTCAAATTCGTAAAACGCGGAAAATTACTCTCCGCCAAAACGTGATTGAATGCCAAAAATAACAGGCACGCCGAATATGCAATTATGTGCAAAAATTGGCGCTTGCTCATGCCTGCTTTAATTATAGTATTTTGTTGCCTTAAAAGAAGTGGAAAACCCTGCCGCGTGCGAAGTCGCGTATAGCTCCGCACGCGACAAGCTATACGAGGGAAGCCGCGTGCGAGTATGGCGAGCTATACGCGGCTATTCGCGAAACTCGCAAATATCGCGATAGTCGCACCAATCGCAATGGCGTCCCGGAGTGGCGGCAAAATTGCTCTGCTCCAAGGCTTGAGAAAAATCCTCAAACTCTTGGATTAAGTTTTCAATATCCTCATCGCTGCCCAAAAACGATAAAGTTGAACCATCTTCCAAATAATAATAAATCAGCTCCACGGGTTCGGCTTTATGCACTTGCTTGGCCGCTATTTGATAAATCAAAAGCTGCGCCTTGGTCTGGTCGTCCAGCTTATCCTTGGGCGTACCGGTTTTATAATCAATAATGGCAATTTTTCCTTGTCCTCTATCATCAATGCGGTCAATTTTTCCATAAACAGCTTTGTCCCCTATCTTAATTGTAAAGGAAGATTCCAATGCCCCCCTACCATCGATTTGATATAGTTTAGGCGGGTTGGTTTTCAGGTTCTCATAAAAATTCTTCAATATTTCCCGGCCTTTTTGGTAATAATCCTCTTTTTGTTTTTTTGATTCAAACCACTCATCCTGCCAGTGCTTATCATAAAGCTTGTAAAGCTCTTCGATATCGGGGAATTGTCCCCTGTCCTTAGTGGAACCGAACAGGTCTTTTTGCTCCGACTTGCGGGCACAAAGGTCGACAAACTCCTCAACTGTGGAATGGATGGAGCGGCCAAAGGTTGTCGAGGCGCGGCCACGTTTAGGCACGCGCATGATATGCTCCAATTTATATTGGTAAGGACATTTTTCAAAGGCGGCCAGCTGGGTATAAGAAAGGGTTTCGGGCAGCTTGTAGCTAAGGGAATTTTTCTCCGGGTTTTTATGATTGGGCTTAAGCGCGGAAATGTCGGCGGATTCCACTTTTTTGGCTTTGCAGACTTGGGCCAAGCCGATTTCTGAGAGAAACTTACTGGGCACGCGCGTGCGCTTAAGGCCGGGCTCAACTTGGGCATGGCTTAAATACAGCCCCAAACGAGCCCGGGTTAAGGCCACATAAAATAACCGGCGCTCTTCCTGCTCGTGAAAAATTTTATCATCGCCTTGCAGCTGGACTGCCTCGAGAGCATCGCCCTCCTTTTGGCGGCGCGCGTAAAGCAAGCTCTGGGGTATTTCAAGCCCGCCCCCGCGGTTATAAGTCGGGAAATGCGACTGCACCAAATCAATCACAAAAACATGGTTGAATTCCAAACCTTTGGCCTTGTGCACAGTCATCACCTGCACTTGTTCAAAACTGGCTTGAGCCAGATCGGAACGGATTGTGCCCTTTTCCCCGGACTCGATTTCAAAATTCACCTGCTCCAAAAAGTCGGAAAGCCGGCACTGGACTTGCGACTCTTCGAATTCCTTGAGCTGTTCCAAAAATTGATTAAGCAAATCGACATTTTCTTTGGCTTGGCGCGGATTAGTTTTTTCGTCCTGCAATATCCATGAGAAGTATCCGGCTTCCTCCAAATAAACCGTGAATGTTTCGCTTAAAGTATGCTCTTTGAGCATTTCGCGGTGCCGCTCCACCAGAGAAGTGATTTTATTGCACGCCGCCAGAGCTTGGCCCGAAATTTGCGGCACTGAGCCGGCTAGCTTCAAGCCTTCGTAGAGCGATAAAGTTTTTTTCCGGCAATGCTCGGTAATCTTAGAGATGTCATCCTCAGGCACATCAAAAACCGGAGCGCGCAAAACCTTATAAACCGCCGCGCTTTCGTGGTAATTATCCAACAGTTTCAAATAAGAAAGAGCCTCCAAGATTATCGGCTTTTGGTAAAAGCCCTTGCTCGCCAAAAAACGAAAATCAATGCCTTCGCGCTGCAAAACTGAGCAAATTTTCTGCGCCTGCGCATTGGTGCGCGCCAAAATGGCAAAATCGGGGTATTCCAAATCCTGCGGGCTTTTATTGGGAGTAAAACACTTTTGCAATTCTTTTATTTTTTGCACCACGCGCCTGGCCTCTTCCTCCACATCTTGGCACTGCCAAACTTCAAATGCTCCAACCTGCCCAGAATCAGCACAAAGTCTTTTTAACTCTTCCAGCCGAATTTGCTGTTTCAAAAAATTATCCGCGACTTCCTTTTTATGCGCCACATAATGCTCCAAACGATTGGGATTATTGTTAACAATGCTTTTGTAAGCCCAATCCAAAATACTTTGCGTTGAACGATAATTGGTTTTAAGAACCACGATTTTGGCCTCGGGAAAATCATGGCAAAAATCCAAAACATTTTCCAAAACTGCCCCGCGAAAACGGTAAATGGATTGGTCGTCATCGCCCACCACACTCAAATTGTTTTTGGGCGCAGCCAAAATTTTGACCAGCTCGTATTGGATGCGGTTAGTATCTTGAAATTCATCGACTAAAATATATTTGAACTTATCCCGGTAAATTTTAAGCGTAGCCGGGCTTTTTTTGAAAAGTTTCAGGCAATAGTTAAGCTGGTCGCCGAAATCCAAAGAGTTATTGTCGAGCAATGTCTTTTGATACATGGCATAGGCTCTGGCCACCTCGGCGGCCTTTTCCATTTCCTCGCGCATAACATCCAAATCGTCCCCGGCCTTTGCCCCGTTATCGGTTAAGTCTACGCGCAAGCTGTCGGCATATTCCAAATAATGCTCGGGATAAATTCCCTCTTCCTTGCATTCCTTAAAATGATAGCTCAGCTGGTCTAAAAATTTGGCGGGATTGCCCAAGGATTGGTAATGCTTAAAATCAAACTTATCCAAATTCTTGCGCATCAAAATCCACCCTTGGTTGTCGCTTAGTATTTTGAAATCATCGGCAAGGCCGATATCAAAGCAATGCCGGCGCAAAATTTTGTCGCAAAAAGCGTGAAAAGTCTGAATCCACAAATCGCAATAAGCCCAATCGGTATTTTCCTCGATAATTTTATCCTCCAAATGCGCGGCGGCATCTTCATTGAACACAAGGCAGAGAATTTCTTCCGGCTTGGCTTTTCCCGAATTAACCAAATACTTAAACCGCTCCTTCAGCACGGTGGTTTTGCCCGTTCCGGCTCCGGCCACGATCAGGAGGGGGCCCTGCCCATGTTCGATTGCTTTTTTTTGCTCCAAATTTGGACTGCTCATGTATTAGATTATGGCATAAACAAAGCCTCTTTTCAAAATTAAAAAAATCCCAATTTCTGGGATTTATGCGCTAATCTTGAGGCGTTTCGCCGTGCAAGAAAGCATCCTCGAGGGCCGAGCAAAGATCATTGACTTGTTCTGACGGAAAATTGTAAAGCGGGTCGTTTCCTTCTTTACTTAGGGTTACGTTTTTGTTGAGATCGCTGATAATCTCCTCAATCTTTCCGCAATCAAAATGCTTGATATCCCGTGACCAAACCGAGATAATCTCCGGCGGACAATCATTCTTAACCCAAAAAACTGAATGCCGCAGCATTTCCCCTTTAGCTGAAATGGCTTGGCCGACATTTTTCTTGTCCTTATCTTCAAGCAAAAATGCCGCCAAGGCGCCATTGACCAAAGTTTTGGGGCAGGCACTAAGCTGCGCAAGCAACCACTGCTTTTCGCCAAAGATTGAATTAAAAGACAAGATGCAAGGCTTATGCAACGAAGCATAGCGGACATGCGAAGTGTGCGCATCACTGACCCGGAATAACACCACACTTCTGCCCTCTAATTCTGGCAAATCAGCAATCTTTTGGGGAGCGAAAAATTCAGCGACCGTGGAAACGATTTCTCTATCTTTTACTACTCCCATTTTCACCTCCTTTTTTAAGGTAATAACTGAGCTTGCCAAACAAAATTAACCCTGTCAACAATTATTTATTCCCCGGCTGTAGTAAGGAATTTTTTTATCCAAAAACCCGCCTCAACAGGCGGGTTATTTATATGAAGCGATAAAATAGCGGGGTTTTTTGAATTGATCTTTGCAAATTTCCGCCTTGTAGCCTTCTTTTTTAAGCAAGACCCGCAAATCTTTGGCCGTGCGCGAATCAAATTCGCAAAATAGCTTTCCGCCGGGCTTGAGATGCTTTTTGGCTTGCGTAAGCAGCTTGCGGATATATTGCAGGCCATCCTTGCCCCCGAATAAAAACGAACTGCTCTCATGGCGCAAAACAGAATCTTGCACGTCTTTGGCAAATATTTCCGGAATGTAAGGCGGGTTGGCAAAAATATAATCAAAACCGCCTTCCAAATCCTCCAAGATATCGCTTTGTTTGATAGCGGCGCGGGAAAGCCCGATCTTGTTGAGTTTGATATTTTTAGCCGTCTGCATCAGGCAAAAAGGATCAAGGTCGGCAAAAATCACTTTGGCCTTTTTTAATTTTTTTAGTGCCGCAATACCAATGCAACCCGAGCCGCAAAAAACATCCAAAATAAAAAGCTCTTTTCCCTGGGGCAAATCCGCCAAAATCTTTTCTACCCAAAACTCGGTTTCGTCCCTAGGGATAAGCGGCCTAAATTCTAAATCGATTTTGTTGCACAAAAATGGCCGCCAGCCGATAACATAATCCAAAAGCTCGCCCTTCATCAAAAGCGCAACGTCCTTCCAAAAGGTCTGGGACTGCTTCCCTTTATATTTCTCCCGAAGAAGAATGGATATGTCGCGCTCGATTGTCGAGATTTTGGGTTTCATAAATCCAAATATCAAATTACAAATGTAAACCAATTAAAGTGAATTTTTGAAATTTGGCATTTGATATCGGCCTTAAATTACATTCCCATCTTGCCCTTGAGCATTGGGGCCATTTGCATCAGGCGCATTTGCAGTTGCTTATTAGCTTCAGAAATTGCTTCTTTGAGAAGTTTTTCCAATTTTGCCGTATCGTGAGCCGGATTAAGCTTGATATCCTCAATTTCCATCAGGCCATTAATAACAACCTTAACGCCTTCTTTGTCTACTTCAATCTTTTCTTTTTTGAGCTGGCTTTGCAGGTCCAGAGCCTGTTTCATTTGTTTGATTTGATCGAACATAGTTTTTTGATAATACCAAATTCAAATGACAAAGTCCAAATTTCAAATTATTCCCCTTTGCTTTGACATTTGCAATTTGATTTTCGTTTATTTATGGTTTTCTAATAGCCGCACCAACATTCTTACCGGCGCTCCCGTGGCTCCCTTGGCCAAATATTCATCATCAGCAGGCAACATTCTTGGCGCGATATCGATATGAGCCCAAGGATAATCTTTGGCAAACTGCCATAAAAAGGCTGCGGCCGTGCAGGCACCGCCCCGGCGGGTTTTGGCCGTGTTGGTCAAATCCGCAAATTGGCCGCGAATTTCCTCTTCGAATTCTTCCCATAGAGGCAGCGGCCAAATATAATCTCCGGCCAGCTCACCGCTGGATTTCAGGTCGTGCTCTATGGCATGATCCTTGGTAAAAACCGCACTGGCGCGGCTGCCCAAGGCCGAATGGGCTGCCCCAGTCAATGTGGCCACATCGATGACCAATTTGGGACGAAATTTTTTGGCATAAGTCAGAGCATCGGCTAAAATTAAACGGCCTTCCGCATCAGTAGACATTACTTCCACGGTCTTGCCTGACAAAGTTTTGAGCACATCTCCCGGACGGTAGCTATTACCCGAGGGCATATTTTCGGTAGCCGGAATCAAAGCGATAATATTTTTGCGCAAACCCAAGCGAGCGGCCGCCTCCAAGGTATGCAAAACCGCGCCCGCGCCGGCCATATCCATATGCATGTCGCAAAGCGCCTCATCAGGCTTGATATTAATGCCGCCCGAATCAAAGGTTACACCCTTACCAACCAAAACAATCGGCTTACCGGAATTGGGCGCGCCCCAATATTCCATAATTATGAATTGCGCTTCTTCGCAAGAGCCCTTGGAAACGCCAACCAACCCGCCCATACCCAAAGCCTCGGCTTTTTTCTGGCCGATAACCGTAGTCTTAACCTTTTTATAAGCACGTGATATTGCCCGGGCGTGATCGGCCAATGATTTGGGCGTAAGCTCGCCCCCAGGAGTATTTACAAGATCGCGACAGCCATTGACCGATTGTCCCACGATCAATCCATCGGCAAAGCCCTTGCGCGCTTCTTTACTTACTTCGTCTCCCACATAAACCTCTTTCATCAAAGTAAAAACGCTTTTATCAGTTTTATATTTAAGAAACTCATAATTTGCCACGACGAAATTTTCGGCCAAAATCCGACCCGTATCGTATGGCGTCAAATCCAAATTCGGAAATTTGAAATCGCCAAAATCCAGATAAAGGAATTTGACCCTGTTTTGCTTGCAAAAAGAAACTATTTTGCGCGCCAAAAGATGGAAGTTGCGCAAATTGATTTTTTCGCGGTCGGGCACGCCGATGGAAACTATTTTCTCGCCATAGCGGGAAACGAAAACAAAATTCTCCTTTTGGGCGCCCAGCTGCAAAAGTGCAATCTCCTTTTTCTGCGGCTTTTTGGCTAAAAATGATATTTTCATAACGTTACTGGCAATAATGCTATTTTAGCCAAAAAACCCTTTATTTTCAACAAACTTCACTAATTGACTTTTTAGAAAATATATGCTATAATATAAGTATTCACAACTTAAGGAGGATGCGATGGATGCAAAAAAGTTGTCCTGCATCAGAAAAGATGGCCTCAATGTTTTCTTTTTCTACGTGACTGCTGTCAACAGCAAGGGCCCGGTAAGTGTCTTTCTCTCCAGTATTGCCAAGGATCAAAACGAGGCACAAAACAATGTTGTAAACGCGGCTAAAAAAATATTTGGTCCGAGCAAAAACGGCGGGCCAATACTTCATGGCACGCCATTTGCAAATCTTGTTTTCGCCTGGCCTTTTGAAGGCAATATGGAGGAATGCGAGAGGCGATTTAGGCAGGCTTTTGAGAACATGTTCCCGAACGCTTCCGATGACTTGAAGGAAAAGTTTGCCCCCAGGGCGCTCATTTTCCTCGCCAAAGTCAGCGGGAAAAAAAATCCGCGTTTCGAGTTTACCAAAAAGAGCAATTCTAAAAAATCGTCCAAAAATGGACAGGAGGAAAAGTAAGATGCAAACACAAACCAATGCGGCCGAAATCGTCAAAATCGAGGAAATAATAAACAAGCACAACAACAGAAAAATTCAAACCGCCCTGCGCCGAGAGATTGACAGTAAAAAACACGAAGAACATCTTGCTCATGACCACAATTTCGCCAAGTTCCACTAATATCCCCACCAAATTTTAAGCCGCGTTTAGCCGGTCTCTTCCAGAGGCAGGCCCGCGGCTTTCGTATTTTATCCCAAAAAAACAAAAGCCCCACCAAGGGGCTTGTTTATTTCTATACTTAACCTTTCTTAAAATATGACAGATAGTACGGAATATGCCAGAAGGCATGCGCCAATGCCAAGCCTATCAGCCAAATTCCGGACTCCACATGCAGCTGATACAAATTGGCAATGCCCAAATTATAGCCAAAGTCGGTTTTGAGCAAAAAGGCCAAGCTGCTGATGGCACAAACCAAAAAGCTGATCGCCAACAAAGCATTAAAAATTTTATTAGGCAAGGCCGGAGCCATCTTTCCCCTTTTTGCTATGGCGGCCAAGAGCAAATACATCCCCCAGGAAAATAGCCAAATTTTTACGAATTCAGTTTTGGCGCCAAGGGGCGCCGCCTTGGCCGGCGCAGGCGATTTTTCAAAAGGTGCTTTTTGGGGAGCGTCACTGACAATTTCGGGCGCAGAAGTGGCAATTTCCGAATTATCGCAAATGCCGTTATTATTGCCATCCACATATAGCCCGCATTCCCCATTACAAGAGGAATCAGTTTTGCCGTTGGGGCAGGCTTGGCCCATGGCCAAAAACGGCAAAACCAAAAATGCCATAAAAATAGCAGCAAATTTTTTGCTCATATCAAATCTCCGTAATTTTATACTCCTTGCGATCTGCATACTCAGCTTGCTTGCCATCATTCCATTGGTTAACCGGCCGAATATAGCCGACTATCCGCGAATAAACCTCGCATTTCCGGAAATTGGCCAGCTCAGGATGCTTTTCGTAGCAGGCCTTACATTTAATAACCCGATAATCGTCTAGCCCATCCTTGTAGCCGAGCAAAACAGCATCAACTAACTCTTCCCCATTGAGCTTGATTTCTTTTTTGCAATCGTAGCAAAACAAATTGTCTTTCTCGTTTTTTATCATTTTGGTATTTTTTTATTTTTCCTCTTGGGTGCCCAAAAGGCAACAAGGCCACATATTGTTGCTCTCAAAATTATGGATAATCCAAAGGAACAAAAAAGCGCAAACCTGCCCTAATCGACAAATATTGCGCAATGTTCTGTACTTATTTTAAGTTATTTGTCCGCCTGGGCAAATTATTTATCCACAGACTGCCCGGCCGCCAACCCAGCCGCATAACCCGTGGCCCAACTGGCCTGCATATTATAACCACCGCTCTGCCCATCGATATCCAGAATCTCTCCGGCAAAATAAAGATTGCTAAATTCTTTATAACGCATCGTTTTCTGGTCGATTTGATCCAACTCTATGCCCCCCGAGGTAGTCATAGCCATGTCAAAGCCCATGGTTTTTTCTATTTCCAAGCGGCAGTGCTTGAGAAGTTTAGCCATTGTCAGGCGCTGCTCTTTGGTAATGCCATTGCAGATATGGTGCGGGTCAAAACCTCCGGTGCGCAAAACATAATCCGTTACACCCTGGGGCAATAAAATTTTAAGCGCCACCTCTAATTGCCTATTCTGGTTATTTTCCAAAATCTCGAGTAATTTGGCGTTTAAGGCCTGCTCATCAAAACGCGGTTCCAAATCCAGTTCTAAAACGCCGTTTTCCAAATTATTATCAGCCATCGCCTTGCTGGCATTCAAAGCCAAGGGCCCGCTTAAACCGAAATGCGTAAATACAAGATCGTCGCTTTGAGCAAAAATCTTTTTGGGCGCATTGATAGTGCCCTGCACCCCCCGCAAAGAAATGCCCTGCAACTGCCTCGCCGCCTTGTCGGCTAATTTTAAGGGCACCAAGGAGGGCCGCAAAGTATTTATTCTGATGCCCAAACCTTGCAAATAACCGTAGAAAGCCGGCATTTTGGACTCAGCCAGAAATGAGCGCCCGCCCACGGCCACGATAAAAGCCTTGGCAAAAAATTCTTGGGCCTTGCCGCGGCAAACGGTTTGGATACTTTCCAGGGTTTGCTTTTTAATCTTAAAATTCAAAAATTCCGTTTCCGTAAAAACTACCACACCGAATTTGGCCAAATCGGAAATGAGAGCTGATAAAATTTCTTCAGCCTTGCCGGCCATGGGAAAAACTTTTCCATTGCCTTCAACCTCGTGCTTTATGCCGTGCTCTTCGAAAAATTGGATGGCCGCAAAAGAATCAAATTGCGCTAAAGCGGATTGCAAAAAATTCCCTTTTTTGCCGTAAACAAGAGGAATACTTTGGGGGTTGATTGAGGTATTAGTAAAATTGCATCGGCCGCCACCGGAAAGCAAAATCTTGCGCCCGAGCTGGCGCGATTTTTCAATTAGGGCGACTTTTTTGCCCAGTTTGGCCGCGGAAACGGCCGCCATCAGCCCGGCTGGGCCGCCACCGATAACGATTACATCAAAATTATTCATCGCTTAATGATTGCACATCTGGGAAATTTGGCAATAAAAAAACCGCGTTGTTTAACCGCGGTCGACTCCTGACTTTTCTTTTTTGTCGCGAGATTTCTTTTTTGGTTTTTCCACCTTTTTGGCCTGCCCGTGCGGATACTTCTGGAACGCTTCGTGTTTTCCTTTTTCTTTTCGGTTTCTTTTCGACATTTTCTCTCCTATTTCAAATCTGGCATTAACACTTTTTTTTCTGCAAAACCGAACAACGAGATCGGTTTCTCTTCGCGCGCCGGAGTAATACGCACCTTAACTGTCAATTCTTTGCCAACTAAATCTTTTTCCTCAAATTCCTGCCTTGGAATTCTGGCTTCATGCATTTTCCAACCATAGCCAATGCGCCCGGCGTTATAGGAAATTTGCGGCGTGCCATCGGCATAGATATCAAAATACAAATAATAGCCTTTGCCCATTTCTTTTTCGTCATAGCTGGCGTAAGGCAAGCCAAGAGACGACACGTCAGCCCGAAGACACAAGCATTCCCGCCAAGACCAAGCCTGTAAATCGCGCGAGATTGCTAGGGGTAAAAGATCCGGATCTCCGATAACCGCCAGCCTAACCGGTTTTCCGGCAAAGCGGCAAGCCGAACCCTCGGAATCATGGCACTCGGTCCAAAGGTAATATTCGAATATTCCGCTCCTTTTTTCGCCAAAGCCCACGGCAACATTTGATTCGCGCCACCAAGTGCTATATTCGGGCTTTTTCAAAAACGCCTCATAACCGAGAACTGATCCGAAAGACTCAAATTCTTCTTCAACTTCCGGGAATATCATCCTGCCCTTAAAACCATATGTGGCCGTAGCAACATTATTAGGGGTCCGGATTTGCCCGGAAATTACCACAACCGTCGGGAGATTTGCATACCTGCAAACTACCGGGACGAGCTGTGGGTAAGTTAACGCATAGTTGACGTTAATTTTTTCAGCCGCTGCAAAACCGCCTGCCGGATACGCAAGCATGGCGAAGAGCACTATTGCTGCCAAAACTTTTTTCATCGACAACCTCCCTTTCGAATGTAAATGACCTTGCCGATATTGTCTAACAAAGGCGCATTAATGTCAACAGCAATAAAACAAAAGCGGGCTAATGCCCGCTTTTTTAATCCTGCTTGTATTTTTTGAGCCCGATCATTATCAGGGCGATAAGCACCACCAAAACCGCGCCGAATTTTACATAGTCGCCAAGGCGCCCCCAATAGCGTACCCCGGCAATAAATATGGAAACAAAACCTCCATAGGTAAAGCCGAAAGCAATCGGCCAGGGTTTGATAAACAAATGGCCCATTACCGAGAATAATAAACCAAAGGCCAAGAAAATGAAAAAGGAAATTTTTTCATGCTTGTCCCGGGCTGCCGTTTCCAAGGTCGAGCACTGCTTATATTGGTCGCAATACCCCGCCGCCGGATTAACACTAGGTGCAACCTCCGAAGGCGGCATTTTTGCCGAGATGGCACCATTATTCACCCAATCGCCGCCAATGGCAGCGCATTGTTCGGAAGTCGTAGCAGCTTGGAATTTTACTTTGCCGCAAAAATCCTCGTAGCGCGGCTCGGGCCAAATAATAGAGACGCCCAAAGTCAAAGTTACGACAAGGGCCACCACAATACTTAAGCCTAAGCCGATTTTTAAGATTGTATTTGAATCGATCATATAATTCATCATAGCATACTTCGCCAAAGCAAGACATCACTTTTGACTTGCCAATTTGCCTAATTAATTGTATAATTTTTTGTAACTTCAAAAGGAGGCCCAATGAAAAAATACGAAATAGCTGCTATTATTGCCGGAGTTGCAATTTTGGCGGGAGTGGGGTGTTTCCTCGCCTACATGAAGGCTGAGGAGTATATCTCCGACCTTATTGGTCTTGAAAAATTTTCTAGCTCCGTGGCTAAAAAGAGCCAAAACTAATCCGCCTTCCGCGGATTTTTTCTTTAACAAAAACGCCCCGAAGCTCGGGGCGTTTTTTAATCCTACTAAAGGCTTTTATTTTCCCAATAAAGCCTTAATCGCCTTATACATTGCCTCTAATTGTGCCTTGTCTGAGGGTAAGCTATAGGTCGGCACCACGGCACTTAAAGTGGTTGTCGGTGTCGTAGTGGTACCCTTAACACTTCCCATAATGGAATCAAACAAGGAATTAATTTTATCCATAGTGGCCTTATCCAGTTCTCCAGTGGTCGACAAATTGTATTTTTTCTGGAAAGCTGAGAGCGCACTTTCAACGCCGGTGGTAAAAGTTCCGTTGGCTGCCCATTTATAAAACCCGGCCTTATAGAGGAATTTTTGGAGCATGGCCACATCATCACCCTTGGCGCCAAAAGCCCTTAATACGCTGAATTTATATCCGGCAACAGAAGGCGTGCTGACCGCCGGCTTGGTGGTTGTGCCCGTTGCGCTAACGCCCAAAATGGCATTCAACTTAACCATGGTCGCGGCGTCCACGATACCGGTAACCGCCAGTTTATATTTGGCTTGGAAAAGCTTCAGGGCGGCTTGGGTACTGGCCGTCAAAACACTATTGGGTAAATATCTATAAAATTTCTCCTTATAAAGTATTTGTTGGAGCTGTTTAACATCCTCCCCCTTGGCATTAAGTTTCAGAATTGCTGTAAACTTGAACGGACCAGCATCATAATAAGGCACATTAGCATTCATAAAACGCATGGTGATGTCGTCTAAGATGCCGGTGTCATCAAGCTTGTATTTGAGCTGGTAGGCCTTCATCGCAGTCTTAGTGGCGACATCCAAGATACCGGTAATCGGACCAGTGTAAAACTTCTCAAATATCAAACGTTTTTGCAATTCTTTTACATCATTGCCGGCTTTGCCAAACCAAATGGTAGTCGGGAAAATATAACCCTTCACCTTATTGACTGTTGAAACTACTGCGCCGATCGTTCCGCCTTGGGCAGTCACGGCCGGAGCATTGGCGTTCAAATAATTTCGGGTTTTAAGATCAAGCATGCCGCTTTGCGTCAAACGGTTTTCTGCCTGATATTCTTTCAAAGCCTTGGCCGTATCCGCGGAAAAGAAATTGGTAATCGAGCCGCGATAAAAACCTTCCTTTTTAAGAATATTATGCAAAGCAATAATATCGGCACTGCTATCACCCTGTTCAAGATCCTTTGTGAATTGGTAGCGATTAACGGTATCAGCGGTTTGCGTTGTGGCGGTTCTATTGATTTCCCATTCATATTCGGTCGGGGTAGTTTGCCACACGCCGCCGCTGCTCTTGCCTAGAACATAAAGCCGGTGCAATTCCCCTTTTGCCAAACCAGTCAACGAAATTTTTGTCGCCACCGGAGTCTCGGAACCATACGAGCCACTGTCCAATTTATATTTATAATGGGTCACATTAGTGCCGCTAACCGTGATATTGATAGAAGTATCACTGGTCGGGTCGCTGGGCATGCCGGAAATTTCCGCAGTCGGGGCGCTGCCCGGGTTTACGGACCAAGTATAAGTGGTGGGAGAAGATTGCCAGTTGCCCGCTGCATCGCGGCCAGCCACATAAAGCGTGTGCTGCCCGGCGGCAAGATTGGAAGCGGTCAAAACTTGACCAATGGGCAAATCGGCACTATAGCCACCGTTATCAATATAGTATTTGTAATAAGTCACATCTGCCCCGCCAACCGTGATATTGAGCGAAGTGGACTCAGTTGGATTAGCCGGCTTATTGCTTAAAGTCACCTCGGAGGGCGCAACCGAATCAAAAGTAAAGCTGTCGGTTTTGGTTGTTGAGCCGTTAGCGCTTGCAAAAGAGATTGTGCAAGTTTTGGCCCCTTGGGCTGTATTGCTGGCCAGAGTGATGGTCACGTTATTGGCGCCTGATAAAAATGAACCGCTCAAAGCCACGCAATCGATCCCGCCAACGGTAAATGTTCCGGTGGCATTGGCCGTAAAGGCATAGGCATAAGTCATCGAATTGGTCAAAGCCGGAATAGCTTGGCTTTCAGTGATAGTCAAAGGAGAGATGTTAGAAACTGTGACGCTTATTGGGGCGCTATCAGCGGTTTTGCCGGAATTATCGATAGCGCGGGCAAAAATCATATAAGGGCCATTGCCAACACTTGCCGTATTCCACAAAGAAGTTGGATTGCCTTCGCCGATTTTAACATTGCTCCCGCCGCCAGTGGAGTAAAATTCGAATTTAGCAATTCCCGAACCAGTATCGGTTCCAGTGGCGGTCAAATTGACAACGCCACTTAGGGTCGCACCCGCGGCCGGAGTGGAAAGCAAAACGCCCGTGGGCACATTTTTATCAATATTGATAACCGCATTAGGAATCACACCCGAGGCGCAGGTAGAAGAACCGTTATTATCCAAAGCGCAATAGCGCAAATAAGTTGTGCCCTCGGTCGTAAAATTAACAACTTGCGGTGAAGCCCCGCCCGGAGCAGGCGTGCAGGTATTGGTTATGTCGGTGCAATAATTTATCGTGCAGGAAGTCGAAGGATCTATCGGGGAGCAAGTAAATGTTCCCGTCAGATCAGTAGAAGACCAACCACTGCCGCCATAACCATTATTGAAAGACAAACTAAAGCTTGGTGGGCCGGCCAAAACATTGCCACCCACTATCATGGCTGCGCAAATCGCAGCAATTAATAAAAATTGCTTTTTCATATTATTTATTATTTAATTGTCAGCTTCATTATAATTCAACGAAAAAACCCCGCAAGTTGTGACAGGCGGGGTTTTGTGTTTTGATTTACGCTTGGTAGGTTGTGCTTTTGATTTCCTGCAAACCCTTATGAATCTTTTGCAATTTCTTGCGCTGATAGTGCCAATAAGTCCACACGCAGAGCAAAGTAATCATAATCACCCAGAACCACCAAAGCATGATAATGTCAGGGCAGATCCATTGTAAGAGAAGCAAGATGATAAGGATGATAATCGGGAAAATAAGTGACTGGAAGAATAATTTTCCGTCAAATTTCCTGTCATTCTCGGTTAAAACATAACCAATCTGCTTGATTTTCTTGCGCAGCATGTCCTTGCGGTTCTTTTCGTAAAGGCACAGGCAGAGCATCAAGACGGCCAAAATCCAAGGAATATCATCATAGGTGCCACAGGCCGTGGCATTGATGCCAAAGGCCGAAAGCAAACTCTTAACCGGCTCTTCTTCCTTGCAGTCGCATTCCTTATCCGAACAGGCGCAAGTCGAGCTACCGGCCACTATGCCAGCGGGCACGGATTCCTTAATGAGATCCGGTTCGCCGTAATTCCTGTAATCATGGGTTTCAATGGTAGAAGTGCCCTCCACGCAACCGGGGGTGGTAAAGGCGTATTCGCGGCTCACGGCAATCTTTGGGTTTCCTGAAACCACGCGGAAATAATATTTGGTACAAGAAGTCAGATTAACTAAACCGATAGAGTGGTCAAAAACATATTCTGTCTTTTTTAAACTTTCATTGGTGTAGCCATAGTGCGATTTGGTCGTATCAAAAGTATGATTGCCAGTCTCAGGGGAATACATAACTTGGCTGTCGCCTTTGCAATTAGTCGCCCAAATAATATCGGCAGATTTGGTTTGGATATTCTGAGCCTTCACGGAAGTGACCGGGTTTTCAATAATCCAAATTTCGCAGCCCGAGCCGCCACCTCCACCGCCGCCGCCACCACCGCCTCCACAGTTGGGGCCGGTGCAAGGCGGGTCAGAATGGCAAACTGGGCCAACGCAGGGGCAATTCGGCCCCTCGCAAGGCGGATTATATTGGCCAAGAAAACCGATGACGATATCGAAATTAGTCCTCTTTTGCTGCCAAGTAGTTGGCGAAACCGGCAAATCACCTTTATCGGTAGAAATGCTCAAGGTGAAATCATACTGCTGCATTTGGCCGGCATTGATATCGGAAAGGAAAATTTCCCCGGCTTGATAAAAGTCAAAAAGAGTTTTGGCACCCGAAGATGAATTGCCTCCCCAGAGGTCTACCCCACCCTTGGATATTTTCATATCCAAAGCCCGCGCCAAATCATCACTGGGCGTGGGATTGGGAAAATTCTCCGCATAAACTGCGACCTTATTGGGGGCCGTAGTATTATTGGTTACTTTAATAAATCTTGTAACGCCATCACCGGGCAAAACATTGGCTTCGTTGAATAACGGTGTATTTTCAAACTGCACCGTGATATTGGAAGCGGCCTGAGCCACTGTCCCAATCGCGAAGCAGAGCGTCAGCGCTATCGTTGTAATTAATTTTGCGTATTTCATACTTTTGTTTGTTTAATTGATTGGTTAAATAGTGGTTTGGCTTGGCGTCGCTTCCGGGGCTGGCTCGCTGGGAGTTGGGGTCTGGGTAGCGCTAGGCAGCGCTTCGGGCGCTGGATCAGTAGAGGGTTGCGGGTCGGGATTGGCCGGAGCCTCTTGCAAAACTTCCTCTGTTTGGATTTGCTCTATCGCGGGCTGGGGTTCAAGGGGCGTTGAAACTTCCGCAACCACTGGGGCCGGAGCAGGAACCGAAGCAGCCGGCTCGATTATGGCTTCGGGAGTAGTAGTAGCCGCTTGCGTATCTTCAACACTGGGAGTGGTAGTAGTAGCAGCAGGAGCTGTCTCCGGAATAATTTCTGGCGTACTAGTCGCTGATTCCGGTGCATTTATCGCCTCTGTTGATGTAGGCAAAGTTGTAGTGGCGATTTCCTCGCTGCTGGTAGCTGCTCCCAAATCCGGTTGGATTAACAAAGTATCAATGGCCTCAGGAGTTGGAGCACCGCCACCAGTGCTTTCCATTGGCAATTCAGCAATCTCTTGGGTAGTCGTAGCTTCGCTGCTAGTAGGAGTAACTAATAAATCATTTAATTTATCGACAAATTCGTCCACGGGCAGGACTTCCAAAACATTGGCAGTCCCCGGAGTCGGAATCGGATCCACCCAAGCGCCAGTGCCATCAGGAATCCTGGCAAAAGATTTATTGGCGGGCACGGTAGTGCAGTCACCAGAGATTGCAGTTGAATTGGTTGCGTCCGGCGTGGGCAATAAATTACAGGCATTACTTAAATCATAAGAATAGCCGTCGATTTGGTTGCCCCATAAATCGTAAAAGCCAATGGTATCTCCGCCGTTATTCATAAACTCGCCATTCATATAAACAACCAGCCAATCCTGCGAATTAATAACCGTATTACCAGTAAGGATATTGGCAGAGGAAATGTATTTTTTAGTCCCCGAAGCGTTTTGGAAGTAGAATCCCGCCAAATCGATATTGTAAGCCGAATTATTATAAAGCTCAATCCACTCGCCCTTGGACATCAAATCACCATCTTGGCCAAAATCCACACTGCCAAGAACGCCCTCGGGATTGGGTAAAAGCTCATTCATTTTTACCAATTTTTGGGCATCCTCCTGCTCATAGAAGACGCGCGCCTCGTGCAAAATCGGGGTAGTGATTGGCGGAGTCAAAGTATTGGTGGTCAGTTCTGATTGCCAACGAATATAGCGCGACAATGGCAAGGTGCTCAAATCGATCGGACTGGAATTGCTTTTTAATTGCCAAGCGCTCCAAGTGGCGCCATCATTGGAAGTTTGCACTGCAAAAGCGATATCAGTGCCTGTGGGTGTAGTCTCATCCCAATCAAGTGAGGTCCAACGAGTGATTCTATCGCTGTTGTAGCTCTGGGATGTTAGCGTAGCTGTGCCATCAAACGGGGGTAACTCGCGTTTTAATACTTCAAATTCATAAATTGCAGGATTCCCATTCATTTTGGGCATCAAAATAAACGCGTAACGAATATTTTGTTCAGTAAACGAAGTTTCTATAACATCCTTTGTATTATTTGTATCGCTCGCAACAATACTCCCCGTCGTTGAGCTATACACCGAATTAACTACAATCTTGTAACTTTTGGGCGAATTTTTAGCAAAAGTAATCTTAATCTTACTGACTGGATACAATTGACCAAGATCAACCCAAAAATAATCACCATCGTTAGCTTGTACCGAGTGCCAATAGCTATCTTTGGCATAGCTTCCATCGATCGCTAATGCGGGCATATGATTTCCATCACTACTACCTGAAAATCCAGCTACTTGTGGCGGAATAATTCCACCGGTAGCAATCTGCGCATCACCAGTACCATCAATAGCCGGAGTAACTAAAATCTCTTTAACGTCATTAAAATATGTGGAGGCGCCGGCGTTAAAATCCGCCACGGTGGTCTGCACCCAAATTCCTTCAATCTTCCAAGTGCCGGCTAAAATCGCGTTGGGCATTGTTTCCAAATCAGAAAAACCCACTCCGGAAGCCAAATCTTTTTGCTTGGCTAAGACATTAAAATCAAGATTGCAAGTTTGATTTTGCAAAGTATAAGCCGCGCCGCTAGGCAATGAGGCCTCAAAATGCCAGTTATCAGTAGTAGAGGAATAATCGGCCACTTCGTAAGAAAATGACTTGAGCGGGCCATTATAAACCGATACGCCATCTAGGGTCGCCTGCAAGTTCAAACTGTCGCAGAGTGCGCCAATGGTGTTGGTGGCAAAAATCGTATAGCGAAAACCAAGGCTCCCATTATTGGCAATAGCCATATCCTTGGTGGCCACCACGCTGCCCGGCAAAACCGCAGGAGAAAAATCCGCTCCTGGGCTCAAAGATTGGTCCAAAGTGCCGGCCGAAAAAATATTGCCTCCGGAAACCTCGGTGTCAACCAATTTCGCCACAGTGTAGCTCATCGGCGTATTGGCTAAAGCGATGGAAACAATCATCAAGGCCGCGGAAAGCTTCTTGATGGCTGCCTTCAGCTTAATCTTGGCAAATAAGGCTCTTATTTTATTTTTTGTGTCTTGCAGGGACATAAAATTGAATTATTTGATAAAAATTATTACTTGATATCAGTAACGGTTTGCCCGCTCGCACTTACCTCAACAGATACTGTTTGGGCGACGGTTAAAATTGGTGTAGTTTCAACAACCGGGGTAATGACCGGCTCATCAGGCGTAGGCGTTGAGGGACTAGGATTAGGATCAGGCAAATTAGTCTCGCTGGGAGCGACCAATTCAGTATTAGGCTCTTGGGCAGGAGGCGTTTGCACATCCTGAGCTGCCGGGACAATCGGGGTTATTGGCAAAACCGGCAGACTGGGCAAGGTACTGCTGCTGTCCAAAATAATGACAGTCGTGCTGGGCGTGATTTCGGGTTGCGGATTAACAATTAAACCATCATCAACAATAATTGTGCCAGTTGGTGCTACCGAAGTGGCAGCCGCAGGCGGGTTAATGAGCAGCATATCATTTAAGCCTCCGATAATTGTTTCCACCGGCGGGATAATACTTGGGCTGCCGCCACCTCCACTGCTGCTTTGGGTAAGAGTATCGGAAGTGCTAGCCGTTGCGTTGCTGGTCGTGGCAATCTGAACAAACGGAATAGTAGTTGTAGTCGTAGTGGTGGTATCTTGAGCCGGCGTAGTAGTGCTTATAACCTCGGGAGTGGTAGTCGCCGGATTTTGGGCGGCCAAAATTTCTAACTCGGCCAAAGTTAACTGGTTGGGAGCTCCGGGCGTAGGTCTGGGATCAACCCAAGTGGCTGCCCCATCGGGATAACGGGCAATCGACTTATCAGCCAAAGCCCAAGTGCTGGTGCAGTTACCATACGGCTCATCGTCATTAGTTGGCGGAATAACGCCGGTATTGTCACAAGTGGGCGTGCCGAAACTGTGCGAGTCAATAATACTCCAATCGCGATTATGCAAAGTAACGGTATCTCCCCAATTGCTCATAAAACCTCCCGGGACATAAACCACCAAGTAGCCATTAGGGCCAATAACCGTTGAGCTGCTCATGGTTGAAGCATTAGAAATCATGTACGGGAAGCCCATTTGATTGCGCAAATAAAATCCATTCAAATTATAAGAGCTGGTCGGAGAGTTATTATAAATTTCAACCCATTCACCGGATAAACCAAAAGTCGTCACATCATAACCGGCCGGATTGGGCAATAATTCGTTAAGAACAACCGTATTGGGCGGGATGACTTTAGCCTTTTGCGGCATAGTGGTCACGCCACTCCACGATTCACAATCATCTATATATTCGAAGTTGAGCCTTAATTTCTGCGCTGCGCCGTCACAATCCTCAAAAAGAATATCCCCGCCATAGGCATACAAATAATTCATGGTCGGGTGCATTAAAACCAAGGAGAATTTACTCGAAGAAGTGGCCGGCTGCCTATACCAAACCACGCCGCTCATACCGGCAAAATTCTCATCCGCTGAACCGAACATGGTGGTGTATTGCGAAGTGCTCGGAGTAATTTGGTGGAAATAATTGGTCGGGGCGCTATTGGCATACCGAACATTGATGGAAGAACAATCTATCTGCTCCCCGCTTTGGCAATTCACATCATAAACAATGCTTTCTTCTCGGCAATTTGGCTGCATAAAACCAATACTGACTAAAACGCTCAAATGCCCGGGCTCTCCATTATATTGGGCACATTTATTAGGCTTGTTGCCGTTCCAAATATCGGCCCTAATAATAGAGGGCACGCGCTCGATGTCGCGAAAGCCGCGATATTCCGGGAAACCTAATTGCCAAGCCTTATAAACAATATCAAATTGGCAAACTTGGGCCTGGAGAGCTGCATCGGAGGAATTAAGATTGGCGGTGAAGGTCCAGTCAGCCGGCTCCTCGTATGGGGCTTGGGCGACAAAATTAGAAAGCAAACCGGTATACATCGGCGTGCCATTAAGCGAAGCAACCACATTCAAATTTTGGCAAAGAGTGCCGTTAAAATTTTCGGCTACCACCTTATATTGGAAAGGCACGGTTGAGCTGACATCTGAAAGAGTAATATAGCGCACGGCGGAGCTGCTGGGGCTGACCATCGGAGAAAAATCTGCTGCGCTTTCGGGCATAATATCGACTATGCCGGCATCTAAATTATTATTAAAGCTGATTTCAATATCATTATAAAAAGCCAAAGCAAAACCGGCCGGGAATTGCATTATTAAAATGCCGGCAAACAGGGCTGAAGATATTACTTTTTTGATACTGGTATTCATATGGCTGTTTGGCTTTTCAATTATCATTTTTGCTCCTCCTTGGTTGAAGTTTTTTCCGTTTTTTCCTTTTTCATTTCTGCCATGATGGACTTGGCTTGGTCGACAATTATCAAAATGGCGCAAAGGGCAATGATAGAAACAAATACAATCGGATTGCGAGCGAAATTAACCACATAGCCCATCAAAGGAATGGCCAGAAACACCAAACCTTGGATTTCCGTGACCGGCACATCGCGCTGGTCATTGGAATTATTGGCATCGCCTTTGGTGATAAAAGCCTGGGCTCCATTAATAAATTTTGTGTCCACAATCCTATGGGTCGTGGGGGCTTGAGTTTTCGTCGCTTGGCCAAAGGTTACGATGTCGCCTATTTTGTATTGCTTTTGTGGAATTATGAAAACCACACTGCCTGTCCTGATAGCCGGCTCCATAGAACCAGACAAGACAACATAAGATTTAATGCCACCCGGAATCGGTAGAACCGAAACCACCAACAGTAAAGCTGTGGCTATTAAAACTATCGAAAATATTTTTGATGTGATTTTCATCCAATCCATGGGATTTAAGGATTACTAATTTAATCCTTTATTCTTTGCCCGACAGAATCGGGCAAAGTAAAAAGATTTAAATCTTTATTCTGGACTTCCAAAACCAACACATTGGCCAGCGCTGCAGGTCGAGTCAGTAATTGGCTGACCGGTAGGGCCAATATTACAATTATGCCCGCATGAGCCACAATTTGTCGGATCAGTTTGCAAATTAGTGCATTGATTATTGCAGCTAGTCATTCCTTCGGAGCAAACAACTGGATTACAGACAAAATTATCATTGTGTCTCTGTTGGATAGCTTCCAAGGAAATATCAGCCACAAGTTTATCGGTTTGTGATCTGTTATCCACAGAGGAACCATCACAACCATTAGCGCTGGGCGTACCAAAGCACCAAATCTTAGTCACGCAAGTCTCAATGCCAGGTTGAAAAACAGAACCAGTAATGCTATCGGCAATAGCGAACTTTCCAACATTGGTAAACAAAGTCCAGTCCTTCAAATTGACATCACCATCTTCTTGAATGCCATCACAATCAGCATCTTTGAAGAATTTGATGTAAAGTTGTTCATCGATTTCTCCTTTCTCCATCGTATCAGTAGGAGTAAGTTTTGATTCTGGATTAGTCAGAGTCTCTTCAGTAGATTTGACTCCGCTGATTTCTCCGCAAACCCAAGCCGGGTTAGAACCGACTTTAATTCTGATAGTGTCATGGCCATTATCGCCAGGTTTAAGATCTGACAAATTGAAAAACTTGTCTTCGGTGGTCAAATCCCTCGGATCCCACTCTGATGTGGCACTAGAAGGACCATTAACAACGATCTTGCTATCTCCGACCTTAAGGTCAATGGAGCCAGCAGTAAATTGATTGCCCAAAGAAATCTCCTTGTCAGAGAAATAGGCAATAGTGCCTCCAATTGCAACAATGGCGACAATGGCCACGGCGGCAATGGAAAGTATAAGCTTCTTATTCATATTATTTTTTTATTTATTATTATTTTTACCTTTATTCAGGCCTTTATCCTTCACCCCAAAGATGGGGTGAAGTGAAAGGCCTAAAGATATTATTTAGGGAATGCTTCGCCAACTGATGGGCAAGTGAAACCATCATTATGTCTGGCCTGGACTGCATAGAATCCAAAGTCAGCATTAAATCCGGCGCCTTGGTATTCATTACCCATAGAAACTGGGCTGCAAGCAGTCTTGCTGTAAGGATCGGCAGCAACGGCAGCGGCTCCTTCTGGAGTACCGGCGCACCAAGCAATTCCCATGTAAGCAGTGGAATTACCAGCGATAGTATCGTTGTAGTTTACACCAGACAAGCCAGAGGCCGATCCATTGTAAATCATCGTGGAAGTACCATCGTCGAATTTTCCATTACCATTCAAATCCCTCCAAACGAATACATTGATACCATTGGCCAAGTTGGCAACAGTGTCGGTAGTCTTGTTGATATTAAAGATGTAAGAGCAGATCTTGGAATCATTGGTGGTTGGGTGCAAAGAAATCAAGTTAGTTCCCCAATCGCCAGGCTTAATATCATCAAATTTCCAGAACTTATCGTCAGGAGTCAAATTCTTTTCTTGGAACAAAGTGCAATTCTTACCCAAGGTCAAAGAAGGGTCGCAATTGCCGTTAACTTTGAAGGCATAGAGCAATCCGCCTGGGTTTCCAGAAGCAGAGCCTTCCTGGGCAATATTTTTAACCTTGAAAGTCAAAACATTATCAACCCAGCCACCATTGATATAGCTTGCATCGATGGTAACTGATACTGGTTTTTGGTAGGCATACTTTCCTTCGGCTGAAGGATCGGTATGAGTGTAAACGGAATGACCATTAACCAAAACTTCAACATTATTATCAGAGCCAACGGCGAAAGTCACAGTAGCACCAGTAAACGGACCATCCCAAGTGAAATGCTTTTCAAAGGTGTAGGTCACATTGTTGTGAGCATCCGCTTCGGTAGTAGTGCCAGTAGCCCAAATCCAGGTAGCGCCAGTGCCTACTATAGAGGCGTCATTTTGAGCAGTCCACCTAGAGTTATATGGAGTAGGAACAGCTTGAGCGGCAAAAGCGGTAACAGGAGTGTCATTCATGGCCACAACCATGTTGGAAGTATCGGAAACCAACTTCAAAGAGCAGGTCTTGCAATCAATTCCATTATAGGTTTGATATTTGTGATCAACTTTCAAATCAATGGTTCCAGCAACCATGACGTTGCCAGTGGAGACTTCCTTATCAGAGAAGTAGGCAATGGTTCCGCCAATAGCGGCCAAGGCCACAACTCCGATGACTAAAGATGAAACTAAAATCTTCTTGTTCATTTTTTATTATTTTATTTTATTATTACTGTTCCAACGTGGCGCTGATATCAAAGGTGCAAATATCACCTTGAATCTCATTGGCAGCATTTGAATCAACAGTGTAAATAGCCTTGAAATTCCTAGTAGCGTTATGGCTAATTCCACCAGTGATTGAAACACCGGTATTCCAAGCACCATCAGTGAGAGGTTTGGAAACAATCGGATTAACCAAATCGGTTTCATCGTAGAGAGATAAGGTGACATTTTTGCAAAGGTCGCCATTATTCGAAGAATCTACGAGCTTTTCCGGAGCGGTTAATTCGCCACCGTCATTAGCGATATTTTCAAGCTTGACTGTAAGCTTAGTACCATCGATTGAACCGACATTCTTCATCTCAATATTGAGAGGAGAAGCGGAATTGGTGTCACCAGGCTTAGCGTTGGTGATGTTGAAAGCGATAGAGTCCCATTTGGCGGGGCTAAAAACTTCCAAATCCAAAGTAC
>CAZQSQ010000003.1:0-9890 GCA_964596325.1 uncultured Candidatus Saccharibacteria bacterium
TTATTACAGATGCCGTCGCCGCAGTAGCCATAGCTAGAGCCGGAGCAATCGTGGTAGCAGGTGTAATAATTTTCTCCGTTGTTGCAAATACCGTCTCCGCAATAGCCGGAACTGTATCCGCAATCCGTATAGCAAGAATTGGAGGTCTCCCCATTGTTGCAGATGCCGTCGCCGCAGTAGCCATAGCTAGAGCCGCCACTATTGCAAGTGCTCAAAAGCGTGGTTTCGGTCTTGAAGGTGCTCAAATTGCCGCTGTATTGTTTCAAAGATCCAAAGCCGCTGGAATACCAATTAATACCCTTGATTCTCGCCAAATAATAACCGCTCTGATTGTTTCCGATTTGCACCCGGCTAAGCTTGATGTTGAAAGTGCGGTTGGTGCCTTGCCTGACAACGTAAAACTTCAAAGGATAACCCTGCCAAAAATATTGGTAGCCATTAAGCTGGGATTCATAAACTGTCGTTTCTTCGGCATTGCTGCTTTCAATCTTGGTCGTAAATGAAGGAAGAGTGCTGCCGTATTGGCTGGTAATCTCGCCGACAAAAGAAGGAGTCACGCAGCGCTCATCAGCGCAGAAAAAGGCATCGCCGCCCACAGCCGAAACGGAAACTTTCAAATTATAATTTCCGGGCAAGCAACCTGAGCTGCAATTACTGTAGCAGGAATAACCATTGGCATCAGTGTAAACACTGCCGTCAGCCGTGGCGCTGTGGAAATAAGCATTGATGCTGGCGTCGTTATTGTTGGAAGGCGGGTAAGTGCTGCTGCCCTCGCCCAAAGAAACACTCTCGGTCTTGAAATATGCCGAGCTGTAACGTGTGGCATAATTCTCGGTATAATAGAGGCCGTTTAATTTGGCATAATAATTACCGCTGAAATTCGGGTAGATCTTAAAATTAATCGTGAAATATTTTGTCTGGTAAGCAGAAATGTGATGATCGTAATAATCCGCGGTCTGGGTCGGGCCGAGCCACTGGTAAGTGGAATTGGAAGCGGCTTGCGAACCATTCTCGGAAAGCAAGCTGACCACAAAGCCCTTGCTGCTGCCGTCATTGCGCGCAATGGTCACATCATAACGGCCGGCTGTAACAGCCACGGTCATTGAGCCCTCACCATAATATCCCGAATAAGAACTGCCGTAGGTGCGCTTAATCGTGGAATTGGTTACAACGATTTTGGCTTCGCCATTGCTGTAATTGCTGCTGCCATTGTCATTATTGCCGTAGCCCGAAGAGATGGTCAGGTAGTTGGCCGTAGTATCGGCCGCGTATCTGGTCTGCGCATAATCATCGACTGCCAAAACGCCCTGAGAAGGCATGGAGTAAGTGACATATTTGTCATAAGAGATGGCGCCGGTGCGGATTTTCAAACAAACCTCCTTAGTCTGGTAAGCGGGAATATTAAGAGAAAAGCCGGAGAAACGATATTGATACTGGCCATAGCTTACATAAGTCCTTTCCCCGAAGGTGCCAGAATCCAAAATGGTATTATCGCTCTTATCAATTAAGGCGAGCCATTTGATTTCGTTGGCGTAATCGTTATTGAACATGAAATCAACCCGATTAACCCTCAAATTTTGGGCCGGGGCGGTAATCTTATAGCAAGCCACTTCTTCCTCATCATTGGAGCCGATATAATTGGTGCCGCCATTGGTGTTTTTATCCACGCTGAAATATCCGTAAGAAGGATAGCCGCCATTGCCGCTGCCGTAGCTGGAAGCAGTGTAAAAAGTCAGCCAAGAAGTGGAGCCGCCATAAACATAATTGGATGAATAATACGATTCGCTGGCGCGCACACCGCTATTGGGGATTTGGAATTGGAAGGTTTTGCCGGTGCTGTAGCTGGAAAGCTCCTTGGCCTGCGCCTTGACCGTAATTGATTTGGAACCGTTCTTGGAAATCGCAATGGATAAACCGTCAAAAGAGAGCCGCCAATCATTACTGCCGTACTCGGTTACCGAATATGATTGCTTAACAGCCACTTGGTTTCCATTTACAAAAAGGGCGACATTGGAAAGGTCGCTGGAAATATCTTTGTTGAATTTCAAAACTATCCTGTTGATATTAAGGGCGGAACCATAAGCATAGGCATTGATGGTGCCGATTTCTTTTTGAGAGGAAGAATCAACAGTCTGATTGTAGTAATTCGAAGAGAGACTGACACTCATCGAGGAATCACCATAATAACTATCGCCATATGAATCATAATATGAATCATAATCGGATCCCGAATAAGTTGAGCCGCTACCATAAGTCCCGATAAGCTTGACCACTTCGGTCAATTCGCTTTGCGAGAGCATGGAAAGCTCAATGGCCAATTGCATTGATTTGGAATCAATGGGGGCTGGCCCGCCATTCAGGGAATTAATTACGCTTTTAAGCTGGGTAGAGCTTAAAGCATTCAAGCGGTCCACGAGATTTAACTTCTCTTGGGTTGTGAGCGCGCTTGCATATCCATTAGGAATTGCCATACCTGCTACGAGGGCAAAACCGAGGATAAAAACCAAAAATAATTTTGTGGTTTTCATATTTTTTTTATTATTTTGTGCAAACTCCGCCGACTTTTGGCCGGGGGTTAAATTGTCTACTTTTGCGCATTATATGCACGATTGCCCACACAAATCAAGCCCCCTGTCAAGGGGTGTTTTGATTACAAAATATTATTAATTTTTGTCAAATTAACCGCTTTTAGTGTCCCCTGTCCTCATTCCAGCGTGGCCTTAATCCTTCTGACCCCCGCGGCCACTGATTCCTCTTTGATAATTTTGAATTTTCCAAGCTTGCCGGTGCAGTCCACATGCGGGCCACCACAAAGCTCTTTGGAAAAGTCCCCTATCGAATAAACATTGACCTTATCGGGATATTTTTCCTTAAAAAAGGCCAAAGCGCCTGATTCCATGGCCCTCATATAGTCCATTTCCTCCTTGGTGACAATAAGATTTTTTTGGATTTGCTCATTGACAATGTCCTGCACCTGCTTAATTTCCTCAGGGGACATTTTGCGCTCAAAGAAAAAATCAAAGCGCAACCTTGTAGCATCGATATTTGACCCCATTTGTTTGACGCCCTCCCCCAATACTTGGCGCAAAGCCGCTTGCAAGAGATGCGTGGCCGTATGGAGCTTGGTAATCTTTTCTTTGGACTGCTCGTCTTGCACTTCATTGGCCCCATGGCCGCCAAAAAGCTTGGCCGCGCCCGCGCGGGAAATTTCTTGGTGCTTTTTTAATTCCTCCTCAAAGCCGAGTTTATCGACAGCAAGCCCACGGCTCTTGGCTTCCTCAACAATCAGCTCAAAAGGAAAACCATAGCTCTGATATAAATCAAATGCATCAATGCCGCTGATACTTCCGCCCTTTTCCGTTTTAGGATATTTTTTATCCAAAATTTTCAATCCGTTTTCCAAGGCCTTGCCGAATTTTTCTTGTTCCTCTGTTAAAATTTTTATTATCCCGCTTTGGGCGTGGGTAAGCTCGGGATAAATTTCCCCGTATTGGGCCACTATTTTTTGCGCTAGAAGCGGCACAAAAATTTCTTGCGCACCAATAATTCTCGCCTGCCTGATAGCGCGCCTGATGAGCCGGCGCAAAACATAACCCTGCCCGATTTTATCCGGCTTAAAACCGTCGGCCACCAAAAAACAAGCCCCGCGCAAATGATCAACGATAACCCGATAGGCAAATTGCGCCTCGCTATATTTTTTTTCAGAAATTTTTTCCAATTCCTCGATTAAGGGCAAAAATAAATCACTTTCAAAAGCCGAAGGAGTGCCATTGAGGATGGTCAGCACTCTTTCCAAGCCTGAACCCGTATCCACATTGGTTTGCGGTAATTTTTCAAATTCGCCTTTTTCATTTTTGAAATACTGCATGAAGACCAAATTCCAAATCTCCACAAAACGTTTGCAATTAGGGCAGTTTGGCTTGCAGTCAGCCGAAGAGCAGCCAAACTCCGCGCCGCGGTCATAATGGATTTCCGAACAAGGGCCGCAGGGTCCGGTTATAGCTGTTGGGCCCCAAAAATTATCGCTCCCGCAGGGCAAAATGCGTTCCTCTGGTATGCCGTTTTTAATCCAAATATCCCTGGCCTCGTCATCTTTGGCGATGACGCTGTCTCCCTGATAAATCGTGGCCCACATTTTGTCTTTTTCAAAACCCAAGCTCTGCAAAAATTCCAAAGCATATTTGATGGCGCCCTCCTTGAAGTATTGCCCGTTTTCGTCCGTGCCAATGCTCCAGTTACCCAACATTTCAAAAAACGTGTGATGGGTATCATCGCCTATCTCTTCGATATCATTAGTGCGAAAACACTTTTGCACCGAACATAAATGGCGCGAGCCGAACTTGTCCAGGGGGTCTTTGTATCCGGCCAAATAATCCACAAACTGTTGCATGCCCGCCGTAGTAAATAAAACCGAAGTGTCGCCGGGCAGCAGCGAACTGGAAGGCACTTGCTTGTGCCCATTCTTTACGAAAAAATCAATAAATTTTTGCCGAAGCTCCTTTGATGTCATGCCTTATTCTTTTCGATTGATAAAATAATATTGACAAACTCCTGCCAATCCAAGGAAGCACGCCCAACCAAAAGGCCGTCCATGTTGCCGTTGGTAACATAATCCTTGGCATTGCCCGAATTAACCGAGCCGCCATAAATAACCGGAAACTCTTTGGCGCCAAAAACTTCATACATCAGGCCTTTGATATAAGTGGCCATGTTTTTGGCGTCTTCGCTTGAGCAGGGCTTGCCGCTGCCAATAGCCCAAACCGGCTCATAGGCAATGCATAAATTCACCATTTCTTTGGGCCCAAAATCTTTCAGCCCTTGCAAGATTTGGCCGCGGATAATGGCATTCTCCCGCTTGAGCTGCCTGTCCTCGAAAGATTCGCCCACGCAAAGCACAGCCTTCATTTTATTTTCCAAACAGAGTTTGATTTTTTTGTTGATAATATCGTTGGGCTCATTAAAATGTTGCCGCCTTTCCGAATGGCCCAAGATTACATATTGCACGCCCGTGGTGGCCAGCTGTGAAGCGGAAACCTCACCGGTATAAGCGCCAAAAGGCAGCCAAAAACAATTTTGGGCGCCAAAGGAGATATTGGGCTGTTTGAAATTGCAGGCTAATTGCAGAAACGGAAAAGGCAGGCAGACAGTTACGGAAGTATTTTTCAGCCCTTTGCAGGAGGGGTTGAGCTGTTTAAGAATGGTTTGGGCCTCCTGTTTGGTTTCCGGGAAGCACTTCCAATTCGCGATAACGATTTTTTTCATTTTAAGTATTTTTTGATAAATTGGGCGGCAATCTCCGGCTCGATAGTATTAACATCAAGCCTGGTGGACAATTCAAATCCCCCGATCTTTTTTACCACGGGCAAGATAGTGAAATGCCAATGATAGTATGGATAAGATTTTGCATTATCGCAAGGCGAAGTGTGCAAATAAAAATTATAATCCGGGCCATTGAGGGCTTTTTCTAAAGCCATCAAAGTCTTTTTGAAGGCTTGGGCTAAGGAGGATTTTTCTTCTTCGGTTATCTCTTCAAAATTGGGCGAATGTCTTTTGGGGGTGATAATCATCTCAAATTCGCTTTTCGAGGCAAAAGGCGCCACCACCATAAAATGTTCATTTTCAAAAATCAGCCGGCTACCCTCCTGCTTGTCAAAAACCTGCATATCGCAATAAGGGCAGGCATTGTGCCGTTGCTCGTATTCGCGGGCGTTGGCTAAAGCTCGCGCCAAATCCTTATCCACTAAAGGCGAAGTGATTATCTGGCTGTGGTTGTGGCTCTGCGAAGCCGCCGCTTCCTTGCCGCAATTATGAAAAATGGAGATATAACTGACGAATTTTTTATCCATCAGTTCCAGATAGCGCCATTGGTAGGCGTCTATCATCTCTTTTATTTGCCCGATCTCAAGCTGATGGAACCGCGGCTTATGGTCTTTACTGATAACCAACTCACAAAACCCCGAGGCGGTAATCGTTTCATAAAACTGGCCTTGGGTTTTTATTTCTATTTTTTCAACCGGAGATAAAATCGGGAATTTATTGGAAATGATTACCGTGCTCCATTGGACCGGAAAAACCCCGTTAAGCGGCAAGCGCTGCCCGTTATGAATCGCCAAAAGCGGCGGCCGCTGACCGGATTTCTCCAGATTTTCAAAGGGGCATTTGGATTTGGGGGTAAAAAACGGCTTGCCCTTGTGCCGATAATCTTGCGGCTGGCGGTTGCGGGTTCTAGAAATCACCACCGAATCCTTGCTTATCAAGTCGCGGCGCAATTCCGAACTGATGATTTGCGGTTTTTCAATTTTGGCTTTCATATTTCCCGGTTAAGTCGTTAATTTTAATGCGAAAAGCGTCTTTGAGCATTTCCAAAACCGTTCTCCCTTTGACGCGGCTGTCCGCATCATTTATCCAATGCACAGGAATCTCTTTTATTTTGAATTTATTTTTGCGCGCCAATAATAAAATTTCCGGATCAAAAGCAAAACGGTCAATCCGGGCTTTTGGAAAAATCGCCTGCGAAGCTTTTTGGGTAAAACCCTTGAAGCCGCACTGCGTATCCCAGATACCCCAAAGCCCGAGCAAAATCTGAATGCCCAAATTAAAACCATTGCCGATAAAACGCCGCCAAGGTGGTTGGGGCGGATCTAAAATTGCGCCTTTGATGTCGCGCGAACCGATGACCACTTCAAATCCCTTTTCAAACTCCGGGATCATTTTTTCCCATTGGTCGATTGAGGTGGAATTGTCCGCATCGGTAAAAACTTGGTAACGCCCGCGGGCTTTTTGCATTCCAAAACGCGTGGCATAACCTTTGCCGCGATTAGGCAAATATTGCAACGCTTGTAAAAAAGGATAGCGGGCGCAAAATTCTTGGGCGACTTTTTGCGTATTGTCTTTGGAGCCATCCGAAACCACTATGACCTCGCTGCCATAAGGGCGGCTGGCCAGCCAAGAACAAACCGACTCCAAAGTTTTGGGCAATCTCTTTTCTTCATTGTAGGCCGGAATGATGACGGACAAAAATACGCTTTGTTCCATAGCTTGCCAGTATTTTATACAAAAAATTCCCCTTTGGCAAAACTATTTTGTCCCCTAAAAAAACGAAGAGCCGCCCTTAGGGGGTGGCTTAGATTGTTTATTTATCCTGTCTGGGACCGAAATTCGGGGATTCTTTAGGATTAAAGATGGAGAATAAACCGTCACTGACGATTTCCCGACCTTCTTGCTGGATTAAGATCCAACAATAGTCGCTGCCAACCATGTCTAATAAATTATGGGTGGCATTTTCCACTAAATCCTGCGGAACGTAGAGCTCGCTTTGACCATCATTGGCCTCGTTCTCGAGAACGAACAATTCATCGTAAGCATCGGCCGTGTAGATTTTTCTCAGAGAGATACGTAACTTGGTTTCGGGAGCAAAAAGCTTCCTATCCCATTTCACGCAAATCGGAGAACCGAGAAAGAATCTGGCGCCATCCTTGGGGCTGCTGATTGCCCCGCTTGGCTTGTCGGGCAAAACGCGGAAATACTGCTTGGCTAAAGATGGAATGCACTTGAGGTCTTCTTTGTCGCAAATCAGGCTGAGGCCGTAAGTTACATTCTGGTCGCGGCAGGAATATTCCAAATCATAGATTATATCGCTCAAAGCGCGGACAAGCTTGCCGTCGGTTTTATTTGCAATAGCCTTAATGGTGCCCAAACAAACCATTCTGTGGTCGCGCTGGAAATTAAATTCCGGCGAACCGGGGTTGCGCAGCAGAATAGCGAAGAATGTGACTTGCTGGTTCTGCTTGAGATCGTAGGCGCGAATATCAATCCTCAGATTGTCGCAGCCCGGATAAATGCGCGACTCCCACTGGTAGTCCAAACATTGCGCATGGCAAGGTATGTTGGCAAAAGAAGAAAATGTCGCCAGTAATACCGCCAAAACGAGAAAATTTCTGCTCTTCATGTTATCCCCTCCTTTCCTTATGTTTTTGTTAATTACCTAATTATATCACAAATTTTTGATTTGTAAAGATGAGCCCTTTTAACTTTATAAAATAAGGAGTTTTGCACATCCCTTTTTGCAATTTTCGGATAGAATAAAGGTGAGTATGAAGAAATTTTTCGTCTTTCTTTTTTGCGTATTCCTGATTGCTTTTGCCGCCAGCTATACCCAAGCGGCCCAATTCGCGACCAGAATAATTTTCGGTAACCGCTCGACGTCTTTTGACGATCCCTATTTTACGTTTTTCCCCAGCGGAGTGGATTTAGAATTTTACTGGAAAGAAACTTCTGGGAAAACCGCAGACTATCCGTTTTTTGATGTCATTTGCTATTCGGCCTATGGATATACGGGACAAGAATACATTTCTTACGGGCAGCGCTCCACCCCCGCCCAATTAGTCGAGGGCGAAACGCCCAGCCAAAAAGAAATGACCGGTATTTGGAATGTGCCGCAGGATTCGCGTACCTACCAAGACACTGACGTGCCGCGTAACTGCTTCTGCAAAATGCGGGTATTTGATAAAGGGAAAAATTTAGCCTATTCGAGCCCGGAATTCACAATCTGCCCCAGGGATGAAATTCCCAAACTTCTGCCCATGATTAATACCGAGGCCACCACCCAAAACCAAAGTTTGGGCGATACGACTTTTCGGGCCAACTTTTACAGCAATGGTAATGACCTGCAAGAGCCTTACATCGCTTGGGACCTTTTCCCCAGAGAAACATTGGTCCGCGACGGCATGGAAAACAGCCTCGTTATCAGAATTGATCCGAATAAATCCACTGATGATCCCCCTCCGGTGCTAAATAACAGTATTTATTCTTATACCACTAAAAATTTCTTGCCCCCGCTGCAAAACTATTGTTATCAGGCCTCGGCTTGGAATAAAAACGGTTGGTTTTCCGGCAAGAGTATTTGCGATATCAACGGCAAAACGGTTTTTCTTTACCGCACCAAGTTAAAAACCCTGCCCGCGGAAAAAATTACCAGAAACAGTGCGGTTCTAAGCATGGAGATAACCGACCCCGGGGATGACCCGAGCGGCGCCGTGCCTTGGTTTAATTATTACAATGCTTACGACCAAGATAATGTTTCCACGACCATAGAAATTCCTTATGCGGCCAATCCCAAGTTTACAAAAGCGGGAAAACATTTTGCCCAAATCACTGGCCTTCAGCCCTGTACTCCCTACTGCTTTTTTGCCTTAGCGCACACGGACTGGGGGTATTCAGTTGATAAAAAAAATGCCCAGTGCTTTACCACCTTAGGCGATGAGAATTGCCAAAACTGGGTGAAAAACGAAGCATATGACGAGTCTGCCGACTTTTTCTACCTGAAAAGATCAGATGGTCCGGAATTGGTAAACAAAATCCGGTTAGGCGGGCGGATTTTCCGTTTTGACCAAACCGTCAGTGTCAGCAGGGGCTATACTTATTTTTACTGGGCCAAATACCAAGATGCGCTGCGCAACCAATGGCAGGGCCCCATACCCAACCCAAAAATTCTAAAATCTATTGATTTAAGAACGGAGCCGGGCGGGCAATATTTTACCACTGATCTGGACGTGGAATACAACCAAAAATATTGTTGGAAGGCGGCGGCGCAAAACTTAGGCCGCACCGAACAAAAAGCCTATGACGGCTACCAATGCTCAGAGGCGGTTTTGCCACTTCAATCCAAAACCGTTTCGGCTGAAGGTATCGGGACAACTAAGGCCCGGCTGGAAGGTGAAATCATAAGCTCGGGCGGAAACCGCAATGCCGTTAAAGCCTGGTTTGAATATTGGCCCTGCACTGATAAAAAACAAGTACCCGCTCCTGAAGACATAAGGTCCCTCCAAGACAAGGCTGTCGAAATATTTTATTACAAACAGAAAAAAGATTCGGGCAAAGTGACTTACGGA
>CAZQSQ010000003.1:9990-15079 GCA_964596325.1 uncultured Candidatus Saccharibacteria bacterium
ATAGAAAATATCACCGACAAAAGCGATATATTTTACCTCGCCGATTGCAGTATCGAGCCCCAAGCTAAAGATAAAGAACAATTTTTCGAAGCCAAGACAGGCTCCCGCAACGGGCTTTATTATTTTGGCGCCCAAAATGGGCTTAAACCCGATACGGAATATTGCGTCCAAGCCGTGGGCGCAAATAATGCGGGGATAGCCTATGGAGAGATAATCCCCTTCAAAACATCGTTTGCCAAGCCAACACTGGAAGCTGATGATTTCCGGATAAAAAACATTATCTATCCGGCCGACAGCAAAACCTTTTCCTACAATGTTACGGGGCAACTGCTTTCCGATGGCAACACCACCAATGAGGGCGGCAGCGGCGCCCTTATCTGGGCCTATTGGTGGCTGGAAGGCGAACAGGTCAACACCAAGCTCAACCCCAAAGACGATCCTTTCTTCAAAAAAAATCCCCACCGGGTAACCTTTTCCCGCGCCGAAAAATCGGGCAGCCTGTTTGGAGTTTTAATCGGTAATGATCACTTGGACGGAAAAAAGAAATTTTTCGCCACCCTGATTGCTGAGAACATGGGCAAATACGGCGACAAAAAATATTCCTCCCCTGTAACCAAAGAATTCAATATCGAATCCCCACAAGCTTTGACTTTGAAAGCCTATTCCATGAGCTGGCAAAAAATTCTCTTCTCTGGAGCGGCCAAATCTCTGGGCAAGGGCAACCCCCAAGCCAAATATTACTTTAATATCTGCTCCGAGGAGCCGGCCGGAGACGATCCCTCGATCAGTTTTGATACCCGGTTTGCCTGCGCGCAGGGATTGCGTAAACGCGAGCACATGGTTGCTGTCCCGGCCGAGAAAGGAATGTTCTATTATGCCCTTAACAATCCGTTTGAAGATTATGTTTCCGAAAAAATGAAAAATCAGGGCCTCCCGGTTTATGAATACCTCGAAGTTAAGAAAAAATATTCCCGTTACATTTATAAATGGCAAGCTTGCGTGGCCACCGACTGCACCGGGAACAATACCTTTTCCTGCTTGAATTGCGGGGAGCCCAAATCGATTATTTCTATGACTGACGTGCCGCAATTCTCCCAAACCAGCGGGCAATACACTTCCTGCCGGCGCCTTTATGCCGTGGATAGAATGTCCGTGGTTGGCTCGGCCGGCTGTGGCGATAGCGCGCTTTCCATGTCTTTTGCCTACTGGTATCGCAACGACAACTCCTTCCGCGTTAATTGGCAGCGGGAATATAATCTGGCCATTCGCGGCTGCTTTTATGACATCAAAACCAACAGCTGCAATGACGATTGGAAACCATACGAAAAAATCGATGATTCCAAATTAAGCGTTGAAGAACGCTATGAAAAGTATGAGCCGACCACTTATAAAGTTTTGCGTTATTTAACCTGCAAAGGACTTTTTTCCGTTGATTGGGTTTTAAGCGGCAAATATAATATTTTTAAGGATTTCCAGACAAATCTGGGCATGGTCTTCATGCCGATTACCGGCTCGAGCAGCATGGGCGATAAATTCCCTGACCGACAATTTGTTAATTGGGAGCAAACTCAGAGATTTACTTCCCGGGGCATTCCGATAATTATGCGCTGCTACGGCAATCCATCTCACTATGTGAACATTTCGCGCTGGGATGAATATGACAAAAACTCGGTTAAAGCGGTTGGCAATGACTCGATTGCAGCCCCTCAGAGCCCCCGCAAATTATTCCGCCTGACCACGGCCATTGATAAAAATTACAATGGGAGGTTAAGCGATAGCTGCGGCCAAAATGTTTCCGGCTCAGCCGGAGACCAAACTTATATCCTGTTCCCATTGAGCAAGCTCTCGGAGGTTGGCGAAATTTACGATATCTCAAAAAAAACCTTTAAGGACTTTAACCCGCCCGAATTGCAGTAAGCTTAAAAAGCCCCAAGTTATTTGGGGCTTTTTGATTGAGGCCCTGTCAAAACCCAGGAAGGCTTGATTTTATTAGCAACTTCGTGCATTGATTTTTTGCCTAAAATATGCTATAATATAAGTATCATAAGGCAACTTATGAATTAACAAAAAAATATACATCAAATAATCCAGAAGGAGGATTAAATGAAAAATATCAGCATTCTGATTTGCGTGGCAGTTGTTGCGATTCTGGCCGTTGGCTGCACTGGAAAAGGTGAAAAAGATTTGTCGGCCAACTTGGTGCCATCCGTTTCGGAAAGCCCCAAGAATGCTGCAAAGGTAATCACCTTCCCGACAGCCGCTCCCAAGGCAGTTGAACAAGTAGCCTCCCAGCCAAAGGAAGAAAAAGAAATCCTAAGGCTTCAGGAAGGCCAAGAGGCAAAGCAGGCTCTCAGGGTTAAGGCCCAGTATTTTACCGGCCTTTCCGGAGAACAGCTTGTAGAAATCAGCGTGGAGAATTTCGGACGCTGGCAAAGTGAAGACATTTTGCTCGCCAAGGTTCGCTACTGGTACGAGGGAGAATCGCAGACAGTCACCAATGATTCTATCTCGATTGGCAGCGCCTCCTACTACTGGCAACCAACCCGAACCAGAAATGGCAACAAGCTGCTGCACTTCAACCTGGAAGTCTACAGTGCATTCGATGAAAACCTTGAAGATTTGCCCCTGCTTGATGATGCCGGAAACAAAACGGAAATGATCACCCTGGGAACATTTGATGTCAATATGCCCTGATTAAAAACCAAGGCATCACAAAAGGCCCCCGCTTCACGAGGGCCTTTAACTATTTATTAACCTTGTTCTTTGAAGACGTAAATCAATTTATTCTTGTCGTTGCGGTGCAAAATTTCGCCCTCGGGCGGCCAAGGATCATAAGCCGCTTCATCGAGCACTTTGCCGTCTTTATCCAAAATCCGGATATTCTCGGCATTCTTATTACTCCACACAAAACTCTTTTGGGTAAAAAAATGAAAATCTGCGCCTTCCCGATCTTGGCGCTCCATGGCGGCTTCGGCCATCAGCTTGCCGGAGTGGATGCGCAAAACTTTCTCCGCGCCCAATTCGAAGTGAATATCTGCGGGAAATTCTAAAACATCCCACCAAATCACTTGCCCGTCTTTCTCAATTTGCTTTTGGAGTTTTACTCCTCCCATTATATAGTGCCCTACCAACGCATCGTATTTCAAATCTATCCATTCGCTGGAAACTTGATGCACAGGGGCGTCCGAAACGCCATCGTAACGGTCTTTACCCTCGGGGTTTGGCTTAATTTGCCATATCTTGAGCATATTTTTGTCTGTTTAATTATATTATGCTTTATGAATAAGTTAAAGCCTCCGGGCCATTATCCGTAATGGCCACCATGTGTTCGAAATGAGAAGCCAAAGAGCCATCGGCCGTCCGATAAGAAAAGCCATCGGAACCTTTTTTGATTTCCCAATCACCATTAGTAATCATCGGTTCAATGCAAAAAACCATTCCTTTTTTAATGACTTGGCCAGTCCCTCTTTTGCCATAATTGAGGATTTGCGGATCCTCGTGGAGCTCTTTGCCAATCCCGTGGCCGCACAAATCGCGCACCACCGAGAAGCCCTGCGCTTCGACATACTTTTGGATTTCGTAACCGATGTCGCCAAAAGTATTGCCCGGCACGGCTGTTCTGATGCCCAGTTTCAAAGCTTCCTTGGCAACTTTGCACAAGCGTTGCGCTTCATAATCCGGGCGCCCCACAACCATGCTGATGGCCATGTCGGTATTATAGCCTTTATAAATCGCCCCGCAGTCCAATGACAGAAGATCGCCATCTTTTAAGACAGTGCCATTGGCGATTCCGTGCACCACCACATCATTAATGGAAATGCAGGTCACATTAGGAAAACCGCCATAATCTTTGAAATTACTTTTAAGCCCATTCTGCAAAAGAAGCTTGGCACAAGCTTCTTCGATTTCGGTATCCAAAATTCCCGGCTTAACCATTTTAGCCAGTTCCTGCAAAATAGCGGAAAGCAGCTTGCCGCCTTCGCGCATTGTTTCGATTTCCTCCTTGGTCTTCAAAATAATCATGACAAAAATCCTAATAATTCATCAAAAAGTTTGGCGGGCGTGTTTTCTCCGGAAAATATTTTAACCTTCAAACCTTCTTTTTGGAAAAACCCCACTAAAGGCTCTGTGCGCTCTTTGTATTGAGCAAAACGGACTTTGATGTGCTCTGCGTCATCGCCTACGCCCACGCGCTTAACTAATTTACTCCCATCAATCGGGCAATACTCTAACTTTTCAAATTCTTCAGAATGCAAGATGGAGTGGCGCATCAGTTCGCAGATCCTTCTGTGGCTGTTGCGGAAAATTGAGGTTTCCACGTCCTGATCCAAAACACAAACCCAAATATTTTCCCGGCCATAAAGTTTTTCCAAAAACGGCACAAGCTTTTCGCCTTCATAAAGCGTACGCGGGCTACCCGAAGTAATAACGCCTTTGCCTTCATTAAAAAGCTGCTCAATCTTGTCGTGCACCAGTTTAGTAACAAAAGGCGGGCTGCACAAGATGCCCTGGGAACGCATTTCTTTTTCGGCCTTGGCGTAGAATTTCTGGCCGTCAGCCTCCACAAAATCCTCATCGCGCGATTTGGCAAACCAATCTTCCAAAATTTTAGAAGTTTCAAAAAGATACAGGCCTAAACGCTCAGATAAAAGAGTGGCCTGTGTGCCTTTGCCCGAACCCGGCGGGCCGATGAGTATTACAAATTTTTCCTTCTCCATACCTTTACCCAGAATAACACACTTTTGCCAATGGCAAAACCCCGGCCAAATAAAAACCGCCCTAAAGGCGGCTAACGGCCCATATGCGAATAGCAAGCGGCCGAGTCGAGAATGATTTTGTTACAAGCCAAGTTTATCAGCGAGTGGAAATTCGCCCAATGCCCGTCATTATCCAACCAAAGGCTCGTCCTTAAAACCGGCAGATCCTGGCTCCGGAAAATCGCTTCCACAATCAAGCGGCAACTGCCCGAATAAGCATGAACACCGGTAATTTGAAATTCGACGGTATCGGCTTTGGGGCCAGGCGCAAAAATGTACTGCATCTGCGCCAGATACGCATCCCGGAATTCTTCGGACTCTTGCTGATTAGC
>CAZQSQ010000003.1:15179-28933 GCA_964596325.1 uncultured Candidatus Saccharibacteria bacterium
ACTGCATCTGCGCCAGATACGCATCCCGGAATTCTTCGGACTCTTGCTGATTAGCTGGGTCTTTTACCCTCTCGTAAAATGTCTTGAAGGTATCAACGCGCAACTCGGGCAATTCCTTGGCCACTGGCATAACCTGAGAAAAAAATCCTTGCAAATCCCTTTCCAAAGCCTCACCAATCTTAAAGGCCAGTGATTCAATTTTGCTTTGGGATTGGCGATCGGTGGCAGCTTGGGCCTCCACGCGCTCAAAGAGGCCGGACACAAATGGTTCGCAGCTAAAATATTTTCCTATCATCAGAACCCCCTTTTTTTTAATGGTCCACCCACAATATAGAGGAGAACATTCTTCCAGTCAACAAAAAATCCCCGCCGGCCGGCGGGGATTTTTTTAATTCTTAAATAGTTTCGTAATCTCTCATCTGCAACTGGGCATTAACCTTCTTGATGGTGTCCATAACCACGGATACCACGATGAGTAGCGAAGTACCACCGACCAAGAAATCAAAACCTTGGATTTGGGTCAAAGAACCCACAATGGAAGGAGCGATGGCGATAAAGCCCAAGAAAGCGGCACCCACCAACAAAAGCCTATTAAGCGTAGTGTCGATGTATTTAGCCGTATTTTCACCTGGCCTGATACCGGGCACAAAACCGCCGGTTTTTTGCAAATTGTCGGCGATATCTTTGGGATTAAAAACCACGGCCGCATAAAAATAAGTGAAGAAAAATACCAACAAGAAATAAATCAAATCATAGAGCCCCGCACCCCAAACTGCGCCGGGAATCGGCCCCCAGTACGGAAAAGACGTAAAGGTTCTGGCGAAAAATTCTGAAACGCCTTCCAAGCCTTTCATGGAAGGAATGCGCGCCAAAAGCTGGAAAATAGCTCCCGGGATAACCATAAACGAAACGGCAAAGATAACCGGGATAACGCCGGTCGGATTAACCGATAATGGCAAATAAGTAGTTACACCGCCGAACATTTTGTTTCCCCTGACCTGCTTGGCATAGGAAACCGTGATATTGCGGCGAGCCTCATTAATAGAAACCACCAAGCCGATCATGGCAATAGAGATAAGGGCAAAAACCGTCATATTCAGAATGCTGCTCAAATTCGAAGCGTCAAAAAGCATTATCTGATTGTAAATGCCATGAGGCAAGCGGGAAACGATACCGGCAAAAATCAACAAAGATACGCCATCGCCAATGCCCTTTTCAGAAATTAACTCGCCTAAGAACATAACGACAACCGAGCCGGCGGCAATGGAAATCAGGGCACTGATTAAAACCGAAAGCGGCAAATTAGGTATCAAGCCTTGGGTTTGGAAAAGTTTTATCATGGCCCAACCCTGCAACAAAGCCAAAGGCACGGTGGCCAAACGGCTCCACTGGTTGATAGTCTTGCGGCCTGCCTCCCCACCTTCTTTCATCATTTCTTCAATGGAAGGGATAATCATGCCCAAAAGCTGGAAAATAATGCTGGCCGTAATATAAGGGCCCATGCCTAACATGACCAAGGAAAGATTTTCCAATCCTCCGCCCAAAATCATGTTCAAAAATCCGAACGCGCTATTCTGACCGCTGGCAAAAAACTTAGTAATCAAGGAGATATCAACCCCCGGAACAGGAATGCTTGCCATCAGGCGGAAAATGGCCATCATGGCGAGCACAAAAATAAATTTGTTGCGTAAATCCTTGGTTTTGAATATTTGTGTAATATGTCCGATCATAATAAGCTATTATAATATGCCTTAGCCCGTTTGGAAAACGGGCGGGCGCGCTTACTTTGCGGTTTTCTTTTCCGCTTTTTTGGAAGGAGTTTCCTTCTTAGCTACCACTTCCTTAACCTCCTTAGCCTCTTTGGCTGGCTTGGCTTTTTTCTGTTTGCCTGCCGGTTTGGCTTTGGCGATATAAATGGCCTTCCCGCCGGCTTCTTCAATACACTTGCGGGCGGAATTGGAAATCTTAACGCCGGAAACCTTCAAAACTTTATCGAGCTTACAGGTTCCCAAAATTTTGACTTCCGGATAATAACCATGCCAAATGGAAATCAAACCCTTTTCGCACAAAGTGCTGGGGCTGACGATTTCGTTGGCTTGGAATTTCTTGGCCACGGCCTCTAATTCCAAAATTATCGGCTTGAGTTCAATAACCTCAAAGCGATAACCGCGCTTCTTGGGATAACGTTTAACGAATTGCCTGATAATCGGCTGGAAGTTGCGGCCTGCACGTGAACGCTGACCCTTGGCTCCGCGGCCGGAGAAAACGCCATGGGCGCCTCCGCGGGCAATGCGTTTCTTGCCCCTATTATTAGTTGTGCTCAGTTGGTGTGTCTGCATACCTTTATTCTTGAATTTGGTCACTGGGCTTAGCCACGGCCAATTGGTCTTTGGCTTCGCCTTTTTTCTTATTCATTTTCAGTTTGGAAAGCGCCAAGAAAGCTGCCCGAGCATTGTTGAGCTTGTTCTTGGTATTGCCCAAATATTTGGCCGTAACATTTTTGTATCCGGCCATGGAGAAAATAACCCTGGCTGCCCCACCGGCCACAATACCGCGGCCTTGGGCTTGCGGTTTTAAGATTATCTCGGAAGCGCCAGCGCGGCTACGCACTTCATGGGGGATTGTGCCATTAACAATAGGCACAATAATCATGGCACGCTTGGCGTAACGGCCGGCTTTCTCGTTGGCCATGGCCACATCTTTACCTTTAGCCACGCCCAAACCAACCTTGCCGTTTTTATCTCCGATAACCACAATGGAGCGGAAGCTCATTTTCTTACCGCCACCAGTCACACGGGTCACGCGGGAAATCTCGATAGTTTTCGAATCGTAAAGTTTTTCCGGCTTGTCGCCCCTAGGGCCGCCAAAGCCTCTGCGAAATCCCGGCTTGCCGCCGAAACCTCCCTGTCCGCCCGGACCGCGATTAAAACCGCCGCGTCCACCACCAAAGCCTCCTCTGCCAGGTCCTCCTTGGCCGCCCGGACCGCGATTAAAACCGCCTTGTCTTGGGCCGCCAAAACCGCGTTGCTGTCTGGCTCCCTGCAAAGCGGCAGCTGCTGGCTGGGCCGGAGTTTGAGGGACGTTATTTTGTTGTTGAGTATTGTCCTGTTCCATGATATTTCAATTAGAATTTTAAGCCGGCTTGGCGGGCGCTTTCAGCCAAGGCCTTCACCCGGCCATGGTAGCGATTGCCTCCGCGATCAAAAACGACTTTTTCAATTTTCTGCTTTTTGGCGAGCTCGGCAATAGCTTTTCCGATTTCAGAAGCCCTCTCCATTTTTTTGCCCTTAGCGTCTTTTAAGTCGCTAGTTGAAGCCAAAATCTTTCCATTTCCATCATTGATAAGCTGGGCGTAAATATGTTTATTGGAGCGGAAGACGCAAAGCCTCGGGCACTCTGCAGTACCTTGGACTTTGGCGCGGATGCGCACATGTCTGCGTATTCTTTTTTCCTGTGTCTTTTGCATGGTATTAATCAGTTAGATTATGCGGCTTTGGCAGCTTTCTTACCCAATTTCTTGCGAACCACTTCGCCTTGGTAGCGAATGCCCTTACCCAAATACGGTTCAGGCTTGCGGGTAGCGCGGATCTTCGCTGCAATATTGCCGACTTTTTCCTTGTCGATACCGCTTACAATAACAATATTCTTTTCTACTTTGAAATCGATTCCCTGCTCTTTAACAATCTTCACTGGGTGGGTGTAACCAACCTTGAGTACGAGATTGCCACCTTCAACCGTGGCGCCATAACCGATACCCTGTATTTCCAAACGCTTCTCATAGCCGGTGGTCACGCCGTTAATCATATTTTGCACCAAAGCGCGGGTTAAGCCCCACAAAGCCCTAGTGTCTTTATCTTCAAATTTCGGAGTGAAAGTAACGCAAGTGCCTTCCAATTTAACTTCAATGGAAGGGTGCGCTGTCATTTCTAATTGGCCTTTTGTGCCTTTGACAAAAACCTTGGAGCCGTCAACTTTGACTTCGACCCCCGTAGGAATCTGTATTGGTTTTTTTCCTATGCGAGACATATTATTGTTTCTTTAATTACCAAATTTCCGCTAACACTTCCCCTCCGACCTTTTGCTTGCGGGCCTCGACATTACTCATAATGCCTTTGGAGGTGGAAATTATAGAAATCCCCTTGCCACCCTTAATCGCTTTGAGCTGGGTGTAGGCAGCATAAATCCTCTGCCCTTGGCGGCTGACACGCTTAATACCGCTCACAGCGGGTTGCCCCTCGCGATAAATAAGGGAAACGTGCATCAGCTTCTTGCCCTTGCGGCCGGACCTTTCGATCTTACCGACAAATCCGTACTTTTCGAGTACTTGGGCGATTTCATATTTTATTCGGGATTGCGGAATGTCCACGACCTCCTTGGCGGAAGCTTGGGCATTGCGGATCCTGTTCAACATATCAACGATTGGGTCCATATTTTTACCAGCTTGATTTTTTCACTCCGGGTATCAAACCTTTATTAGCCATTTCGCGGAAGCAAATCCTGCACAGACCAAAGGTCCTCATGTAGGCGTGCTTGCGGCCGCACCTAAAACAGCGGCGCGACTGGCGGGTTGAATACTTGGGTTTCTTTTTTGATTTTGCGATTTGTGCTGCAACTGCCATGGTAGTTCTTTATTTTTTGAAAGGGAATCCCATGAGTTTGAAAAGTGTCAAAGTGTCATCATGATTTTTGGCAGTGGTTACGACCGTAATTTCCATGCCCAAAATCTGCTTTTCTTTATCTTGAATGATTTCCGGGAAAACCGTGTGTTCTTTAATGCCGATGGAAAGGTTGCCGTTCTTGTCGACATTGTTCGTGTCTATTCCGCGGAAGTCACGGGTACGCGGCATTGCGATATAAACAAGGCGTTCAAGAAAGTCATACATCCTTTTGCCGCGCAAAGTAACTTTGGCCCCAATAACCAAACCCTGCCTCAATTTGAAGCTGGAAATTGATTTGTGGGCGCGGGTCAAAACCGCCTTTTGGCCAGTAATGGCAGAAACATCGTTTTCTACGGTTTCTATAAACCTCTTGAGCTGGTCCTTAGTCAAACTGGTCGCCTGCCTGCCAAAACCGGTATTAATGACTACTTTGGTTATTTTCGGTATAGCCATGGAATTTTTGAAACCATGTTCCTTTTGCATTTTGGCTATGACCTCTTTTTTATAGATTTCCTGCAACATGATAATAAACTAAATTAAACTTCGCTGCCGCACTTCTTGCAGATGCGCACCTTTACCCTTGAACCTTTTTCGTCTTTGGCAATATTTACCCGATAACCTATCCGGGCAGGCACATTGCATTTAGGGCAAATTAATTTGGCATTGCTGACGTGCAACGGCATCGGCCTCTCGACGGTCTGCCCTTTTTCGCCTTGCTGTCTGGGCTTGGTGTGCCTTTTGCCGATATTGGCACCCTCGACGACAATCCTTTCTCTTTCCGGCAAAACCTGCAGAACCTTTCCCTGCTTTCCGCGGGACTTGCCAGAAATTATTAAAACTTTATCACCTTTTTTTATCTTCATACTATTTCTTTTGCCAAAGCTGCGACTGCGTCGAAGCCTTTTTCTTTAATTTCGCGCGGGATAGGTCCAAAAATACGACCTCCCTTGGGTTGGCCTTTGTCGTCAATGATTACAACGGCGTTGTCACCAAAAGAGACATAACTCCCATCGGCCCTTTTGAAGGCCCTTTTTTGGCGGACAATAACGGCGCGCACCTTATCATGCTTTTTGACGAGCCTGCGGGGTTCCGCTTTCTTGACTGCGCAGACGATTACATCTCCCAGCTGGGCATAGCGGTGCTTAGTGCCTCCCAAGATGCGAAAACACTGCACAATCTTGGCGCCAGTATTATCGGCAACTATTAACATTGTTCTAGTCTGTATCATGGTATCGTTTTAATCTTTAACCTTCGACGACAATAAATTTCTTGGTCTTAGAGAATGGCCGGCATTGGGTAATGGCCACGCTCTGCCCCACACCGTATTTGGCAGGATCTTCGCAATGGGCGTGCAGTTTAGTGTGGCTCTTGAAAGACCTCCTATATTTGGTGTCGCGTTTAATGCTTTCCACTTCCACAGTGATGGTTTTGGCCATTTTATTGGAAGTCACTATTCCTTTGAAAATCTTATTAGCCATATTATTGCTTGTTTTGGCTTAATTTCAGAATTGTCTTGATTCTAGCCACGGTCTTGCGGGCCAAGCCGTACTCATGAGTCTTCTTCAGTTTTCCGGCAGCGATGTCAAAGCGCATTTGTTCAATTTTCTTGCGCTGCTCGGCGAGCAGGTCCAACAATTCTTTAGGCGTTTTCTGTTTTAATTCTTTGGTATCCATATCACTTCAAAATGAATTTAACGGCCACAGGTAATTTGTGCGCGGCCTTGGTCAAAGCTTCTCTGGCTTCAGCCTCAGTCAAACCGTCGAGCTCAAAAATTACTCTGCCCGGCTGGCAAGGAAAAGCATAGTGATCGACTGCACCCTTACCTCCTCCCATGGGCATTTCTGCGCCTTTGGTGGTAATGGGCTTAGCAGGGAAAATCCTGATCCACATTTTTCCGCCCTTTTTCAAGAAGCGCAAAATGACGCGTCTGGAGGCTTCCAACTGCCTGGAAGTAATGTATCCGTGCTCCAAGGATTTAATCCCGAAAGCGCCAAAAGACAAAGTAGTGCCGCGGCGGGCAATACCCCGGTTGCGACCCTTCTGCATCTTTCTGAATTTAACTTTTGATGGCATCAATAAAGACATGGTAGTATTTATTCGAATTTATCTCCTTTGTAGAGCCAGACCTTTACTCCGATTAAACCGTAGGTACAATGGGCTTCGGCAAAACCGTAATCAATATCGGCACGCAAAGAAGTTCTGGGAAGACGGCCCTGGGAAAGCCACTCGCGGCGGGCAATAGTGCCCCCGTTAAGCCTTCCGGCTACGTCAACCTTGATTCCCTTAACTTCCTTATTGAGACTCGCCTTTTTCATAGCCTGCTTCATGACTGAGCGGAATTTAGCGCGCCTCTCAATTTGCCCCGCAATGTATTGGGCAATGAAAGTGGAATTAATCCAAGGATTCTTGATTTCGCGGATCTCCAATTTTATTTCCTGGCGCTTGCCTTTGCCGGAAAATCTCTTTTCCAATTCCTTTTTAAGGTCTTCAGCACCTTTACCCGCACGCCCGATAATAACACCGGGTCTGGCGGTATTGACGATAATCCTGATCTTGTCGGAGAATCTTTCAATTTCGATTCCCTGCACGCCGGCTTCCTTCAATTTCTCTTCCAGAAAATCGCGGATAAGCATATCGCTCTCCAAATTCTTGGGAAGATTCTTGAGGTCGAACCAGCGAGAAGACCAGTCGCCTACTCCTTTAATCCTGAAAACTTTTGGGTGGACTTTGTGCGCCATATTATTTCTTGGATACTTTTTTCACTTTTTTAGCAGCCGGTTTCTTGGCTTCCTTGCTCTCGGTTTTATCTTCGGCCTTCGCCATTTTGGCTGCCCTGATTCCCCTTAAGCCGGTGGGCGGCTGGGTAATTTCTTCTTTGGTTCCCAATTCCATATTGACATGGGAGGTAAACTTCATAATCGGGAAAGCGGTACCGCGGGAACGGGGCATGCTCCTCTTGAGTGTAGGGCCCTTGTCCACGCAAAGCTTGCAGATATAAAGGGTGTCGGGATCCAATTGGAAATTATGTTTGGCATTAGCCTTGGCGGAAAGCAAAAGCTTAAGCAGGGGCTGCGCCGTCCTGTTGGTTTTGAATCTCAAAATGCGCTCAGCTTCCACAACTGATTTTCCGCGGATAAGATCAGCCATCAACATCATTTTTCTGGGCGCTATCCTGATATATTTTATGTATGCCTTTACTGACATGGTAGTTTATTATTTCTTGGTAGGTTCGGTTTGGGCAGCAGCGGTAGAAGCGGCAGCGGCTGCGGCGGCTTTACCTTCAAGCTCCTTCTGCTTTTTACCTCCGTGGCGGGAGAACTTGGTAGAGGGAGAAAATTCCCCGAGCTTATGGCCAACCATTTCTTCATTAACAGCCACAGCAATAAATTCTTTGCCATTGTGCACCCCAAAAGTGCGACCGACAAATTCGGGCACGATGGTGCAATCGCGGGACCAAGTCTTTATGATTGTTTTGTCCTTAGCTGACTTAACTTTTCCTAAAAGTTTTTCGTCAATATAAGGCCCTTTCTTAAGTGATCTAGACATAGTAATTGATATTATTTAGTCCTGCGGGCAAGAATATATTTATTGGTATATTTGCGCTTGCGGGTTTTAACACCTCTGGCAATCTTTCCCCAAGGAGTCTTAGGAGCGGACATACCAAGCGGCTGACGGCCTTCTCCACCTCCATGCGGATGGTCAACAGGATTCATAACTGTACCTCTAACAGTGGGCCTGACGCCTTTCCAACGGCTGCGGCCGGCTTTACCCAATTTGACATATTTGTGCTCTGGTCTGGAAATGGCGCCCACGGTGGCATAGCATTCGTCATTAATAGTGCGCACTTCACTGGAAGGCATTTTTAAGTTAGTCACGCCATTTTCATTAGCCAAAACAATGGCTGAGCTGCCGGCAGCCTTGATAAGCTTGCCGCCTTGATCGGGCTGAATTTCCACATTGAAAACCGAGGTTCCCACGGGGATATTTTTCAACTTCATGCGGTTGCCGACTTTAATCTCGGCTTTTTCCGCGAAAGTGATTTGGTCACCGACATTAAGGCCCTGCGGGGCGATTACATAAAATTTCTTTCCACCAAAATCCACCAAATTAATGAAAGCGGTCCTGTTCGGATCATATTCCAAAGCAATAACTTTGCCGGTCTGGCCCAACATTTCCTTCTGGCCATATTCCACAAAACGATAAAGCTGCTTGTGGCCGCCGCCTTTGTGGCGCGTAGAAATCCTGCCGGCGCTATTGTGACCGGAATTCTTCTTGCGGAAAAAAGTCAAAGCCCTTTCCGGCCTCTTTTTAGTGAGGAGAGAAAAGTCTTCGGTAACCGTATGCCTCTGGGTTTGAGTTGTAGGCTTGTGATGCTTCATCATGTTATTGGAATATTTCTATTTTTTCCCCGGCTTTAACAGTCACGATAGCCTTGTAAACAGCGGCTTTACTTCCGGCAAGTCTTCCAAAACCCTTGCGCTTGGCCGGAATCTTGGAAACATTAACATCGACAACATGCACCTTGTAAAGTTTTTCCACTGTTTGGGCGATCTGGTGCTTGTTGGCGCGCTTATCGACTGAAAAAACGTACTTGTTGTTTTGGGCAAGCATAGCGGCCTTCTCGGTCACTAAAGGCTTGCGGATGACACTGAAGTTTTTTTCAGGTTTGGTATTCTCCTGCTTGATGGTATTTTTTTGTTCTTCTTGTTTAGCCATGGTAGTGATTTATCTGGTTATTTGAGAAAAACCTTTTTCAATTCTTCAATGCCGCCCTTGGTGGTCACAAAATATTTGCTGTTCAAAACGTCCAAAGAATTCAAATTGCGGACCTCCAAGACTTTTACATTTTTCAAATTAAAAATCGCTTTGACCAAAGCCGGTTCGTGTTTTTGTAAGGCCACCAAAACGGTCGCTTTACCCACGGGCAATTTAGCAAAAAGTTCAGCCATTTCTTTGGTCTTGCCTTTTTCGGATTGCAAAGCATCCAAAATTATCAGTTCATTGTCGGCCAATTTACCGGAAAGCGCCATAAACAAAGCCTTGCGGCGCATTTTGGCCGGAATTTCTTTTTTATAGCTGCGTTCATTGCGCGGGCCGAAAGTAATACCTCCCTTGCGCCATAACGGTGAACGCACGGAGCCAGCGCGAGCGCGGCCAGTGCCTTTTTGCTTCCAAGGTTTCTTACCAGTGCCGGCCACCTCGCCCCTGTCTTTGGTGTGGGCGTGGCTTTCGCGGCGGTTAGAAGCTTGGGAAACGGCAACTTGGTGGAGCAAATTATTATTAATAGCTAAACCGAAAATCTCCTCGGGAAGAGTAATTTCTCCTGCCTTTGATCCTTTTTGGTTATAAGTTTCGAAGTTCATAGTTTCGGATTATTACTTCAATCACTTGGCAGTGATCTCAAGGAGTGTGCCGGTTCTGCCGGGAACTGCGCCCTTTATTGCAATCAAGTTCTGCTCCTTATCAATTTTTACAACAGTCAAACCGCTGACAGTAGTGCGGATTCCGCCCATGCGGCCGGCCATTTTCTTGCCGGGCACCACCCTTTGCGGCCAGCGGGAACCGATAGAACCAGTGGTCCTGTGGTTATGCTTGTTACCGTGGGTAGCCGAAGCTGCGCCGCGGAAGCCATAACGCTTAGCCGGACCTTGGTTGCCTTTTCCCTTGCTGACGCCGGCGACTTTAATAATGTCGCCTTCAGCAAATTGTGACACATCTAAAATGTCGCCCACTTTCACCTGCGCCTCAATCGAGCACTCTTTCAAGTGGTCGAAGGGCTTGGCTTTGAGCGACTTAGTGATTTTGGATTCTTTTTCGATTTTACCAAAACCAACTTGGACGCCATTATAGCCGTCCTTTTCTTTTTCTTTGATCTGGGTGACAGTGCAAGGCCCTGCTTCCACAATGGTAACAGGGATAACCTTGTTATCCTTCCAAATCTGACCCATCTTCAATTTTTTTCCTACAATGAATTTCATATTTATTTGGGGTAAATCAAATGCCGGGGCTAACCCGGCAAATGAATCCGGTTAACACCGATATCTGTATTTCTTGGCGCGCCCATTTTGGGGCAGCGCTATTGGAAATGTATTAGGTTTTTATCAGTACATTTTGACCTCAATGTCCACTCCAGCCGGGAGGTTGATGTCGCGCAGCGACTCAATAACCTTCTGGTTGGGTCCGACAATGTCGATCATGCGCTTGTGTATGCGCATTTCAAACTGCTCCCTGGCGTCCTTGTGGACGAAAGTGGAGCGGTTGACTGTAAACTTTTTAATCTCGGTAGGCAAAGGCACAGGACCCACGGCATTGCCACCATGGCGCGTAACCATATCAACGATTTGTTTCGCGCCATTGTCAATGACCTTGTGGTCATATGCTCTTAACTTTACCCGTAATTTTTGTTTTATTTCTTCCTTTTTTACTGCCATGGTAGTGCCTTTGCTTACTTAGATTGGTAATAACTTACGCAATTATCTTGGTGATAACTCCAGCGCCCACAGTCCTGCCACCCTCGCGGATAGCGAACTTCTGTTGCTCTTCCAAGGCGATAGGAGCAATCAATTTGACCTTGATGTTAACAGTGTCACCGGGCATGACGATTTCCACGCCCTCTGGGAGGCTCACCTCGCCAGTAACGTCAGTAGTCCTCATGTAGAATTGGGGCTTATAGCCTTTGGCAAATGCCGTGTGGCGGCCACCCTCTTCTTTAGTCATAACGTAAATGCTGGCTTCAAATTCCGTGTGCGGAGTGATGGAGCCGGGTTTGCAAAGAACCTGACCGCGTTCCAAATCTTCTTTCTTCAAACCTCGAAGCAAGATACCGACATTGTCTCCGGCCATAGCCTGATCCAAAATCTTCTTGAACATTTCCAAGGAGACCACGGTGGTCTTCTGGGTTTCGCGCAAACCGACGATTTCAACTTCATCGTTGGCATTAACCACGCCGCGCTCGATACGACCAGTAGCCACGGTGCCGCGGCCAGAAATGGTCATAACATCTTCGACAGCCATCAAGAAAGGCTTATCGGTTTCGCGGGTCGGGGCCGGGATATAAGAATCACAGGCGGCCATCAAATCAAGAATGGCCTTTGACCATTCATTGTCAGTGGAAGTTTGTTCCAAAGCTTTGGTGGCGGAACCGCGGATGAAAGGAATTTCATCTCCGGGGAATTTATATTTTTTCAAAAGTTCGCGGACTTCCTGTTCAACCAAATCAATCATTTCCTTGTCATCAACCATGTCGCACTTATTGAGGAAGACGACGATGGCAGGCACGCCGACTTGGCGGGCCAAAATGATGTGCTCCCGAGTCTGAGGCATGGCGCCGTCAGCGGCGGAAACGACCAAAATAGTACCATCCATTTGGGCAGCACCGGTAATCATGTTCTTGACATAATCTGCGTGTCCGGGGCAGTCAATGTGGGCATAGTGCCTATTTGCAGTCTCGTATTCAAGGTGGGAAATGTTAATAGTTACTCCACGAGCTTTTTCCTCGGGAGAGCTGTCGATTTGATCGACTGAGCGCTCATCCACCGGCAAACCCTTCAAGTGAAGAGTATGCAAGATAGCGGAAGTGAGCGAGGTTTTACCATGGTCAACGTGGCCGATGGTACCGATATTAAGGTGGGGCTTGCCCCTTTCGAATTTCGCTTTATCTGCCATATTTTTTGTTTATTTTATTTTGCCCAAAGGGCGATTTTTATTTTTTATTTTAATGGATTTTTGACGTATTTATTGTACCAAAATCTCTTTATAAGTCAAGGGTTTAGAGGAATGGGAGGTCGTTAAGGTTGAGCTTGTCGTTTTCATTTTCTGCCTTCTCCTGCGGTGCAGGATTATGCGGCTGAACAGCTGGCGCTTTGCTCCCGGGCAGAGCCTTGCTTTCCTCCTTGGAAAGCGGCAATTCCGGCAAAGCCAGAGAAATCTGCTCGTAGCCCTCGTAAGGCATTACAACCATAATCGGCTTGCCATTCTCAATGATGACGACCTTATCATTGCGCGACCTCATCATTTTTTTTATGTCATTGATATCCATACCCTTTTGTTAACTTATTTTTTCCTTCCTTCGATAATTTCTTTAGCAATGTTGGCAGGAACTTCTTCGTAAGCGTGGAATTGCATGGTGAATGTTCCGCGTCCCTGCGTAATGGAGCGCAGAGTGGTCATGTAGCCAAACATATTGGCTAGAGGCACTTTGGCTTTTACGACTTTAAGGTTCATCCTGTCGAAAGTATCCTCAATGCGGCCGCGGCGGGAATTAACATCCCCGATCACGTCACCGAAGTATTCCGGCGGCATGATAATTTCGCAATTCATGATGGGCTCCAAAAGTACCGGGCTGGCGTTGCGGGCGGCTTCCTGGACGGCCATAGAACCGGCAATCTTAAACGCCATTTCTGAAGAGTCCACTTCGTGGTAAGAACCATCCCAAAGCGTCACAGCAACATCAATCATCGGATAGCCAGCCACGATTCCCTTCTCCAATGCTTCCTTAATACCTTTTTCAATCGGATTAATGAACTCGCGCGGAATCACGCCTCCCTTAATCTCATCAATAAATTCAAATCCTGTGCCCCTCTCCTTAGGTTTAACCCTAATCTTACAATGACCATATTGGCCGCGACCTCCTGATTGCCTGATGTACTTTCCTTCGGCTTCCACTTCTTTGCGGATTGTTTCCTTGTAAGCAACTTGGGGCTTGCCGGTGTTAATCTGCACATTAAACTCGCGGCGCATGCGGTCAATCATAATTTCCAAATGAAGCTCTCCCATACCGGCAATAATCGTCTCTCCAGTTTCCTCATTCTTGGAAACCCTAAAAGTCGGATCCTCGTCGGTGAGCTTGCGCAGGGCCACACCCATTTTTTCTTGGTCATCCTTGGTCTTGGGCTCGATTTGCGCATTGATAACCGGATCAGGGAATTCCACTTTTTCCAAAATTATCGGATTTTCTTCATCGCAATAAGTTTGACCGGTTTTGGCTTGCCCGGCGACAAAAGCGCCGATATCTCCAGCCAAAATTTCGTCAATTTCCTCCCGCTTATCCGCGTGCATCCGCACCAAGCGGCCCACGCGTTCTTTATTCCCGGAAA
>CAZQSQ010000003.1:29033-36299 GCA_964596325.1 uncultured Candidatus Saccharibacteria bacterium
CGCTTATCCGCGTGCATCCGCACCAAGCGGCCCACGCGTTCTTTATTCCCGGAAACAGCATTATAAGCATAGGTGCCTTTTTTCAAAGCGCCTGAATAAACACGCACATAAACCAAACTGCCCACGAATGGGTCGGTGGCAATCTTAAAAGCCAAACCGCAGAATGGTTCCTTGTCGTCGGTCTTGCGCTCCACGATTTCTCCAGTGTTAGGATTGTGTCCTTGTACGGCCGGAATATCCAAAGGATTGGGCAAATAATAAACAACGGCATCGAGCAAAGGTTGGGTGCCCTTGTTCTTCAAAGAAGAACCGCAAAAAACCGGCACCAACTTGTTGGCGATACAAGCTTTTCTTAAAGCCTTGCGCAATTCCTCAATGCTGGGCTCAATTCCACTTAAATACTTTTCCATCAAAGCATCGTCATTGCCGCAAATGTGCTCAATCATCTTGTCGTGCCATTCCTTAGCTTCGGCCTTGAGCTCGTCGGGAATATCTTTTTCAATGACATTCTGGCCCATATCTCCCTCGAAATAATAGGCCTTCATTTTGAGCAAATCCACTATACCTTTGTGATTAGCTTCCAAGCCGATCGGAATTTGCATGGCCACGGCATTAGGCGTGAGCTTATGCAAGATGGAATTAAAAGAATCAACAAAGGAAGCGCCCATGCGGTCCAGCTTATTGATGAAACACATGCGCGGAACTTTGTAATCGTCAGCCTGTCTCCAAACGGTTTCCGACTGGGGCTCTACACCAGACACTCCATCAAAAACAACGACCGCGCCATCCAGCACGCGCAGCGAGCGGATAACTTCGGCCGTAAAGTCAATGTGTCCTGGGGTATCAATAACGTTAATCAAATATTGGTTGTCCTTGGTCTTGGGCAAATCCTGCGGGGTCCAAAAAGCCGTAATAGCGGCGGAAGTAATAGTGATTCCGCGCTCCTTTTCTTGGACCATCCAGTCAGTCGTGGTATTTCCTTCGTCAATGTCACCGATTCTGTGAGTTACGCCCGTATAATACAAAATGCGCTCTGTGGTAGTTGTTTTACCAGCGTCAATGTGGGCGATAATCCCGATATTGCGGTATCTCTCAATGGGTACAATGCGAGGCATAGTTAATTAGTGTAAAATTTATAACTATTAATTTTTTATCCAAGGTGGGCAAATGACCTGTTGGCCTCAGCCATCTTGTGCACGTTCTCTTTCTTGCGGATAGCATCTCCCTGCCCATTGGCAGTTTCCATGATTTCGTTGGCCAGCTTCTGCGCTAAGGGCTTGCCTTTTTTCTTGCGGGCGGCCTCCAAAATCCAGCGCAAGGCTAAAACGGTTCCGCGCTGCTCATCAACTTCCTTAGGAACTTGATAAACGGCACCTCCCACGCGCCTTGGTTTAATTTCCAACAACGGTCTGGCGTTGCGGATAGCACTATTAAAAACGTCCATGGGCTCTTGGTTAGCTTTGCCCTTAACAATTTCAAAAGCGCCGTAAACAATCTTGCGAGCAGTCTGTTTCTGGCCTTTTTTCATAACATAGTTCACTAGCTTGCTAATGAGGACACTGTTATAAATGGGGTCAGGGGACAGTTCTTTTTTTACAAATTTCTTAGCCATATTTGTCCTTTGTCCTTAATTATTTTCCAGCTTTGGGCCTTTTGGCACCATATAATGATCTTCCGCGTTTGCGACCTTCCACGCCAGTGGTATCAAGGACACCACGAACAATGTGATAGCGGACACCAGGCAAGTCTTTTACACGTCCTCCACGGATCATAACCACGGAGTGCTCCTGTAAATTATGTCCCACACCGGGGATATAAGCAGTCACTTCATGACCATTGGAAAGCCTGACCTTGGCAATTTTACGCAAAGCCGAGTTCGGTTTCTTAGGGGTTGTGGTCGTGACCTTAATGCAAATTCCACGCTTAAAAGGCGCAAAATAGCCAACCGGTTTATTTTTCTTGGTATTAAAGCCGTATGTCAAAGCCAAGGTCTTAGACCTCTTCTTTGTGGCTTTCCTGCCGTGTTTTAATAACTGATGTACTGTCGGCATAGTTTTCTTTATAATTTCTGGTTTTGATAATACAAAAAATGAAGTTAAAACTCCGTAACCCCACAATTTTTTGTTTGCATCGTATACGCTTGGCTCTATCTGATCTGTTGGAATAGCCATGCCAACAGAGCCGTTTATTATCCCGGGCGGTTCCCCGCCTAGGTTTTCAGCGTCTTCTATCAAAGTAAAATTGTAGCGCGAAGTTTCCTTTCGCGAAATCATGATAAGCGGAAAACCCAATATTGTCAATACCTAGGCACAATAAAAGCCGCACGTATGTGCGGCTATATGAATTACCTTTAACTTAAGCGATCGGGCCAACCATTACTTCCAGGTAGAAATAATTAGGAAGTGCTTCTCCGCCATCGTACTTTTCTGCTAGCTTGTAAGCCGCGTAACCCTTCGCCCACAGCTTCTCTTTTACGATAGGCCAGACGCTTGGCGGCACTTTAACGTTTTCAGGGAAACTGTAATATTTGATAGTCAAACCAAAAACGTATGGCTCATACAGTTGCCTGCATGCCCGCTGTTCCCTTTCAACAAATTTCGCCCTGGCTCGAGAAAATAAACTGCTAAGTATTATTCCCCCTGAGTCATAAGCGCGCCCACACGCCGGCGACAAGGCAAAAGAAAGTGTTGCCTTGCCAGCTCGAGTACCTAAGGTACATGAGTTAATGTTTTGGCCTTTTTTGAAATTTTCCAAAACTTCCACAATAGCTTCTACAAAATCATCGGCCAGCATCTGGATGCTTTGCTCTTGCGAGACTGCGCTATTTGGTATTGCCAACAAATCAGCAGAAGCCACGGGCTCATTGCCTTTCATAAAATTCCTCCTTATCAAATCAATCTTGACTTGATATTATTGCGCTTGAAATATCGCGCCTGCAATTATCAGGCATTTCAGGTAAAAACTCTTACAATTTTTAGTGTGCGTGAATATTTAATTATACCATAATTTCCATAAAAAATCAATAAGAATAAATACTTGTAAAACAAGCTGTTTTCATAATAATAGCCCCACATTGTGGGGCTATTGGGTATCGGATGGTCCGAATAACGCCTCTTTAGCCTTTTGCGCATATTTAAGGACAATCTCTTCAAGCTCTTCCTCTGGCAAATAGCGAGCCTCCATTATTGAGACAATCTCAACACACATCTCCCTCATTATTAATTCTCCTTTTTTGCCGGAATTAAACAACACCTCGCATTCCGGAAACTCGTCTGTCGGAACTCTGACAAAGCCAAAAAGGTCGCCATTTACCTTTTCCAGAAATGCCACGTTCTGTATATCCACATCAAGGCGCAATTTTAGATCTTTGAGTTTCTTTTGTTTTACAGAATCAACCTTTCCACTATCTTGTTGGATCTGCTCATAAAACTCATCTCCCAATTTGAATATTTCTTCTTTGGTTTGGGCAATTCTTTGTTTAACCGTCTTAATATAATCTTCACTCTTTTGCCGATTTTCAATGCCTTTGTCGCTGCAAGAAATCCGCTCTTTGCATGCTTTCAGAAGTTCACGCTGAAGAAGATTATCATATGCAACTTCATCATAGGGCTTTTCCGCCAGCATGAACTGGCACCAAAAAAGAAATTGTATCCAGATAATATCAGCTTGGGCGCCAAAGAAATAAAAGAAAAGAGCAATATGGCTAAAAACCACAAGATACAAAGTGGTATTCATTTCCACCTCCTTAAAATTTTAGAATTGTAAAATATTTCTTCTCAAAGCATAACATAAAAAATAACCCCGTCAACGATAAAAGCCGCACGTATGTGCGGCTATAGCGGGCAATATTATCAATCGTCCCCGCCCCAAGGACTGATATCTCTAAGCGGGTCCAATTCGCGCAGAGGGTTAAACTTGTAAAGCGGACTCCATCTGTCGTTGAAGGGGTCATATTCTTTTCCGTCAAAACTCCTTCCATCGCCAATGCACCCTATCAGCGTGGCGCAACACATGACCAGAACCGCAAAGCACACAGCGATTGAGACTATTCTTTTCATCATTTCCTCCTAATAATATATATTTGTTCTTGTACAAATCAGGCTTGGTCAGCCTCCTTTACAATATACTAATTATAGCATGTTCTTTTGTTTTTGTCAAAACAAAAAACAGGGGGCTATCTCCCCTGCTTTTAGAAATTTCAAAATGATATCCCCGTAATCAGCTTGTATAAAAACATGGCTAAATAATAAATGGAATCGCCGGCTACATAAAGTACAAACCACAAAAGCACAAACTGCATATAAAAATTCATAGTGTGCTTAACGCGGCGTAAAAATGGCAGCCACTGGCCAAAAATATCAGAACCGTCTAAAGGCGGAATGGGCAAAATATTGAAAGAAAACAAACCGATATTAATAATTACTATCAAGTTTATCATGGCCGCAAAGTTGGCGGCATAAGGGCTATTTATGGGCAAAAAGCGCAAGACCAAACCAAAAATCAAAGCCAAGGATAAATTGGAAAGCGGGCCAGCTATTGCCACTTTGAAAAGCCCCCAATTTTGGTCATTGAATTTATAAGGGTTGATTGGCACAGGCTTGGCAAAGCCGAAAATCGGCCGAATATTGGCCAGCATCATGGTTATAGGCAATAAAATCGTGCCAAAAATATCCACATGCGCTAAGGGATTAATGGTCAGCCGGCCCATGTTGCGGGCCGTATTATCCCCCATGGAATAAGCCACATAAGCATGCGCCAATTCGTGGACGACCACGGAAAAATAAAGCACTAAAAAAGTAAAAATTGTTTGTATGCCCAAGTCCATAACAATTATAGTCTAGCACTTTGGGGCAAATTAAAAAGCCCGTTTGGCGGGCTAATAGTCTGGCAAATGTTCCTTGAAAAATTCTTTGGCTTCTTGGGCTTCCTGCTCCAATTCTTCAGTCGTTTTGGTTTTATTGTTTTCTTGGTTGAGCCTTCTGCGGTGCTGGTCAAATTCTTCCATAGTCATTCCTTTGTGGCCGGATTCCTTTTTAATCGGATTTTTGGGAGGGGTAAGCACACCATAGCGGCTCATATCCGGGAGCTTTACTTTTGTCCCCGGCTCATCGGGATTATCGAGCGCGTTAGGGCCGCGCGGGATAGCTTCACCGTCTTTCAGAGGGCTGCTAATAACAGGCTCTCTGGCAGGGGGCTGGGGCCTTTTTTCTTCTTGGGGCAATGGCTCAATCGGTTCCGGCGAGCTCTTTTCCTTTTCTGCTGCCTTGGGCTTAATCGGCGGGCTGCTGGGTGCTCGAAAAACTGCTTTTTCATTGGTAGCAAGTGGCTCGGCCTTCTCTTTTTTGGCCGTATACATATTCTGAGGCACATGCTCGCGCTCAGGAATCGGTACGCCACGCTTTTTAGCCCGACGAATGTAGGTTTTCAAAACCTTACGGTTCTTGAAACCCGTCGCTTGCAAAATTTCTTCGAGGGCGGCACTTTGCCAATTAGCCACCAGATATTGATCCCGGAATTTTTGCAGCTCATCTAACTCTTGTTGCTCTTTGGCGCAATCAGGGTTCTTTTCCAGAATTTCATCCAATAAGCCAAAAAACATTAATCCGGATTTATAGGCAAAAAGAGAATTTGGAGAAACTCCAAGCTCACTTGCCAAAATCGGGACATCCACGCCGCGGCGCAAACCGTCCAAAAAATACTCTAAACGCTTTTCTTTGGGGATCTCCATTTTCCCTCCTTTCCTTATATATTTTGAAAGTATTTAATACAATAATCGCACTATTTGTCAAGAATGTCAAATAACTAAAACCCGCCCGGAAAACCGGGCGGATATGCTATTTATCTTTGGCATTGGCCTCCAACTTTCCGGTACCCGGCCTTACAAACCCAGGATTTGCCATCGGCGGCCAGCTGGCCATTAAGCGGAATTAAAATTTTCGTGCATTCCCCACCAGAATCCTCGTAGCCAAACTTACAGCTTAATTTTTTGACCCCGGCCACTGCCCTGATGGGAGATTTTACCCTTCCGGCCTTAACGCAAATTCTTTGATCATTGGCCAAATACTGCACAACATAGCCAGAATTGCAAACCCAGGATTTGCCGGTCACGCTAAGCTTGGCATTAGCCGGAATTTCAATCTTCTGACAAAAGTCCCCATCTTCGGTTCGTTCGTATCCTTTGTCACAATCCCAACCGTCTTTAGCCTCGGAATCTGCGTGCCCATGCGCCGGAAAAATCAATCTTTCGCACCCGCCAAAGGCCTTTTTGAAGCCAAAAACGCAACCCCAATCATCGGTATTGGTGCCCAGTTTAATCTTGGCCACCGAAGGGACAGAATCCAATTCACAAACATCTTGGCCATAAACTTTCTTAAACCCGAATAAGCAACTCCAACCCTTTCCGCTATCGCTAAGTGCCGCATTTTCCGGCACGCTTATTTTCTCGCAACGCTTGGTCTGGGGATCTTCAAAATAACCGAAATAGCAATAAAGGCGCCCATCAACCATTTCCCCTGCATAAACGGGAAAGCTTAGCTGCCTTATAATAGAATAATCATTGGTTTCTCCGGCCGTATTTTGGGCCGCGTAATACCGGGCCATATCTTGATTGTACTTGGCCTCCACGTAATCCTCGGAAATATAACAAGTGAATGGTGAGTTACCGCAATCCAGCCCCGAATATGATGATTGCCTGTAGCCGCCATCAACCCACTCTTGGTAGGCCAAAACCTTCGGCGCGATTAAAATTAAAATAGAAAATATAACAAGCCCAAATAAAATCTTTTTCATATCAGGCTCATTATACCAAACAGCACCAAAGTATCGCAAACTGTTCATCCTCTTGCCAAAAATGAAAAATTATACTATTATTTAGAAGTCAAAATAATTACTGAAACTATGTCCAGAATCTGCACCATTTGCGGCAAGGGCTCCATTATGACCCGCGAGTATAAGAAGCTCATGTCCCGCTACAATCCCGGCCCAAAGAAAAGGAAATTCCCTAATTTGCACAAAGTCTTAGTGCCTGTTTCGGCTATTGGCAAATACAAAAAGTTCGCCGGTCAAAAAGTTTTGGCCTGTGCTAAATGTATCAAAGCCCTGAGCAAAAAGACGAAATAACAAAAACCCTCTTGGCTGCCGGGAATGCCTAATTACGGGCAAGCCCGCCGTAGCCTTTGGCGAAGGCGGGCTGTAGTACAACGGCAGTACATGCCCTTGGGGTGGGTAAAATCCGGGTTCAATTCCCGGCAGCCCGACAAACGAAAG
>CAZQSQ010000003.1:36399-46908 GCA_964596325.1 uncultured Candidatus Saccharibacteria bacterium
CCCCCTTGACAAAATATATAAAGTATGCTATCATTAAAAACCAATCAATGGACAAGGTCCTGGTTGGTTTACAAGGGAAAAGGCCCCAATTTCAGCAACAGAGATTGCTCCAGTAAATTCTACGGCGACGATTGTATCGGAAAGGGGCCTAACCCGGCATAAATGCTCATTCATATTCATATATTTTCCACTCTCCCACCCACTCATGGTATTTGTTTTTGACCAGCAACCGGTTGCGGTTGCAAGTCTTCACCCCAAGCGCTAAAGCGCAGAGAGAACAACAGCCATGAACCATATTCGAGACGAACCATGATTTTTGCCTAAAAATGGCCCAAGCCAAATAACTGGGACCGCCCAGATTACTTTGACCAAGCCATCCACCAACACGCTGAACCGCGCTGCAGTGCCAAAAAAATCGCTGCAGGCAAACCGCCATTAGCCGAATTGCCAGGAAGGCTAGTGAAAAGGCGTCACCATCAAGAAATGGTAGAAAGGTGAATTATTCACCATGATAGGCCAAAAAATCGATCTTTAAGATCAATGAGTTCAAATAGGATCAGGGGAAATCTTTCAGAAAACTTGTTTGCAGGGAGTTATGAACCATGCAAAAAGTCACTCTGTTGATACCCCGCCCGGACAAATGATCCGGTTTATCTCGCTTAATTGTTTGCTTGGCAGACATCATCCAACAAACAGCCGGAGAACAATGTGTCCACGCCCTATCTATAAAAGGCCTTAGTGTTCGAGGAACAGCACTGGAATCGGTCCCGTGAGACCCATTCTTCCACTGCTCTAGATTCCAAGACAGAGGCATTTGGCTTATTGCCAACAAGAGGGATAGCGCAAGTACGGCTCCAAAGCGACCCGTACAAGACATTGCCAGTATTTTTTGAAACATCAGATTTTCGTCAACATCAGTCGTAAAGACTCCTGACAAGAATCCGAATGCAAGGGGCAAGAGACATGGAAAATCCCACACAGGCGACCTTACCCCAAAGGCGCCTTTCGTTTTTTAAGGGCCTTTGCGCCCTTTTTTGTATATTGACAAAAAGCCCTCTCTTAAATAATATACTGTTACTGAACGCATGCGCGCTCAGGAGACCTAGCCCCTTAAAACACGCCTATATATCTTAGCAGTCATCCCACGCCCAGATGGAAACTTTCAAGGAGGTGCAATGCTCTTTATAAGAGCGGGTCCAAAATGATTTTTTAAGGTTGTTTTAGGGAAATCCAAATCCCGCAGTCAAAGGAATGCGAGGACTCCCCCAAGCCATCATCCGGCCATGTGCACGGAATTCTCTCCAATGCAAAGACAAAGGAGGAAAATGGTTAGGAGTAGGGATAAACCCTGATAACAAAAAACGCGACGCGCAAAAAAAATGATTTTCTACTTTTAGGTGGTTGATGCACGGGCAAGCGGCCAAGAATAAACGAATCCAAAAAGGCTTATAAGATTGCAATCGAGCTAATGGATTATATTGGCTTACAGCCAAGTTCAGGTGACAGTACCCGTTAAAAATAATGCCATAAACTTTCACATCCGGGGCATTATGTATTCAGCCACTCTACCAAACCCCACACCTTATGGGACAATGCCAAGATTATTCATCCAAAAGCGCTCTACCCAAGAGCGCGCTTTTATTTGTCTTTATTTGACTAAAAGAGGTCAAATGGTATTATTATTTGGGATCAATCTGACCATTGCTCCTCCAGCACTTTTACCCATAAACACTCTAGAGATAACCCCGTAGGTAGACGATCCTACATTTTTCACCTCGGGCCCGGCCTGAATTAATTTTCAAAATATTTGAAACTCCTTATAAATAGCCAATTTCGCCGGGCCCCGCCATAAAACATCTTTGATGTCTCCCTCATAAGCCGCTTTTAGCGGCTTCTTTTATTATTCGCTTATTGCGCAGGATTGCCCAATACTGTATTCAAAAAGCCCGCTCGCGCGGGCTTTTTTGGTCTAACAATTAAAGTCCTAAAACATCTGACATCTGCTTAATGAGGGAAAGGGCGACTGGGGCCGGCATCAAAGAGTTGGAAACTAGCCCTCGGTCATCAATAATTGTCCAAGGCTTTTCCGTTACTTTTACTGTGCCATCCCCCTGCTCTTCGTAGACATATTCGGGAGTCAATTCATAGTCATCCACCATATCCTTAACCATATCCAAGGGCACAGAATTGCGCAAAAGAACTTTGGGGATGCCATAAAGGCCGAAAGCTTTTTCCACCAATGTATCATCGGCCTCAATCCTATCGCGGATGGCTTCAATCCCTAAATTATCGCCTTCCTTTTGTACCATCACGGGGTTACCGCCAGTGCATTCAGGATTATCACAAATTAATTCGTATTCTTTTTTATTTTTATTGAATTGCACTTTGGAGGTGCGCAACAGTTTCAAATTGCGCGGAGTCTTGCAGGCTGGGCAAATACGACGGTATTTAATGCGCTCATCAATAATAGAGGCAGAAACATCAATTAAAACAAAGAAGTCCGGGTCTTGCCTATAATCGATTAAGTCACGGAAATATAAAGAATAAGAAATCTGGTCTAATTGCCTTGGAAAACCATCTAAAAAGATAGCTTTGCGCGGGTGCTTGGCAATTTCGCGCTTAGTCAAAGCCAAAATGAGTTCCGTGGGCAAAAGCTTAGAAACATCACGAGAGAGCAAAATATTGATACCCTCTTCCGGATCACCATAACCACGATAATTTTTCTCCAACCAAGCAATTAATTCTTTTTTCTTAGAGGGGTCTTTTGCCTCTTCGTTGACCGAGCGGACAAGATCGCCAATAGAAATATGCGCGACTCTATCGGTTTGGATAGCCTCAGCAAAAAGCTTAGAATAGGTTCCCTTACCGGAATTTTTCTTGCCCAACAAATACGCAACAAACGTGCCACCCTTATCCAAATAATCCTTTATCTTGGCTATCTCTAATCCGGCTTTGGCCTGAAAATATTCTTTGCGGCCCGCTACGGTCGTAAGGTCGAACTTTCTATCAACCCCCTGGACTCTAGTTTTGAAAACCGGGAACTCAATCTTCATCATATATTTATTGCTTTAATGATATAAAAAAACCGGCTCTTTGCAAGGAGCGGGCGTAAAAATCTAAATTCCAAATCTGTTATTCTATTGAAATTTGATATTGGGACTTTTCTTTATATATAGTTTCTCACCTTTACGCTCTTAAAATACGGCCTAGCAGCTTGTTCGGCTTCTTTAATTTCTTGGTCAGTATAGGGGGAAAGCGACATCAAGGAAGGGTCCAAAGTTTTATCCGGGCGAAAATTCTGCAAATAATAGGAAACGTCTAAGCCGCCAATCCATTTGGCAATTTGGGGCATATCCGAAGCCGAAACCAAACCCGGAACCATGGTAGTTCTGAATTCAAAGGCAATATTATTTTTCTTCAATTCCTTTACACTTTCCTCTATTTTCTGAAAATCCGCAGCGCCACAGCCAACCTTTTTATAATTTTCAGGCTTGGCTTTGATATCCATAGCTACATAATCGAGAAAATTTCCCTTAAAAAGCTTTTTAAGCATGGCGGGATTGCTGCCATTAGTGTCTAGTTTCACCAAAAATCCCAAATTTTTTATCTTCCTTATAAAATTGGGTAAATCCTCATTTAGGGTTGGCTCTCCGCCACAGACTACCACCCCGTCGAGCATCCCGACTTTGTCCTTCAGAAAAGCAAAAAATTTTTCCTCGCTGATTGTCGGCTGCCTTAAAATTTTTTCCGGCAAAACAATTTCCGCCGAATAGCAAAACGGGCAACGGAAATTGCAGCCGGCCAAAAAAACAACGCAGGCTATTTTACCCGGATAATCGATTAATGTTGTTTTTTGCAATCCGGCAATAAGCATAAAATCAACCGATAACTAATTTAATAAACCGAGAACCTCATTTCATCATACCGGTGAAAGCCGGTATCCATCGGAAATTTTTCATTCTAAACCTTTCCCCGCTTTTTAGGCGGGGAAAAATTTACGGTTCCTTGACTAGGATTGCTTGGACGTGCGAGCCCTCTTGGGCAGGAGCGGCTTGGGGAATTTCCACTTTATAAGTTTTCCGGTCACAATATTCCTGCTGCTTGCCTTCATTCCACTGGTTGACTGGCCTCAAATAGCCGACAATGCGCGAATACACTTCGCAAGGCTGCTGAACCACGCATTTGGGGCAAGTCTTGTGCTCGCCGGAAATGTATCCATGCACAGGACAAATGGAAAAGGTCGGAGTAATGGTGATATAAGGGAGCCGGAATTTGCTGAATATTTTTTTGACTAAATTCTTCACTGGCCCTATCTCGTGTATCCTCTCCCCGACAAAAATATGCAAAACCGTTCCGCCGGTATATTTGCATTGTATCTCGTCTTGCAGTTTCAGAGTCTCAAAAACATCATCAGTATAATTGACGGGCAACAAGGTGGAATTGGTGTAGTAAGGCACTTCCTTGGTTCCGGCGTGGATTATGTCGGGGTGCGCTTTTAAGTCTTTGAGCGCCAAGCGATAGGAAGTACTTTCTGCCGGCGTCGCTTCCAAATTATAAATATTCCCGGTTTCCTCTTGATACTTGACCAATACGTCCCTCATATAATCGAGCACCTCCAAAGTGAATTTGCGCCCTTTTTGCGAGCCGATATCCTCGCCTAAGAAATTCAAAAGGGTTTCATTCATACCGGTCAGGCCAATGGTAGAAAAATGATTGGCAAAATATTTTCCGCGGGCTTTTCTGACTCCGGCCAAATAATAGCGCGAATAAGGATAAAGGCCTTTCTCAATGAAATTTTCCAAAACCTTGCGCTTTATCTCCAAGCTGTCTTTGGCCAAATCCATTATTTTATGCAACTGGGCGAAAAACTCCTTTTTAGTTTTGGAAGTGTGGCCAATTCTGGGCAAATTAATAGTTACTACGCCCACCGAGCCGGTCAGGGCTCCGGCACCAAAAAGTCCACCGCCGCCTCGGTTGCGCAGCTCGGTCAAATCCAAGCGCAGCCTGCAGCACATAGAACGCACATCCTTGGGGTCCATTTCCGAGTTTATATAATTGGCAAAATAATTTATGCCGTATTTTGCCGTCGCCTCCCAAACGATATCAAGATCGGGATTATCCCAATCAAAATCCTTGGTAATATTTATAGTTGGTATCGGAAAAGTAAAGGGCCGTCCGTTTTTATCACCCTCCAGCATGCACTCATAGATAGCTTTGTCTAAAATCCGCATTTCTTCCTGATATTCGGAATAGGTTTTTTCTTGCGCCACGCCACCCACTAAAGCCGGCTCAGTGGCAAAAGCCGCCGAGGGTTTGATATCCAAAGTAATATTGGTGAAGGGCGTCTGAAATCCAACCCTAGTTGGCACGGCCAAATTAAACATGAATTCCTGCATCGCCTGCTTAACTTGCTGATAGTTCAAATTGTCATGGCGAATGTAAGGGGCCAGCAAAGTATCAAAATTAGAAAAGGCCACGGCTCCGGCGCACTCTCCCTGCATCGTGTAAAGAAAGTTTACAATTTGCCCAAGGGCAGAACGGAAATGCTTGGGCGGCTTGGATTCCACTTTGCCATTAACCCCGCCAAAACCTTTGAGCAAAAAATCGTAAAGATCCCAACCCATACAATACGGTCCGAGCGTATCTAAATTATGCACATGAAAAGCCCCGCTCTCATTGGCCTCGCGGACTTCTTTGGGATAAATTTTTTCCAGCCAATACTTTTTCATCACATAGGTCGCCACATAATGGTTAAGACCCTGTAAAGAATAAGCCATATTGGCATTCTCTTTCACTTCCCAATCCAATTTATTCAAATATTGTTCAACGTGCCCAACCGATTCATCAGTAGCTTTTTCGATTTCGCGTAATTGTCTCCTCTGCTCACGATAAATAATGTAAGCCTTAGCCGTTTCCACCAAATCTTCCAGCATCAATACTTCCTCGATAACATCCTGCACCTGCTCAATGTTGGGCGCCTCACCCTTACGGAACCTTCGCGATAAAATATCAGTCACCTTATCGGAAACTTTTGCCGCCATCTCATAATCCCCGGCATTAGTTGCCAAAATTGCTTTCTCGACCGCGTCGGTAATTTTCGCTTGGTCGAAGTCAACGATGCGACCATCCCGTTTTTGAATCTTTTCGAGCTTTTTCACCATAAAAATATTTGAAATTTTTCTATTAAATTCTAGGTACTAATAATTTTAAGCTTTCAATTTTTTGAGTCAATCCTTGACCGATTTTGCAACTTCTGTCCTTGGAAGTGCGTGTTTTATGATTGTAAAATAGATGCCAAAAAAACACGGGGCGTAAAGGTTTTTTAGAAAAAAATACCCCGCTTCCCAAAAACCTTTGAAATACGCGGTGATTTTTTCCGGAATTTCTATTTTACGACCTAAAGGGCAAAAAATGTCAAAAAAATCTTAAAAATTTAAGAAAATTTTTCTGGTTTTTGCGAACAAATATCCTCAAAATCAAAAATGAATTTTTTAAGTTTTCCACAGGTTAAATTTTGAGGAAAATAAATAAAAATGGACCACCCTTTTTGAGGGGTGATCCATTAATACTCTGAGCTTAACGGTTATAGTTCACATAAACACACTTTCCGCCTATCACTTGATACTCTGTTTTAACCGTAGCATTATCGCATTGGGCGTAACAAGAATTTGGATAAGTTTGCGGCTGGGTAAATCCGGGCGGCACGGCGCAAACCGGCTGATATTGGGCAGTGCAGACGCATTGTTTGCCCGTTCCCGCAGCAACGCCTTTGCGATAAATCAAATCTACAGGAGCAGTCGAGAAATAATCACCGCTAGTGGACGCAATAGAGGAAACTTTTGTCGCACCATTTTCGATTTGTGTCCATAAAATACTCTCCAACCTCACGTAATATTTTCCAACGGCTGAAGACATATAAATGGGCTCAAAATTTACAATCAAATCGCATTCATTGCCACCAATAGTAGAAACCTTATAAGAATACCCCACCCTTTCGCTGCCGCAACTATATTTGATTTTATCCGAAGAGATGGTTCCTAATCGCCCTTTAGTCGTTTCATAAATTCCAACCACAAATGCACCGCTTGTCTTGATATAAGCACTGCCGCCTACGGCTTGGATGAAAACTTTAATATTGGCACTGGCCGTATCGCTGGTGCTAAGCGTTGCTGAACCGGGGATCTTGTTGACCCTGGCTACTATCGCCTTATTATACGCCAAGATACCGCTGGCCACTGTTCCAGTTTTAATAGCGGCTACAGGCGTTGTTTGGCAAGCGCCGTAACTCTTCAAACTTAAACCGGCCTTCGTGCAATAATATTGGAAGCACTCTTTTTCATAAGTCTTATTGTCGCTGGCGCAAACCGCAGTTCGTATTCCAAAACTGGATGTAAAAGAAGAATTGGGCGGGCGGGGTGCGGTGGTGATATTGGCGCATTTGGCGCAAGTTTCGCTGTAAGATTCGTTTTGATTTTTCCAAGCTGTGGAAGTTGGGGCAACATAAACGTCCAATTTCCAATCATCTTCCACGGGAGCAGTAAAGCAAATCTCCTTGGCTGAATATTGCATGGAGCTGTTGGAAAGCCCAGCGGCCAATTTATAGCAATAAGTGTATCCGCTCCTTATCTGGCCATATTCATAAGACAAATCTCCGGGGTAATCGAATCTCTTACTTCCCTGCACATATCCCGAATGCGTTTTGCTGATTAAATTATCATCAGGGGAAATAATGGAAAATCCAACCGTAACTCCACTGGCCGCTTGAGCGCTGCTGCCGATTTTAAGAACTTCACCGCGCAACTGAGCTTTATAATAACCCTTTTGCCAGCCGCGTTGTAACTCTCCATTTTCCAAGGCATTAATATCCGGGCTAATATAAGTTTTATCAGCCGCGGCAGAAATCTTAGCTGGTATACTTGCGGAATAAATCTTGCCGTCATAAATAGCGAATGGATAGTAACTAAAACTCATACCGGCCAAAATGTCAGGCATTTTGAAATTGAAGGTATAGTCATCTTTACCCAAGGCAATGCCCTGGCCGGCAATCACAAAATAGGTTTTGCCGCTTTGCTGCACAGGGGCACCGGATAGAGAAATGGCTCCGCCCGCATAGGGGCCGCTTGCCGCAGTTGAACCTCTTTGGAAGGCAAAACCAACAACCGGAATAGCGATTGACTCCTTTTCCAAATCAGTCTTGTGCATCATGCCATACATCGTATCACTATCAAGTTTTATCGAAGTTGAGAGGGAAACAGCTGTAATTGTAAATGGTCGGACAACATTCTTATAAGCACCAGCCCAAGTTACTCCAAATTCGTCCAAATTCGTCTTGTAGCCCATTTTTTCTAACTCCAATTCCGGATTTTCTGAGCTTTCCGCTTTCTCCAAAGCGTCGCCAAATTGCGTCTTCACACAAACACTCTTACCGTATGCGGCCTTCTCTTTGGCGATAGTTATTCCACTGGCTATAAAACCATATTCAGTCGGCTGGGTCGCTGCCCCGGCTTTTTGCAGCCAGGCGATGGCGTTATAACAATATTGTGTTCCGGGTTTTAATTCTTTAACAGTATATTCAAAATCGCCGACAGCGGCCATTTTTTGGCTCGGAGTTTCCTTGATGTTCAAGCCTCCAAAACTTACATAAGTCTCGCGCTTGGCATATCGCGAATCATCGCCCCAAGGCGGAGTGCCGCCCAGTTTGGTCAATCTTCCTCTTAAAGTGACTGAATTGGTCGTAATGTTAACCGCTTCAAGGGTTGTAACTTCTGGCGGGGCCACTTGCACGATTGACAGGTCCTCGAATGGTCGGCTCGTAGTGGCTGTAATTACCGAATCTTCGCCGATATTGATGCAATTATTGCCAACGCACAAATTAGTTACGTTAACGCAAATTTCCTTGCCATTAATCGTTTTGCAATCCTTGGTCACCTGCTCAGTAATGTCCTCAATCTTTACACAAACTTCATTATCAGCATTAACTAAATATTGTTCCGCGTAAGCGGTGTTGGAAAGGTACTGATCGCCGGGCTTATAATCCCGCATAGCATAAGCGCGCGCAACGAAGCAATGTTCCCCATTCTCGGAAATAATCGCCTCGAAGCTTATTTGGTTCTGATTATCGCCGGGCTTAATAAACCAAGTTCCGGGAACATTTTTATTCGCATCAAAAATCTGCACTTGTGAATTAATCGGCGCGCTCGCGGAAATATTTTTAGCTTCGCCTAAAGCTAAAGCGCCAGTAGGATTCTTGGTCTTATTGTATTGATAAGGGCTGGATAGCAAACGAATAGCCTGCATTGAACCGAAATCCTCCACCTTCATTGCAATCTTGACCCTGAACCTTTTTTGTTTTTGGTCATAGCCCAATTCTCCGGCCTTAATCTCTGTAACTTCAGCCGGCCCAACGGTAGAAATCTTAAATGGCGCTGTCACATCTTTGCCGCGGATAGTATCGCTCGTTTGACATTTGCCGTTCTTCTTAAAATTATAATTGGTAGCTGGGTTTTCCCTTCGGACTTTGCCGATTTCGCAAGCCGCAATACAAGGATTTTTGAATTCAGCCGTAGAGGTGGCCACCGCCTTGGTTGTCGTATTGTAGCTGAAAACATCGTAGCAAACCCATTCATCGGTCTCGGGGCAAGGGCACTCACCCGCTTTGAAAACCTTGGTCTGCCCGTAAATATATTGCTCGTTTTGCGCTTCTATATAAGCATAGCCGCCCGACAAACTAGCCGACTTTACTCTAATAGCGGCACGATAAGCGCGCATCTTTCCGGGCAAAAGCGTAGGATCTTCGTAAGTTGCCGTAAATATTTTTGTCGTTTTATCATAACTGGCGGAAACAAATCCGGAAACATTAACCCTTATCGATCCGGGTAGGCCGCCGGCTTGAGAGCCAAAGCCAACGTTGGTTTGCCCGCTTTGAACACCCCCAATTTGCACCCCACCAGCTCCCCCGATTTGGGAACCGCGGGTTTGCGGTTGGCTGGGGTCATAAACAATAAATCCCGGCTCGCCTCCAGTAACAATTTCCGAAACGCTGCCACGTAAAATATTTTTGCCGTCTTTTACTTCCGGAGACAAAGTGATTGGAGCTGATTGCTTAGTATAATCCTCGCCGCTTCCCGAGGCGGTCTCGTTGCATGTTTCTGGGCATCTGGTGGTTGCAGGGTTGTACCACTTTCCGCAAACTTCACACCTAAGCCAACCCGGATATGGCGGATTATTATCCGCTGTCCCGATAGAGCTAGACTTGCAATCAGAAAAACAATTAAGAGTGGTTTCACCGCGCAATGGCTCACATTGAAAATTATAATTGCAGGGATTGGAACCGCCAGAAATCGACCCACCACCAAGATTTGTTGCACCCGTGCCAGCCATTCCCGGATAAGTTATAGTATTGGCCTTGCAATCCGAAGCGCAATTAAGGGTAGTTTCGCCGCGCAATGGCTCGCATTGGAAGTTATAATTGCAAGGATTTTGAATCAAAGAACCGCTATTAAGATTTCC
>CAZQSQ010000003.1:47008-59030 GCA_964596325.1 uncultured Candidatus Saccharibacteria bacterium
CCGCCATAACCGGGCAAAGTGGCACCTTTGCCGCAATCACTCGGACAGGTGGAATAATATTCCCCTGAGCCGCAAATACCATCACCACAGCGGGAAGTTAAATTCCCCGACAAGGCCACAACACCCAGAACCGCTGGCTTAACAAAAAGCAAAGGTTTGGCCTGCGGCACATAGGCCGCATCGGGCGTAGTATACGCACCGGCAACTTGCGGACCGGCCATATCTTTTCGAATGGCAATTTCGTCAGCTAAAACTTGCAAAAATACCGCCCTCTGTTCGGCCGTTAAATTCTCGATCGTTTGGGCAAATAATGGCGTTATCGCTATGGCCAAAAGCCCCAAAACGACTGCTACCGCACTGACAATGAATTTTTTTTGCATATTTATTTTGAAAAAATATTTGGTTTTTCAGCCCGCGCCCGAAAATCAGGCGCGGAAGAAAAATCAAATCACTTTATTGTTACAACGAGAATTGATGAAACATCTTTGCTTAGTTGAATATTCGCAAGCTTTTTGCGTCAGGAACTTTCCCGCATACCGGCAGGTCGAATTACTCAAATAATAAAAGTTCAGCTTCTGTCTTTCCTTTTCTTTATCGGTTGAGGCTGCGGCGATACTAGTATAACAAACCGGGTAAGCTTTAAGCGACGAATAATATTTGGCCACGTTCTGCCTACAAGCCGAAGGAGAAGCATATCTTTCCGTAGTCATCTTATAAATACCTTGCAAACCCTCGCGGACAAAAAACGCATAGCGATTACCCTTGGCCTGACACTCAGCAAGCCCACCAAAGCAATCAGGCAAAGCTTCCACACTCATTTTGGAATAATAATCCTTGCATTCGCTTAGAGTAGAAAAATATTTTTCGCTTAGCATGCAGGATTCATTGGTCTTGCTGAAATAATAAAACCTATAAAGCCCGCTACTCCTAACCTTGGAAACATTAGGCACAGCCTCCCTACCGCCTTTGGGGAAATTGGAATTGCAGTCGGCGACATCCAAATAACAAGTCTTATTAACTTGCGTATCCCAAGCGCGGGAAATTTCGTTCTCGCAGGCCAATTTGCCGTTTTCAAATCCGCTCAAAGCCAAACAGCCGCCATTTTTCCCAGCTGCCGCATCGGGCTTAATATAGAAAGCGCCCTTGAATTGCGATGAGCCGGCATTTTTACAATCGTTGTCGCAAGTGGCTGAATAAAGCGAATCATAACACTTGTTCAAACCAACCAACCCCTTATTGTCGCTTAAAAATTTGTCACATCCGGCCTGAGTATTTTCGTATTTGCTCGGTAAGGCGGCACATTTGGCATCCCCGGATTTCAGACAGACGCGCATACGGCTCTTACCGCTGATGGCCTCATCGCATTCCGAAAAAGTTTTATAGCAATCCAAATTGGTATCTTTGCGATTATTGGTATCCAAATACTGGCGGCATTCAGAAATCGCATCATCCACCTTCCCATAAAATTGTCTAATGGCACCATTGCGATCTCTCTCTTTAACTTGATCACAAATTAGCCCCTCTTTGGGATCATTGTAAGCAGTCCACAAAACATTTGATTGGCAGGCCTGATTGCACGTTTCCTGATCCTTATAACACTTAGGCAATGCCTTGGGGGCATTTTTTATTACACTCGCCACGCAAGCTGCCTCGTCGGCGTAAGTATTAGAAGGCGAGCAGCCCTTTTTGGCCGGATCGGCCGGGCAATAATACCAACGGCCGCAATGGTCTTTGGCTTCTTGCTCGCTATCGTAGCACTGCCCAATCGGGCCAGAGCCGGATTCATCAACCCTGAGGTTTCTCGTACATTCATAAACATCAGTATAGGCCTTGCCGGCTTTAGTCAGCAAAACATTGGTGGCCGTGCCATTACCCGAAGCGCAATAAAAATATCTCTTACAAGCGCTCTCGGCCTCTTGCCTGGTGTTATAACAATATCCGGTAGTCTTGCCCTTCAAGGCAGACTGATAAGCCAAACCGTCTTGGCAGGAAGTGAGTTTGTAATAATAGCGGGAAGTTTCAGTTACATTGCAATTTTGACCGGCACAGGCATTGCGCAAATCGCAATAAAACATTTTTCGACAATCGGAACTTAAGTTCTTCCCGTCAGGATAACAATACTGCCACTCACCTCTATAATAAGGGTCATCGGCTGGGGCGCCCTTGGGGGCGAGACTGCCGGCCGCTTTGGGAATCGAATTTTTCACTCCGCTCGGTTTGGGAGTAGTAAAACATTCCTTAACATAATCGGGCGTTATATTTGTATAGATATCAATAAGGCTCCTCAAATAAGCAATGTTGGCATTTTGGTCATCGTTTTTAATACTGCCACTAGAACCAAACCAGAAAACATTGCCATCTTTTTCCGTAACTTTGATGTAATATTTTTGGCCCAACACTTTAGGGTTGCCCTGCTCGGCATATCGGATAGAGATATTCTTGTAGCAATCAACTTCTAAGTCCTGAGTTTCGGTGCATTGCGCGAAATTAAAATCATTCTTGGTCACCCCATTCCAAAGGAAGTCAATGCGGGCAACAATCGCCATTTCTGTATCCTCACCGATCGGAACAGCCGTGCCACTAAGCCTATAATTGGCAATGTACCATTTGGAATTATTTACCGTATTGGGATTACCCGCCGGATCGTAATAAGCACACATACCGTGCACACATTTACGGCAGCTAGCCACCATCTTGGCACATTTGCCAGCACAAGTCGGGTCAGCCTTAAAGCAATTACCCTTGCCATACTTTGTTTCGCATTGGGTTAAAGTTGTCGCATCTTCTTGCTGGCACTTAGCGGGGCTGGATTTGTCGCAATAATTATAATCAGCTTTCTCCTCTGTCCCGGTGCAAGGTTCGGCAAATTTGAGCTGGGCCGAGGGCATGACGCCCTTAAGAAACGCAATCATCTGGCTCTCGCTATCATGGCCTATTGTTTTTAATTCTCCGCCCAAAATTATCTTCACCCAGAATAAGGTCTTGCTTTCCGCGTTGGGTTTATTGGACCGGTAATAATATGTCTTGTTGTTGAAACAAATTTTTTCCATGACCTCAGGAATAAGGTCGGTGCGCTCGCACTGAGTGCAATTATAGCTCTTGGCATTAGCGCCATCGCAGAGCGAGGCCACATACATTTCTGCCGCGGTCTTAGCTGTTTCGGCAGAGCCGCCAAAACCCTTTAAGCCGCCGCCGAAATCCCAGTTGGAGAGCCAATATTTGGCGTTATTAACTTTGGGATTGGGGTAATTGGAAAAATAAATATGCATTCCCTTGTAACAATATTTTTCCTCAGTCGGCTTTTCACAATCCTGCGGGCAAGTTTGATAATTTTCATTACCGTCACATCTCCCGTTGCCGCAAGCGCAATCAATCGGGCAGTTGCATTTATTTTCCGGATTTTCGCATTTGCCGTCTCCGCATTTAGAGCAAAAACCCATGCCGCTACTATATACATCCACGCAAGTTACGCCGTCATAACCGACATTTTGGCCGGTAATTTTTGTTAAACCCGAGCAGCACGCACTACCATCCGGATAAATCACTTTACCCTCGGCAACACAAGTCCCGGGAATAACCGAACCGCTGCAATCCTGCGGGCAATTACACTTATCTTCGTATCCTTCGCATTTGGTATCGCCACATTTAGTGGTTACACAAATACCATTGGTAAAGCCACTATCCACACAGCTCGCATTGCTAGAGAGGCGATATTTGTTGGAAAGCCAATCAAGATTTTGGCAGCACAAGCCGGGGGAATCAGCATTCTGGTTGGCCGCTTTGCAACCCACGACTTCCTTGCAATCCGTCGGACAATTACACTTATCTTCATTACCCTCGCACTTGGCATCACCGCATTTGGTATTTACGCAAATACCATTGGTAAAGCCGCTGTCCACGCAGCTCCCATTGCGGCCAAGACGATATTTGTTGGAAAGCCAAGTCAAACCTGGGCAACAAAGGGTCGCATCCTCGGCATTCTGGCTAACCTTGGTGCATAAGGCACCACAATCTTGTGAACAATTACATTTATTTTCCATTGAGTCACAAGAACCATTACCGCACTTGGAACAAATTTTCACGCTAGGATTACCTGCGGTGCAGCTCCCATCATTTTTCAAAACGGAAGAATCGATTTCTTTGTAACCACCGGTGGTGCAGCAAATATCCCCGCGGTCCTTATAGGCAAACCCGTCTTTAACGCAAACCGACTGGCAAGTATTTTGGCAAGTGCTGTCATTCAAGTAACAAGTCTTGGCAAAATTCGTGGCAATCTGGCATTCCGCTTCGCTTTGCACTTCTTTGCCAGTCAAAGGATTTTTTACAATCTGGCAAAGAGCGTTGGAACAGGCAAAATATTTAGGCGGTTGTGGAGCGATGCGGAAAAAATTTGAAACTTCTGCATCTTTATCGGGCGCGTAATAATTCAAACCGCTGGCACCCGTGGCGCGAGCCGCATTCTTATTAACGAATATCTGATAATTGACGGTAGAAAGTTGGCCATCGCGGCTTGTCAGGAAAACCTGCAATTCGTGCGGATAATTAGCCTCCAAAGGAACCTGCAATCTGAATGGTTCTATATTTATCCTCCAATATGAACCGCTCTGGGCAAAATCATAAGCAATGATACTCTTAGAAAATATTGAAGTCCCCATCGTGGCGTCATAAACATCAAGAATAGCAAAGTTCTCCCAAATCTTTCCGGAAAAATCCAAATTAAATCTTCCGAGATTCTGGGTAGATCCCTGGGCGGTCACTTTGAACCCAGCTACCTGTTTGCGCTGAAGAGGCCCATCCCAAACATTGGAGCTGAAATAATTATTTTTCAATGAAAGGCTGCTCTCGGGCAGGTGTTCAGTCACCTCGATTTCAACTTTTGCATCAAAGTCTCTTTGGCTGCTGGCAGCTTTGGCCCAAATAGTATGCTTGCCAAGCTGCGCATTCACTGTCCAGCGGCAAGAGCCTGAGCCATTGGCATCATTGCGCCCGGCGCAAAGCGCCAAACTATTGCTGCCATAATTAAGCCAACGAGAAATGTAAACCGTTTCTCCCGGCTTGCCATTAATCCAAGTGAAATCGATATTATCGTTAAGTTTCCAATAAGAAGCTGTTGGGCTGGTAATTGTCAGCTGCTTTAGCGCAGCGCATTTGCTATCGCCATAATCAGAGATTGTGCCGCCGCAATAGGCTACAGAAAAACAATCCACTCCATTATTCATGGCTTTGCAATTAGCAGCCGTGGTCTTCACGGTTTTGCAAGTTGCGCCAAGACAATAAGAGCGTTCCTGTACCGGATCAAGGGCGGCGCATTTTTGGTCGCCATTATACCAAAGCCCGCCGCAATATGGAGCATCAAAACAATCCTGCCAATTATTCTTCTCACGGCAGGCCGTAGCCGTACTGCGGATAGTTACGCAGGAAGCGCCAGAACAATAAGAACGTTCCTTGACTGTGTCGGTTTGAGACGACAATAAGGTAATAATCTTGCAATCATTCTGGAGGTCAGTACCGGCAGGATTGATACATATCTTATACATGCCAGGCGACAAAGTTGTGCTATTGATGGTTCCCGCTACCCAATTGCAGTCAGACTTACCATTAACCATCCATCTCATACAAGCATTGCCAAGATAAGAATCGTTTAATGAGTAAACATTAATGAAAAACTGGTAATTAGAATTCAGAAACTCCCAAGCAAGATTTATTGTGCTGCCAGTAACCAAAGAGATGTTGGTAGTGGGATTGGTAAACTTGGGGGTGTTAACTGCGCCACATTTGCTGTCACCATAATCAGAGATTGTGCCGCCGCAATAGGCTACAGAAAAACAATCCACTCCATTATTCATGGCTTTGCAATTAGCAGCCGTGGTCTTCACGGTTTTGCAAGTTGCGCCAAGACAATAAGAGCGTTCCTGTACCGGATCAAGGGCGGCGCATTTTTGGTCGCCATTATACCAAAGCCCGCCGCAATATGGAGCATCAAAACATTCGTTTCCATTATTGCGTGCCCGACAATCGGCGGCCGTGGTTTTTATAGTAGTGCACTTCCCGGCAGAACAATAAGAGCGTTCCTTGGAAGTGTCTATGGAGGTGCACTTACTATCGCCATAATCAGAGATTGTGCCGCCGCAATAAGGAACTTCAAAACAGGCATTGCCGTTATTTTCCGCTTTGCATTCTGCAGCAGTTTCTTTTACCGTCCGGCAAACGATACCAGAGCAAAATGATCTTACCTTGACTTCGTCAGTCTGGGTGGCGCAGCTCTTGGCAATAAATTCGGCAGAAACAATAGAGGATGCGGCATTGCTAGTCCCTAAACTGGCCTCCACTTTATATTTTTGGTTTGGCTGGAATATCACTTCGTTGCCATAGGCACTCCCGGCTTTGGCATCAGTATATTTTTGGGAAAGTATCTCCGTACCAAAACTATTTAATACCTTCACAGTCGCTGTGCCGACTACTCCGCCAAAAGTAGAAATAATCCTGATCTTCACGGGCGCACGGATAATCGTATCGCCGACACAAATCTGATCAAACTGGCTGGGCAAAACAATTTCAATCTTATTCTGGTCGATGCCCAAACATTTGGCATCAGGATTATTTATTGTCCCACCGCAATAAGCATTAACATAGCAATCCTTGCCGCCATTGGCCGCCCGGCAAGCCGACTCGGTCATTTTGCGGGCCACGCAAGTTTTGGATTCACAATAAGAAAAAACACTCACTGGTTCCTCGGCGCACTTTATGACCACATCTTTGGTCTGGATAGTTTTGCCGCCCACCACATACAAAGTCGCCCGGACCTTAGCGGCCTGCTTGGGGCTTAATGAAAAGTTCCAATAATAATTCTCCAGGCTGCGCACGCTTGCAATAGTCTTGCTATTCACCACCGAACCGTTGGCGTCAAGCTGCTCAACTAAAATATTGCCACTGTTATTGCTGCCAAGGCTGGGCATCATAATCACAGAAATATCCGCTTTAGAATCCGCAGCACTACAATCTTTGACAGTCACCTCTGGCACGGAAAGTAGCAAGCTGTAATCCGCCGGCGCACCGGATTTGCATGTTTGGTCCGGATTACTGGCTGTCCCGCCGCAATAAAGCCCGGCGCGGCAATCCAAACCCTTATTTAATTCAGTGCGGCATTTGGTCTTGGTTGTTTTTACTCCCCGGCAAACTAAACCATCACAATATGAAAGTTCCTCCACGGGCTCGGGCGTTGTGCAATAAGGTGTCGTGAATAAAACGGAAACGGAAGTGGAATTGCCGGCAGTATAGGCAGAAGCCTTAAAGCGATATTCGGTCCCTTGCTCGAGTAAAGGATTATAAGTCATTTCGCTGCCGCCAGCCTTTCCCTGAAAACCTTGGCTAGCAACCAACTTCGCGCTCTTGTCATATACATCAAAAAACACATTGGCGCTCGCTGCCCCGCCGGTCGAAAGTAGCTTGGCGAAAAGCGCGGTTTCTACTTTGGAACTTAGTGTTTCGGAAACACATTTGAAATCAGTCGTTTCCGGAATATAAGGATTTATCAATAAGGCTGCGGTTGTAGGAATACATTTAGAATCGGCATTATACCACTGCCCGCCGCAATAAAGCCCGGACCAACAATCTTTATTGCCATTTTTGAGCTTGCATTCCGTTTTGGTCATCTTCCCGCCGATACATTTGAAGGCCGTATCGCAATAAGAAAGCTCTTCGGAGGCCTCTCCGGAAGCTTTAGAGCAGGCTGCATTACACGCCAAAACACTATTCGCATCACTGGCAAAATAGCAAGTATTAAATTTTGCGATACCCAAACCGGCAACGTAAGAATTGCAGGCTAACAAAGTCAGAGGGCTTTGGGTGGTAAAATCGCTGCACTTGTCCGTATCACTTGTCCGGCAAATTTTGAAATTATTGGAAAGATCTTCTGCGGGCTTGGGGGAACTGACACTGGTGGTAATTTTCATTTGAGTAGCCCCAAATCCCCTGACATTGTCGTCAGAAATCGCATAAGGCTTTACGCAATAAGTCGTATTGGCATCAAGAGAACCCTTAACCAAAGTAATTGTCCCATTCTTACTTACAGTCGAAGGTCCGGCATAACCGATTAATTTTGTGCAAAGGGAATCATAGACGTAAGCATAAATTTGTCCTCTATCAGAATTGTCCCCTGTGTCGTTATAGCGGACAGTGATGGAAATTGAGGACGCGCTCAGAGTTTTGCCCTCTAAGATAGAAATAGAGGGTTTCAAAGAACAGGCTTGAATCGGGCTGGTATTAACCCCTCCCAAGCCGACATTCAGGCCTTCGTTATAATTGCTGCCCTTCATGGCATAGGCCCAAATTTTGCAATATTGTCCTGCAGATAAAGCCGGGCTAGCCCAAGTAATGGTATTAGAATATGCCCGCCCGATAGTATTGGTGTCAGCTGCAATGGCCGGCGTGTTAGCGCAGGCATAGCGGACATACCAATGGTCAAAACCCGCTGGTTTGGCGGCAGATAAATTCCAGGAAATTTTCAGCCCGTCACTGCCAAGCTGCCTCGTATCAAGGCAGGGCTGAAGCGGCGTATTGCGGATATCGGCAGAAACAGTCTGTGGATCGTATTTATTATTGTCGTAAATAAATATTTTCCCACCGCCTCCAGAAACGCTAATATTGCTAAACTTCACTTGCGATGTTGATTGCTGGGTAAAGGCATTAGCAATACCGGCAAATGCCAAAACCACAACAACACAAAAAACCGTGAAAATGGCTTTACAAAAAGCTTTGTATTGGGACATATTTTATGTTTTTATATATACGCAAAAGGATTACGCTTTCCGAAAAAAGCTTTATCCGCCCTTATTATAAATCCTTTTCCGGGTCAACCCAAAAAAACTTTCCACAGGGCGATTGGAAAAGCTGTGCTATGCTGATTTTGTCTTATGAACTACATGAAAGCTCCACCTTTGTGGAAAAAATTACTAGTCCCCTGCGTAATTTTTTTGATTTTAGCCGCTACAATAACGATATTCTGGCTTAATGCTTTTGGACCCTCCAGTTTCCGGCCCCGCCCCAAGCAGGAATTTATTGTCAAACTTAATGAGCCGCAGGATAAAATAATTGAGCGCCTCGGGAAGGAAAAAATATTCCGAAATAAAACCATATTTTTGAGCTTTTTGCGCGGCCGCAAAATCCAAGCCGGTGGCTACTTGGTTTCTCCAAGCATGTGGCCACAACAATTAGTCGATGTTTTAACCTCCAAACAAAGCGAATTCTGGGTCCAAGTGCCTGAAGGTTTGCGTAATGAGGAAATTGTCGATATCTTTGCCAAAGAATTGAATTGGGACGACGAGCAAAAAGCAGAATTTTTGGCCAATGCTTTACAGGGCAACATGTTCCCTGAAACTTACCTGCTTAAAAGCGGCATTGCGCCTAAAGAAGCGGCTAAAAAAATGCTTGATGAATTTTCCAAAAAAACCAAATCAATTTTTGCCGGCGTGAGCGAGAAAAAAAAGAAACAAACTTTAATCATCGCCTCTCTTTTACAGCGCGAATCTTACCGGCAAGAAGAATTGCCCGTCATTGCCGGTATTTTGCAAAATCGGCTGAATCTTGGCCAAAGATTACAAATAGATGCCACGGTCCAATACGTCATGGGCACCAGCACTGACTGGTGGCCAAAGCTTGCCCGCGAAAATTATAAAATCGAATCCCCCTACAATACTTATGTAGTCAAAGGTTTGCCCCCCGAACCGATTTGCAACCCTTCTTTACCGGCTATCAGCGCGGCCCTCAACCCAGAAACTACCGAGGCACTCTATTATATGCACGACAAGGCCGGTTATATCCACACTTCTAAAGATTTCGCCGAACATCTGGAAAATACCAAAACGTATCTGCGCTAATTTATGGATTTCCTAAAAAAATATTCGGCTTATATTATCGGCCTGTCTCCATTTATTGCTTTGATATTCCCCCAATTTGGGCTGCTTCTGAAACCGTATTCCACCTTTCTCCTCGGCTGCATAATGACCATCAGTTTCCTGAATATAGAAATCTCGGCGCTTAAAAAAGAATTCAAAAATTGGCGGGAAGCGGCGCTGATTTCAGCGGCCGTCCTGATTATCGCCCCCATTCTCTGCCTGCCCTTCAGCCGAGTCATACCTTCGGGATTTTTCGTTGGGCTAATTTTAGTTTGCGCCACGCCCGTAGCGGTTTCCGCGGCCGCAATGACAGATATTATGGATGGGGATACCAGCAAATCATTGGCCGCCTCGGTTTATACGCACCTCTTAAGCCCCTTGCTTACCCCTTTGATGATTTGGCTATTAGCCGGAAAAGTCATTGAAGTAAAATTTACCGACATATCCGGATTTATTCTGCAAACCATCCTTATTCCTTTCGCTTGTGCCTACATTATAAAAATATTGAAGCTCGACAAACAAATAAAACCGCAGGGGCAAAAAATAAATGTTATCCTGATATTTTGCGTGATTTGGTCTATTGTTGCCGGTGCCCGAGAAACGGTTTTTGGCAACCTCGATCAGATATTTTGGATTACCATCGCCTTAATTATCGTCTCCTTGGTAGAAATAGGTTTTGGATTTTTAGTCGGCAAAACCAAAAAACAAAAAGCGACAATCGGGCTCATCGGCCTTTACCGCAATTTTACTTTAGCTTCCGTTTTGGCGGGGAAATTCTTTCCCATTCAGGCAGTGCTGGCCCCGGCCATTTATACCATCCTTATGAGATTTGCAACTATTCCCCTGCAGATCTACTGCCAAAATTGCCCCAAGGATGAAATTTGCAGCACACTCAAACAGGGCTAAGCCCTGTTTTTTAATCGGTGAAAAATCAAATAATTGCAGGAAACTTCGTCTATTGATTTTTTGCCTAATTATGATATAATAAATAGTGTAATCAAAAAGGATTACCCTGCTCTGTTAAGAGCGGACAAATTAAAAATTGAAAACTTAAGGAGGTAGGGAGTGAAAAAAATAATCGCAATGCTTTGCGCCAGTATTTTGGCTGTTTCCTGCATTTGTTTTTCATCGGAAGCCTTTGCCGAAGAGTGCCAACTGAGCCAAGATTTTCGCACCATGGTGGAAATTAACGACTCGGGAACCGATTTCTTCGTCGAATATTTCGGAGCTGAATTTGGCATCGCCGATTGGCAAAATGTCCAACACCTTTCCAATTTGCCATTTATTTATAGAAAAGAATATCCGACGGGCGAACCATTCTCTCTTGGATGTCTATGCACATTCAAATGGCAAGAATCAGACAGGCGCTGCGAAATGATGTCAGCCCTGATGCTTCGGATGGATCCAAAGCATTTCGGCAAAATTGATGAATTCAATGCGGAATATTCGGTTTATTTTTTCCGTTTGGATCAGGTGGGACAAAAAAAGACCAGCGAGTATAAGATCAAGGGCAGAATAATCTGCGGCAGCGGCCGGGGCGATAAAATTCTTATAGCCCCCATCAGCCCCAAAGAGCGCGTAAAACTTTTCAGCAAGTTCCCTGTTACTTGGGGCAAGGATAAAAAAAGCCTGCTAGGCATAAAAATAATCAAAGAAGCCAAGGGCAAAAAACCCGTATATTATAACTTTCCTCAAACAGTCTTTGATTATGACCAAAGGGGCAAATGTTTGATTAGTGAAACGCCACCCCTTCGCTATGAACTCAATATGATGTTTATCGATCCCAATATTTTGCCGGCCACAGAAAAGAAAAAAGAAACATTACTATTCCCTGAAGTCAATTACATCGGCTCTTTTGACCGAGAGCAAACAATAACGCTTAAAGCCCAATTTAAGATTGGCGATTGGGAAAACGAAGAGTTCAGCGAGGTCGGGCAAGGCTCTCTGGATATCGGAACCATTCAGGACGGAGAGATAAAAAATATGGCAATCGAAAAAGAAGCGGTTATTAATCTGATACGAAAAACAGACCCCGGTTTCTCCTGGCAAACATCGCGATATACGGTATTCTGGAATGTGGAGGCAATAACCTCTTCGGGAAAATGTGAAAATCCTGAATCCTATATCAG
>CAZQSQ010000003.1:59130-63144 GCA_964596325.1 uncultured Candidatus Saccharibacteria bacterium
TCACTTATTTATCTCTTCCATTAAAATATTCATGGGCACGGCACCGACAAACTTTTTCACTTCCTGCCCATTCTTGAAAAAAATAAATGTCGGGATACTCTGCACTCCGTATTTCCCGGCAATCACGGGGTTTTCATCCACGTTCAGAATGCCCACTTTCACTTTTTCGCTCTGTTCCTGCGCAATCTTGGCGATAAGGGGCTTCATGGCTTGGCAAGGCGGGCACCAAGTGGCAAAAAAATCCACCAAAACCAATTTATCCGCCTTCAAAACTTCCTGATCGAAGTTGGCATCTGTTAAAGTTATCTCCATAGTTTTGTGTATTATTATATTAATTATTTGCCAAGCTTCTGCAATACTTGAAAGCCGCATTGGCCGCCACTGCCCCGTCGGCGCAAGCCGTAATAATCTGCTTGAGCATATTGTGCCCATTGGTGCAGTCTCCGGCGGCAAAGACTCCGGCAACATTGGTTGCCCTGTCGTCTTTAACCAGAATAAACCCCGCCTCATTGGTTTGGATACCCAGTTGGTTCATCAAATCCTTAACCGGCAAACTGCCAATCTCAATGAATACGCCGTCTAAAGCCAGCTCTTGGCTGCCATTAACCGGAACGGAAAGCAAAATCTTTTCTACTTTCCCCGCGCCCTTTATCTCCTGCACTTCCACGCCGCAATTAATTTCCAGATTGGCCTGTTTTTTGGCCTCTTCGATAGTTTTAGCTTCAGCCCGCAAACATTCTTTGCGCGCCAATAAATAAACTTTCTTGGCCAAAGTGCTCAAATAAATAGCCGCGCCCACGGCAGAATTGCCTCCGCCCACTACGGCGACGGTTTTGCCTTTATAAAGCGGCCCGTCGCAAGTGGCGCAATAAGCCACACCCTTGCCGACAAATTCTTCTTCTCCGGGAATGGAAAGTTTTTTGCGTTGCGTACCGGTAGCAATAATAAGGGATTTGCCTTTCAAGCTTCCGGAAAAAGAAGTTTCAATCAAAAATAAATCGCCCTCCTTTTTAATAGCTGTGGCACTGTCATAGATAAGCTCGCCACCCAAGGCCTGCGCCTGCTCAATGGTCTGCTGCATCAGCTGCATGCCATTAATTTCCTTATTCCCGGGCCAATTCTGCAAAATGTGCGCTTCGCTCGCCTGTCCGCCGGGCATCTGCCCGATGATGGCGTTTTTCAGCCCATAGCGCGAAGCATAAATGCTGGCAGTCAAACCGGCCGGGCCGGCGCCGATTATCAAAAGATCGTAAGTCTTTTCTTCATTCATAATAGCTTATATTTTACTTTCCTTTCCTCTTTTAATCAACAAGGTGGTATTTAGCTGCGCTCTCCTTTAGCAATTTGGCGCGCTGGCGCAAGTGCAAATGAATATCGTTATTGGCCCAAGAATACGGATGCCGGCTCTTTTTCCCGCCCGCATTGGCCAGTTTCTCCAAAACCAAAAGCGTTTTTTGTTTGGCGGCCGAAAGCAAAAATGCATCAAAATCCGCCAAATGATCAGTCCAATAAAAAATAGTTTTGTAAATCCGATGGTAAAGGCGCTTGATGGAATTTGGCGTCTTCAGTTTTTCCAAAAAACCATCCATTTCCGCTTTTAGATTTGTATCCTCGCCAAGAATATGCATCAAAGCCTGCAGGATAATAAACATCCCCTCTTCGCCATCTAAAATATTAATGATATCACCGGAGATAAAAATATAATCATCAAGGCCGTCAGTGAGCGCGCAGACCAAAAAATCCTCCTCTATTGATTGGAAAATTTTGGGAGTATTTTTCCGGCCAAGATTATCACAGGTTTTCTGCAATTTCTCCAAAAATTCCGGACTGATATCCATAGGCTTGGAATTTTTCTTCAACCGAGCGATTTTATTTTTTGCAGTAGTTCTCAAAAATAAAGGTATCAAAACCCGGCCGGCAAAGACCAAAACCAGAACAATAAAAAATACGCCCCAAACCGAAACATTTTGCAAGCCGCCATAAGCCCAAGCGACAAATACGGCCAAAGAAAAATAAACGAATAAAAGATAAGGGTGGCTAGCTAATACAAAATAAAAAAGGGAAATGCCCCGTTCATCCTTTTCCCTTTTGCTGTATTTAAGATCCATAAAATTATCCTTATTATGCCTCTTTTGTCATGCCCGCGAAAGCGGATATCTGAAAAAGAATAGGATTCTCGATTCAAGCCCGCCTGTTACTAGGCAATTTGAGCTTAATTGTTTATTCGCCCTAATGCCTTTATTGGATATTGGATTCGCGCAAGGCGGCAATCCTTTCTGCCACGCTTGGATGAGTGGAAAAAATTCTGCTCATAAAATCTGCCGCATCTTTGCCGCGCAAGGGGCTAACAATGAATAGGTGCGCCGTGGCATCGTTGGCCCTGCGCATATTGTTCGGAAAAACCGCAATTTTTTCTAAGGCAGAAGCTAGGCCTTCGGGGTTGCGCGTAATCATCGCCCCTGAGGCATCGGCTAAAAATTCGCGCTTACGGGAAATGGCCATTTGCATTAATTTTCCTAAAATCGGGGAAATAAAAATTAAAGCCAAGCCCAAAATGGCGATGATTGCCCCGCCGCGCTCTTCCCGATCATCGCTGCGCCGCACCGAAGTGCGCCAAAAAAGATCAGCAATCAAAGTTAAAATGCCAACCAAAACCACCATGGCCGCCTGCAGCAAAGTATCACGGTTCTTGATGTGCGCAAGCTCATGGGATATCACGCCCTCCAGTTCGCTTTTCGTTAAGGTTTCTATAAGGCCGGTAGTTAACGCAATCACCGCATGTTGCTCGTCTCTGCCGGTGGCAAAAGCATTTGGTTGCGGATCTGCTATTAAATAAATTTTTGGAGTGGGCAACCCAGCAGTAATACAAAGATTTTCCACTAAGCGATAAATTTCTTGGTTGTCCTTAAATTCTATTGGTCTGGCGCCGGCCATGCCCAAAACAATCTTATCCGAATAATAATATGAAACCCAAACTTGGATAAAAGACAAAACTACGGCAAAAACTAAAATGCCCGGCCGATCCAAATAATAAGAAAAATACCAACCTACGCCAATAAGCAAAAGCGCGAAGGCCGTAATCCAGCCCCAAGTTTTACGAACATTGGAATCAATTTGCGAGTAAATAGTTGGCATAAATCAAAATTTGGTTGCTTGCGCCAAATTGTTGGCGCAAGGCATCAAGTTTCGATTAGAATTTTACTTCCGGGACCGCCTTCTCGTTTTCGGCAATATCGAAAAATTCGCGCTTCTTAAAATTGAACATGCCGGCAATAATATTGCTGGGCACGCTTTCCACCATGGTATTGAAGTCGCGCACATTGCCATTGTAGAAGCGGCGGCTGGCCTGAATTTTATTCTCCGTATCGGAAAGCTCTAATTGCAGCTGTTGAAAATTAGTATTGGCCTTCAAGTCCGGATAAGCCTCAGCCAAAGCGAAGATTCCCTTGACCATGCCGGCTAATTGGTTTTCCGCCGCAGCATGCTCCTGCATTGAATGCGCAGCCATGGCTTGGTTGCGGGCTTGAATAACTTTTTCCAAAGTGCCCGCCTCGTGCTGGGCATATCCTTTTACCGTATTGACGATATTGGGAATTAAATCATAACGGCGCTTTAACTGCACTTCGATATCCGACCATGCCTCATCTACGCGATTGCGCATGGAAACCAAATTGTTGTATGCAACAATTACAAGCAGAAAAACTATGGCAATAATGCCTAAAATATACCACATATTATTTTTGTTTATGTTATATTATACCCCCAAGCCCTTGGGCAGTAAATAGACGAAGTATCCAATAAAATCAAACTGTTTTGGCGGTTTAGATTTTATTGGAGCCGCGTGCGCGAATGCGCTATACGCGGAGCCAATAATTAAAAATAAGCCCTCGAAGGGCTTATTTTTATAAAAACTATAACGAATTAAGGCAGAGCGCACTTACCCAAGTTTGCTTCCGCACTCCCCGCAAAAAGCCGTGCCTGCCACATTCTTGGCTCCGCACTTTTTGCAAACCA
>CAZQSQ010000003.1:63244-65085 GCA_964596325.1 uncultured Candidatus Saccharibacteria bacterium
GTGCACTTGGGGCAGCGGTGGAAATGGGCCTTGGCTTCGGCTTGGGCTTTTTCAAAAGCCTCATCGTGTTCTTTTTGCCACTCCGGGCTCATGCCCTCAAACCTTTCAGAAATCGCATCAATGCCCCTATCCACGCCATAGCCGATATTATATTTGCCCGCAATTTGCGCAGCCGCCCCGATTATCCCGCCCAAGCCTTTCAGAAACTTCCCCTTACCGTATGTTTTGGATTCTATGAACTTGGTTTTATATCCTTCATTGCAGATGGCACAAAAAAACGTGAATTGGAACCCTGCCTCCGTGCTATTGTCCGCAAAATTATCCGTAAATGGTTGAAGCGCCATATTTTTCTTTATTATTTTGTTATTTGGTTATTATTTGTTTGCTCCGGAGCGACATTCTGCGCGGGGCTAGCCGGTTTATTCTGGGCCTGATTTGCATTTTTATTTGGCTCTTTAACAAAAATTGCGCCGCAAACCATACATTTATCCTTAATGAATATCTGCTGAGCTTTGCATTGTTGGCAGAATAAGGTTTTCACTAAAGCCGTGCCGCAATTTTTGCATTCGTTCTTGAAAAACGGCTGCTCGGTTTTGCAATTCGGGCATTTTACAACCAAACGCTCATTGCATTTCTCGCAATAATCCCCAAAAAAAGTCTTAGCTCCACAATTCAAGCAGATGGTTTCCAATTTCAAATTGCAGGCCGGGCACACCGTCCAATCTTTTTCTATCGGGTTGTGACATTTCGGGCAGCGCAGCGGGCCTTGCGGATTAACTTTGCCGCAAAATGGGCAAGAAACGGAATTAGGCGGAATCAATTTCCCGCAGAATTTGCAGGGATGCTTATAGCCCACGGTCGGCTTATTGGCCGCCTCATTACCGGTCTGAAGATCGGCCGCTTGCTCGCTAGGCGCCTTTTTATTAGTCATTAGTGCGGCCACAACGATTACAGCCACAATAGCTAACCCCGCTATCAAAAATATGCTCATATTTTTTTATTATTTTTTATATTAATTGATTTTTTAATGACAGCAATAATTTTTTCCACCAGATCTTCCGCCTCCTCTTTATAAGCATAGCCCTGCTGGGCAATTGTGCTATCGGGTTTTTCCCCCATGCCCGGCTGCTTGCCGAGAGTAAAACAAGGTTTACTGCCCGGCGGGAGCATGTCGGGCAAGGCCCAAAGGCTACCCGATAATAAATAGTTTTCAATGGTTATAGCTTGGCACATATTAGACGCCTTGGCGGATTTCAAAAAAGCAGCATCAAACCCTTTATATTTTCCGATCTTATAATTCAAACCCAATTCGCTTTTATTTTTGGAAAACTGCTTAGCGGCCTGCTTGGAGGCTTCCTCTAATTGTTTTATTTGGGCTTTGCTAATCACGCCGCTCAGTTTATCACTTTTGATTATATCCAAGAAAGACATATTACTTGGCGCTCCGGGTGCCGGGGCATTAAAACCGATTTGCGGCATAAGGGCTTGATTCTCCAACATTTGTCTGGCTATTTTTTTATCCGCACATTTTAGGACATTAACATTAGCCGTATAATCATAACCTTCCGGCATCAGCTTATTATTATCTTGGCGCATTTGTGCAATTCGAGCCGGAGTATAACCCTTCATCAGCCCGGCCGCTGCCAAAGAAGACATGCCCTCATAAAATTTGCTTATCCGCTTCTCGGGATCTTGGTGGCGCAAATTTATAAAAATATTATTAGGCGTTGTTTGTAAAACAACCTGCCAACGTTTTATACTTTTAAGGCTCGTTCCCAGAGCCGCGGCTATTTTATTAATATCGCCTTGCAATGCTGTTTTCATATTTATTTTTCCGGCAT
>CAZQSQ010000003.1:65185-73433 GCA_964596325.1 uncultured Candidatus Saccharibacteria bacterium
GCTATTTTATTAATATCGCCTTGCAATGCTGTTTTCATATTTATTTTTCCGGCATACAGCAAGTCATGGGCGCTGGTTGCTTGCATTTGCTAAAAAGCCCGCAGCCCTCTTCCTTTTGATATGACCCGCAATCGGCCGTACCGATATTCTTAAACCCCGGCGGGCAAATTGCTGATTTCTGGCAGCTACCCTTGGCGCAAGTTTCGCGGTTTATATCCATACAGCAGCGCGCCGTCTTTTTTTTGCAGCACTTTGCCACCCAATAACAAGTTTTGCATTCTTTAATATCCTCACAATCGGCCTGGCCAACATCTTCCATGCCCTCCGGGCAGCTTTGATTGGTGCACATGCCCTTGGTGCACTTAGCCACTCTTTGGGGCGGCTCGCAGCAGGTCGTGGGCAAATATTTGCAGCATTTTTTCATACCAAAAAATCCGCAAGGTTTGCATTCTTGGAAAGACTCGCATCCCTGTGGCCCTTTATTGATTTGCCGACCGCTACACTTTTCGCCCATGACGCACTGCCCGGCACAAGGCTCTATTGGAGGCAGTTGGGATGCGCCGGCTTTAGGGATACAGCAGCTCGGCGAAGCATAATTATAGCAATCTAATAAGTTGAAAGGCCCGCATTTGTATTTGGTTTCTATTTGGGCGCAGGATGTTTCGTCTTTTTTTTCATAACCCTCGGGGCATTGGGCAGAGTTCATGCAAACCCCGGCGCAAGTGCCCACGGGTTGCGTAGAAGTATTAAAAACTTTTTTGCAGCATTTTGCTTTTACCGCGCCCGCCACTTTGGGGCAGCCGCCTTGGCCAAAGTCCATTGTTCCAGCCGGGCATTCTGCCAAACATTGCCCATCACACTGTTGCACTTTTGATTCTTCTTCGGTTAAGCAATGGCCAGCAAAACAGCCAAATTGGCATTTATGCATAACGTCAGCCCAACAGCCGTAAATGCATTTTTTTTCATCTTTAATGCAGATTTTTTCCCGCACACTGCTGCCAACACATTCATCTTCGTATTTGCAAGGGCGGCACTTTCCTTCGCCCGCTTTGTCATAAACATACACAGTGCCAAATCTATCAGGATTATCACCGTCTTCATCGGTGCAGCCTTCTTTATTAATCCCCTCGGGAACAGTTTCAAAATTACAGCCATTTTTCTTCAGCTCCTCGACGCGCTTTTCATAAACCTCATTAAGCGGATATTGCCCGCCAAACTCCGCATCCTCCATAATCGTCTGGAAAAGCTTTAAGTGATAGGCGGTATATTCGGATGGGGTCACATCAAATGGCTCTTTTAGCTTATTAAATTCCTCGTCGCCAAGTATGGCTGAACTCGTATGGCAGGCGGCAATGCGGGCCGTAATTTCCAAATCCAAAGCCACGGTCATTTTGCCGGTCGTGGCATTGAGCAACTCGCTTATTTTTTTCTGGTAGCTACCAAAATCAAAACCTGGCTGGCTCCAATCCATGACCGCGCCCATACCCGAAGAAGTAGACAGATACATTTGTTGATAATATTGCTCCCAATTTATTTCTTGGTCTTCTGGCTTAGTGGTGGTTTCAGCCGCCTGGGCGAAAAATATCGGGCAGGCCAATATAGCTAAAAACGCCCAAAAAAATATTTTATTGTTTTTCATCTTCCTGTTTTGGGTTATTTTCCTGTGGCTCTGATTCCGGTTCTAAAGTATCATCGCTTGCCTTCCATTGTTTTGCGTCGTCCTTTTCTCCTAAATTAAATTTCAAAAGCTCTTCCACGCTTTGGCGCCAGCCCTCATCAGAGCGGTGCATTACCCGGCCGATAAACAAAGCCCGCAAGATCTTCAGTTCCGGGTGATTGGAAATGGCAAAGCGGTATTTCCAATATTTGGGCTCTTTTAACTTTTCTTCCGGCAAATAAATCGGTTCACGCCTGAAATTAATGGCACGCAAACAATTATTAATCGAGCCGGCCAAATCCTTGGCCAGAGCCGGCAAGCTTTCCTTTTTCCCGGCAAACTCTGAACGCCCGACTAAGCGGAAAAAATAAGTAGCTCGGCCCGCGCCCTCCTGGCTCACTGCCTCTAAAGCAATGGCATTGTTTTCAAGAAGCGGAACTAAAAACCAAACATATTGCCCAGCCAGACTGCCTATCATCGTGCGCTTAATCCCGATATATGTCTCCTGCCCATTAGCTAAACCTTTCAGATAATCATATTCTTCCTTAATCCCGGAAGAGGCCAAAAACTTTTCCAGCTCTTCCCAGGCTTTGGGCGCTACGGTTTCCACTTGCCCTTTGGCAATGGCCCGGCCGTCGCGCATCAAATCAGCCAAACTTCGCGCCACAAGCGGATCTAAGCCCAAAATCATTTCCTTCACCTGCTGCTGCATATTGAGCGACAAAGCATTAAGACCTTCGGTGATTATCTTAGAAACGTAATCCAGTTTTTCTCCCAGCTGAGAAAATTCTACTTTAGAATTACCCAGCAGCAAAGAAATTACGTAATCTTGGACATTGAAATTATCAATATCGCCATAATAAACTTTGAATAATGGCTCATGCTCGGGGGCGACCAAAAGCGAAGCCTCATAAAATTGGATCTGGCAAAGGCCCAAATCCTTGCCGTCGCGGCGCACTTGGCATTCGGCCTTGCCCTTGTCAGTTGGCTCCTGCATCATCAACTCTTCCGCCAAAATTGTATTACGAGCCTTGTTAAAAGCCTTGGCGAAACTTTCAAAATCATAGCCTAGCTGCGAAAGCTCGACCCCGGCCCCTGTGGCCAAATAAAACATGATTTTATAATCGGCCACACTGCTATCGGTAATGTCATGCAAATTTACAGATAGAGCCTTGCCGCTTTGGGGTGCCAAAGAAATTTGCTGCTCTTGCAAAACTATTTTAGTTTGGCCGCTTTCTGAGATTTGCCCATCTGGGCGGAAAATAGCATAAGCGCATTTGGTTTCAAATAACTTGGCATTATTCTCCGCATCCGCTCCTGCACCTTCTTGGCCGCCCTTTTCCTCCGTATCTCCTGCTGAAGGGGCGGCATTTTGACTGTTGAGATTATCTTCTTCCATATTATTCTGTAGGTAATTTTCCAAATTTTTGCTCCAATTCCTTGACGCGCGCTTCAAGCTTGGGCATCAGCTCTTCGTATTTGGCGCTTTCAATTATGGAATTGGTATATTCCTCGGTTTTCTTGTCGTTGATGCAAAAAGTCGGCACTCCGGCCTTGAAAGTTTTTATTCTAACCGCCCATTCAGCCATAGTTGACGGATTGTTGGCAAATTTTACGGCAAAAGCGCCGATGTAGAGATTTTGAGCCATATACTCCACAAAAAAGGCGTCATCCAGTTTTGTTTCTTTGCCTGTGCACTCCTTAGCTTCAAAATCCGTATAGTAAGCCTTGTCTTCATCCTTTACCGAGTCTCCAGGAAGCTCACCATTAGGCCCCCGGCTCGGGAGATACCCTTTTTTATCCAATTCTTTATTACCGGTTGGGGGCAAAATTCCCCCAATCTTTGGCAATAATGATTGGGGATTGATAATTGTTGTCTTATTCAAAGAAAAATAGGCGGCAATCAAAATAATCGCAATTATTATCCCGGCCGCTATCCAAATCGTTTTTTTATTATCCATATTTTTTATTTATTATTGTTTATTGGCCGGCAGATTTTTGGGCTGCCCTATAAGCTTCAACCATCTCTTTGGATTTGGCAAAACCATTGGCCGCATCTTCAGCGCATTCTTTATAAGTATCAGGATCATAGGCAACATAATTACAAACCTCCGCCCTGTTAAACATCCCGCCCAAGAAAAAGTAACAAAGGGGCAAAGGGTCGGCATTGCAAATGGCCAAACCTTCTTCATAAGTCTTGGCATCCAATAGATTTTTTTCTTCTTTGGCTGGCGGCTCTTCGGGCTTAGGCTCCTCGGTCGGCGGATTTTCCGCTTCTTCAACTGCGGAAATGATAGCAAAAGCTTCTACCATTGATTTACCGTTTTTTTCCGCTTGCACGGCTTGCTTGCAAGCCTCGATATATTTGGCACTCCCGCCGGTTTTGGCGCAATGAGAATCGTTTTTCTCCCGTAATGCAAACACGGTATAGCAGGCTTTTTTATCCTCGGGAGTTTTTTCGCAAACCCCGGCCCCGCCCACGGCAAATTGCATCATTAAATTTTGGAGGTCAGCGGGATTTTTGGTATTGGTCGCATTGCTCTGCCCAGTCAGCCCGCCCAAAAATGATTTAACCGCCTTATTAGCCTGCTGATAGCCATAATAACCAAGTAAGCCCAAAACTATTACTACGGCCACCACAATTAATATTGTTTTAGTATTTTTTTCCATATTATTAAAAAGTTAAATCAATAACAGCTTTCTCTTCATTATTTATCCGCATGGTTACCACCAAAGTAAGCCCAGGTTTAGAGCAAGTAAAGCCATTTTCTGAGCTGTCGATGGCTTTGTAGCCCGCCCCCGCGCAAGCAGCCTTAAAAGCAGCCACATCTTTAGCCACAATCATGCGGTTAACTACATAAGTGAGCATGGATCCGCCGAAATCCTCGCGCAGTTTGACGATGGGCACATCTTTTTTGCCTTTTGTTTCAAAAAATATTTTACTAAGCATTGGAAAGACACTTTCGTGAACCCCTTTGCTTTTGGCGCCCTGCGGCACAGCTTCCGGAGTTTTTTGATAAAAAATTTCCAGGGCTGTGAGCTCGGCTTTGGCCGGCGCAGCTTTTTCTTTGGCTGTTTTAGTTTTTTTCTTGGGCATATTTTGATTATTAAAATTTAATTTTCAAACAAAAAACCAATGGTTTGGGCATTGGCTGGGTCTAATATCGTATTTTTTTCGGGCAAAATAATTTGAGGCAAATAGTTTTGTTGCATCAAGCGCGACAAAAAATTGTGTTGTTGTCTCCAACATCTTACATCCATTATAGAGGCATTGTCTGGCGCTTCAAATGCCTTTTACACAGGCAAAAACAAATTATCCCTTGGGGCTCTCGCCCCTTTTATCCATTTTTAGTCAAAGACTTAAAACCAAAAAGCCCACTCTGGCGGGCTTTGTAAAAGGCTTCTGACCACTTTTACTCTCATTATTTTTTGCGCCTTATAACTTTATGCTCAATCCACTTTAATCCAACAATAAATAACACGATCAACCAAAATCCCCAATTTAATAAAATTGGCTTTAAATCCATCCAAATTGCCTTCCAATATACTTCCCAGAGATTAACCTTATTTAACCACTCAAGCATTATTAATTTATTTTAAATCATTAGCCAAAAAGGCTCCCGACCCCTTATATCGACTGACCCCTTATATCGATATACTAATCATTTCCGAATCTTGCCTCTTGCAAATTTTTGGTTTCCGTCCCATCGCTAAATCTTATTCTGTCCAGAATACAATAATCTATTTTTACCGCTTTATAAAACTCTGCAACCAATGGCCATTCAATATTATCTTTCTTCCCCGGAAGTATATTTTTTCTTTGCCCAATCCCGCTAAACATCCCATTTTTCCCGTATGCAACATTATCACCAAATCCATCTAATAAACGGCATTTGATTCGCAACGCCTCAACAGTTTTATCTGATTTATTTTCAATCTCTACATATAATGAGGGGGAACCATATATCACTGGTATACCCGCACGAGTTATTGATACCTTTTCTGACAATGGATCATAAACTGGGGAATCTATTGTTTTTGGAGATACGCCAGTCGAATTAGCCGTAATGAACGTAATAATTACTATTATCGTAACGAATGATAAAAGTATCTTTGCTATAACATCACTTCCGCGCACGACCGTCGAGGCTTTGCTATCATCAGTTTTACTTAATTTTTCCAAATAATCCTTGCAATTGGCACAAATACAAACACGCTCATCTTGTTGCCAGATGTAATACTTTTCATCAAAAAGCCCAAATGACTTCGTGCACTTAGCACAATACTGTTTGTCGCTCATACAATAAACTTCGATTAAGCATAATATACTTAATCGAATAGTCAAGACATCTTACTATTTAAATTAACAAAATATATTTCATGGTTTCAAAAAACTCCTAACCCCTTTTATTTAGATTTTATTTTTATCTCTTTTTTTGCTTAGCACCAACCGGTTCCTTTCTCTTAATTTCAACAAACTGATGCCTATATTTCGAATACCTCTCATCTAGTCTGCACAAAAATGCTATCCTGCCCTCAAGACTATTTAAATATTGGCTTGGAAGAACTCCGCAATATTTGCCAGAATTAACCATAAAAGACCTAACTCCGAATTTTTCACACAGGTATAATTCTTGCCTGACACTTCTCCAATAATCCTTTTTTGCATTTATTTTTTCGTTTACAACTAAACCGGTACACACCCTTCTTTCACCGCGCTTAAATATTTTTGATTTTGATGGATTGCCATGCAAAACAAACCCTTCCTGTTTGAATATCTTATATATTAGCTTCTTTAATTTTCCTATATTGTAATTGCCGGAAACGGACAAATCATCAACCCAAAATGTGTGACCCAAATTAAATTTCTGGAAAAACAATCTAAGCCTGTGGTTGAGATTAAATATAACAATAGCGGAGACTTTTGGACTGGTCGCAAATCCCTGCGGGAGCTTACCATTAAAAGTTACGAGTCTAGTTATTATGTGCGAGACGTCTGGCGAACATCCAAGACGAATAAACGATTTGTAAACAACTTTGCTTGAAATGCTATCAAAAAAATTCACTATATCAAAACTAGCAAAATGCTGTTTGCCGACATGACTACTCGCATTTAAGATGGTAGATCTTCCCTTAATCCCTCCTTGTAGCTCTGGCGGGAATGATAGAGTATCCAGCAAATCATTAATGCGACAATGGATATCACAGAGTGGCTTTTTTGCAATAACAAGCTTCCTTTCTTTTTTACCATTATTGCACAACTCAATTTTATGATAAATCTGATTGCTAAAGTTTTCAATCACTCCCGCAACCAATTTTTCATTAATATTTGCCCTTAGGCAAAATTCGCGTAGAGTATTAATTTTAAGTTTTTCCGATGTTGGCATATTTAAAAATGAATAGCATGTTATCCATGCTATTCATTGGCTAAAGCTTAAATTTTCAAGATCACCAATATCTTGAAATGCTAAAGGGTAAAGGGAAAGCCACTCTTGGATGACTGTCAGTAATAATTGCAAAAATTCAAAAATAACTGAATTGCACGCAATATTTACTACAATATCAAGCAAAAGGCGGCCGAGAGCCTCTCCATCAATGCTTAAAAAAGCCCTGACATCGAGTTTAAACGCTGTTTTCGTTTTTTTATTTTTTGATTTATTTTTTACTTCCATTTTTTCTTTTAATATTTATTTTTCAAGCCTCACCAGTAGTTAATCATTCAGAAAGTTCAAATCAAAAAAATGCAGACCTGTAGCCCTCAGCCCTTCTTCAGTAAATAGCCTGCACTTTTATGGCAGAACCTTTAAGCATATGCAAATAAATGCTTATGCTGGAATGTGACAAGATGAAGACTGCTAAATACTGCGCGTCAAGAAACACACACTTTTAACTAGTCATCCATGTCCAAATACAACTTTTCAATCAAGAAAAGTAATGGCAAAATCACCATTTTCAACTTCGACTTATAGCCGGCAAGGGTTATTGATCTTAGAAAATGAATCAATCGTTTAGCTCCCTATTTTACTTACAAAGGGCTATGAAAGCGATTCGCTTCCAGAGATATTACTCTCAATTCTAGAATAATTGTTTATGACGCGCAGTCAATTCTTGACTAAAATTAAAAGAATTTCTTAATCGGAAATAGTTTATCTGGGCAAACTATTGCTAATTTTTATTATCCTAGCCAATAAACTCGCTTATTACGGAGGATTGCCTATTATTGCATTCAATATCTCCGCAAGTTATTTTTTAAGGCATCGCGCAAGGCAGGCAGACAAAAGTGGCGGCATGGGGTGCATGCGCTTGCCGAAGGCAAAGCGGCATTGCTTTGGAAAAGTAATTCCGCCGCCACTTTTGTTGCCGGTTTTTGATAGTAATCAAAAAGCCTGAGCGTTGAGAAACAAAAATCGCCTGACTGAGGCGATTTTTGATTGCGTCCTTAAAAAACAACTTGCAAAAAAGCAGGGACTGGGGCAAGGCCCCAGGAAAATTTTTAGTAATCCATTCCTCCCATTCCCCCCATACCAGGCGGCATGGCCGGCATATCCTTCTTAGGCTCTGGCTTGTCTGCCACAATAGCCTCGGTCGTCA
>CAZQSQ010000004.1:0-63434 GCA_964596325.1 uncultured Candidatus Saccharibacteria bacterium
AGCGGAAATATTATCATCGGCGCCAAAAAAATTACCAACTTTTTCCAACTTGCCAACCCTTCACTTAAAGCTTCTGTTTTAACAACTGCCATATTTACTTGATTTTTATAACTTCTCTAATCAATTCAAACTTTTCGTTTGCATAAAAAATTGAGAATGACTCTCCTTTATTATCCATACCACCAACAAATAAAAGCCCTTTATATTCTCCGCCAATTTGCTTATTATTTCGATAAAATTTAAAGGTCTTCATTTGACTTTCTTGATTATTGATCATTATTGGCTCCAACTTTGCAATTACCTTGTCGGTTACAGAATTATTTGTAATGATTCTCTCATTTTTTCCGGCAGCAGCAAATAATTTCCCGTTCTTATATATTGCCCTTGATTCCCATAGACTAGAACCATCCATTGTAATAAGGTCTCCTCTATCTGTAAAATATCCCGAAGCGGTGCCGTTAGGCAATCTCTTCTCATTAAAATATGCTACCTCCTCTCCCTTTCGCCTTAATGGTTGATTGCAAAAAATATTTTTACCATTAGGAGAAATATCGCATTGAAACGAATACAGCGCCTCTTTTTTTTCGTTAATTAGGGCTTTTCCGTTTAATAGCACCCTCCCATCATCTATTTCTGCAATAGCATTGTTGTTGACAATTATATTAGAAAAATCATTAGCTCTCGGTATACTTTTCCCCTTAAAATGTGTTATACAATTCTTGGTGCTTGCGTCGCATGACGTGTAATAAAAGGAGCCGTCATCAGAAAAGCCATATTCATCAAAAGCAGTATTATATTTTGTATTTGGTAATTCTTTTCCATTTAATATTATTGCACCCAGCGATCTGTTATTATTTTTGTCTTTACCGTAAGATCGGTATGCGTAGTTCCTACCATCTGGCGAAATAGCTATGTTAAGATGATGACCTTGAGAAAGTATCCTCTTCCCCACATACACGTCACCGCTATCGCTTGCGTATATTGGTCCCGCCCCTATTATGAATCCGGTCAATTGCACTACATTGATACTTTTATATAATTTTTCTCTGTTGTAATACAGGGCGTAATTTGATCCCTCCTTTTTTAAGTAGGCATAACTATTTAAATCTTTATCTGAAGTATAATCGGTTACATTATTAGTTACATTTATTTTGTTGCTTTCTATCCTTAGCAACATGTCGTTATCAGATGGGTAAAAATATGTATCTGCGGGAATATTATTCGAAAGAATGACCATCAATTTTTTCCCATCCCTACTAATTCTTAATTTACGAAATGACTTGAATAACGGTCCCTTTTGACCATTAAACTCAAAATAGAAACTATCTTTGCTTTTTGTGTCTCGACATTTTTTTACATAATAATCGCCAACAGAACTATCAATAAGGCCCCGATCATCCTTCGTAATGATTTCGCAATTAAAATCACGGCCATTAATATAAGTCCACTTTTCATCGTAATAGCCTTCCTTTCCATGATAAGTCAAAATATATGGTATTACTTCGCCACCCTTTCCCCCACTTAAACATAATGGTGGATCTGTCATAAAATTGTAAGCATTCTTATTCTTGAGGTTAAATAATAAATATTTTCCTGGCATTAACCTTGTTGTTTCCTGACAAAACTTTTCCGCTTTCGAAATAAATGGGATAAAAAGTACCAATAATAACAATAAATATAATATTTTATTTTTCATATTACTTGTTTATTTTAATAACATCCTTAAAAACTTTGCCTTTTTGCAAAAAGATAACTACTAAATATTTGCCATCGTCCGTCAAATTAGCCTCATTATTTTTTGGGTATATTTTACCAATCTGGGTTTTACCACTAAAGAATCTAGTTTCATCATTATTTACTGACTGCCGGCCAATTATGTACTTTGCATATGAGGAATTAGAATAAATTAATTCATTATCGTTGCTTGCGGTAACAATCAATTTACTATTTTTATATAGTCCTCTTGTACCATTTTTATTATCTGAAACAACAATGATCCCTCCATCGCTCGAAAATCCTGCCTGCCTTAAGCCTACCGGAAGTTTATTATTATTAATATATGCATTCTTGACGTCTTGAGAATAAAATGCGTCAGCAAAGTATACATTGCGGCCATCATCAGATAATTCAAAATAATATTTATTTGGCAATAGCTCAACATATATCTTACCCATTCTCGCTCCGTTGAGTATAATTTCACTGTATTTTTCGTTTTGCACCGTCAAACCAGATACTAATAGTGCAAATCCTTTAGAATTTGCAATCACTTTTACAATGCCCTCATTACCAATTTCAACCTTTTTGCCATAACACTCAAAGTAACGCCGCCCATTCAATCGAGAAACATAACAAAATTTTCCGTTGTCGGAAAATATGAAAGGGTCAGTCTCACTATCTAATGAACCGGTATTTTTAAGTTCTTTCCCGTCTAAAAAAATATTATTATTCCCAGGCTTTTTATCGCAATTCGGGTCCCGGTCATCTCGATACGCAATACTCTTCCAATTCGGAGAAAATACTATCACTCTGTCAAAGCAAGTATTATTATCTTGCAATGAATTGCCAATATAGAAGACATTTCCTTCGATTTTTGCCATCGTCCGATAAACCGGACCCCTGCCGGAAATAAAACCGGCAAACCCAGAAAACATTGGGAATGGTCCGTTTTTTACGCCCTTATAATTAACAAAATAATTCCCTTGCTCGAAATAAGCATAAGCGTAATCTAATAAATTAGTATCTGCCGCGAAATACCAAACGTTGCTTGCCAATACCATATTTTTATCACCTATCAAGATTAGACTGCCAAATGAATCACCATTAGTAATGATGGCCATCATCCTTTTACCGTCACCACTTATCTTAAGACCTTTGAACTCTTTGAACTCTTGGCTTCTGTGACCATTAAAGTCAAAATAATATTTATCGCGAGAATTTTTGGCAGGACACATCTTGGCGTAATACTTTTTGTCGCGATCATACTCGTCAAAAATGGCCTTACAGCCATCTTTTTTCCCATCAAAAAAATATCCTTCGCCATGCTCATCCTGGTTGTACCCATTCATCATGTAGGTTAACTCAAACAATCCGGAATTATTAGGTGAGAGGCACCATTCTCTCGGAATAACACTAATATTTTCACTATACTCCGCCAAGATATATCTACCTTCTCTGGGTAGCGACTTCAGTGGGCATGTTTCATATCCATAAGCTAAAATTGGAAATAGTATCGAGAGAATGATAAATACAGATATTCTTTTTATTATCATATTAACTATTTGATTTTCGTTTCCCTTTCTTTTTTAGCGTAATAGGTATGCAAAATCTTTTTGCGATTGGCTTCTTCTTTCAAATACCCATCATAGAGCATTTGCACATCTGGGTTTTTATGGGCCGAGCGCACCGGGCAGGTATTATCCGCCAATTTCAAAGCCTCGATCCGCGCTTTGCGGATTTTGGGGCTAACGGGCAGCGGGTTGCCTCCCCCGCCAATACAGCCGTCATGGCAGGCCATAAACTCCACGTAGTGATATAACCCGGGATTGTTTTTTATCTCCTCCAAAACCTGCACTGCGCTTTCCATGGTATTAACCGCACAGGCCCGCAGTTCAACCTTACCGGCTTTGGCCTTACAAACATAACAATTTTTAATTTTGGCGTGAGGCACGAACTTGAAATCTTTTAACTCCTTGCCGGCCAAAATCTCATAAGCGGTCCGGAAAGCTGATTCGGTCACACCTCCGGAGCGGCCATAAATTACACCCGCCCCCGACGGCCGACAAAGTTCAGAAAGCGCCTCATCCGGGGCAATCTTGCGCAAATCAACATGATTTTTCTTAAAAACCCACGCCAATTCCCGGGTAGTCAGAACATAATCAACCGGCGCAATCCCATCAACGGCCAATTCGGGTCTTTTAATCTCATATTTTTTGGCCACACAAGGCATAACTGTAACCACGCTCACCGCCTTAGGGCTTAAACCATTTTTGGTCGCCCAATAATTTTTCAAAAGCCCTCCCAACATTATTTGCGGACTGCGTGCACTGGTAAAATTTGGTATCCATTGTGGCGCGTAAAATTCCACCCACTTAACCCACGCCGGGCAGCAGGAGGAAAACATGGGCAAATTTTTATTTTCTTTGATGCGGCCCACCAGTTCATTAACCTCTTCGATCGTGGTCACATCCGCTCCCGAGCTTACATCAAAAACATTTTTAATGCCCATCTTTTTTAAGCCAGAAATTATATGGCCGGTTACTAGGCTGCCATGGGGCAGATTAAAAAGTTCTCCGATAGTGGCCCTAATGGCTGGGGCAAAAGCCACCAAAACAACTTTGTCTTTTTCTTTCAAAAAATCTTCGCTGTTTTCAAATTCCCCTCCCCCTTCAATAGCGCCCACCGGGCAATGAACAATGCACTGGCCGCAATAAATGCAATCGCGTTTGCTGTCTTTAGTGGGGCAAACTTCAAAAAAATCTTCCCGCTTTTCGATATCATAAAAGCCGACCTGCTGGCGTTGGCACATTTCTACGCAATTATGGCAATCTATACACTTATCTTGGTCAAAATGGATACTGGGACCAAAATCATAAATCGTATTTTTTTTCTTGCGCAGCGGATATTTGTTTATCTTGGCCCCAAATTGCTTGGCATAATTCAATAAGACGCAACGGCCGCGCAAAATGCAATCATGGCATTCGATTTTATGTTGGCCTAAAATCAATTCCAAATTTTGACGGCGCAAATGGTAAACTTGGGGTGTCTGGTAATGCACCACCATACCCTCTTTTGCCTCAACCGAGCAGGAAGTATGCACGCCTTTTTGCCCTTCAATTTCCACCAAACAAAGCCGGCAATTAGCCTTTACGCATAAATCATCGTGCTGGCAAAGCCCGGGAATATTAATGCCATTATCCCGCGCCACCTCAAAAATAGTCCGGCCGGGGGCGGTTTCGATTACTTTCTTGCCTATTGTGATTTTTATCTTGTCCTTACTCATTTATTTGTTGTTCATTCTTAGGGGCTGGCCAAATTTTGCCTAGTTCGGCGGCTGCACTTTGAATATTCCGTAAATTAATCCCATCACTGAGCTTTTCTTTAGCTACTTCCCAAACTGCCCGCCCTTTTTGTAAATTTTCCCCCAATGCATTACCCTTTAAGGCCTCTATTTTTGCCAAAAATGCGCGATATTGAGCATTTTTAGACTTGTCTTTAGATACGCTTATAGCCAAATCAATCCCAATTTTAGCCTTATCGGCGTCGCCTTCTTTTAAGAAAAAATCAGCGACTTTTTTATAAATGTCTTCAGAAAAAATTGTTCCCGCATGTAAAACATCATCATAATATTTTTTCGCAGATGCAATATCTCCACTTTTCTCTGATGCATTGGCTGCAAGCAATACAGCTCTGTAATTGTCAGGGTCAGCTTCTAAAGATTTTTCCAAAATCTCTTTTGCCCTTACTGTTTGCCCAAAACTATCAGCCACTTGGGCAAAAATGGAATTGGCCTGCGGATCTTTTCCAAACTTAATTAAAGCACTATCAAGCATCTCTCTGGCCTTATCCGGACTCTCGTAGTCATTCGTGCCCACTATCAAGCGTGCGGCAAGAACAGGGTCGCTCGGGTCTGCATCCGAAGCCCTTTTTCTCAGGGCAAGAGCTCTTGTGGTATCTATGCTTAAATATTCAACAGCCACATTATTTGCCACGGCCGCGAGCAAACTATTCTCCGCCGGAGCTACATGAAGGAATTCCTGCCCATATCGAAAACTAACACCTTGTTTGGATTTACCCGAAGCAATATTGATAATATCCTGCAATTCTACTTTACTGCCATCGGGTTTTGTTCCAAATATTCGTCCACCACTAAGCTGAGAAGGAAGAGAAGTATCTGTATTTTCAACCAACCAAACTCGCCCCTCTTTGGTAGATATAATGGAAAGAACATGACCCGGAATATGCACGAGAGCATTATCAATTCCGGCCTCTTTCATTATTTGGCCAAAAAGTGCAGTTTTACCAAGACAATTTTGCGCCCTTAACTCACTAATTTTTTGCGGGGTATCGCTTTGGGGCTCAAAATCTAAAGTCCCGATTAATTTTTTGATATTACTCGCAAAGTCCAATTCGTCTGCGCCGGCGATATCTTCGGGAAAAGAGGACCTTTTCAAATCTTGTTTGATACGCTCGCGGAAATTTTTTACATCCACCAACTCCTCTATAGGGGCTCGGCGTTCAAAATAATATTCAAGCACATTAGCGGTTTCTGAATTATTCCCGCCAATTCCGGCCAATTCCTTTTTAAGCAACCCCTTATAGCCACCCTCTTGAATGGCTATTTCTAAATCCTGATAAGCGCGTTCCACTTCCCTGCCCAAATTACCCTGCGCCTTGGCATAAAAACGCTGCGCAACGGAGGGCGCTTCTTTCGAGTTAATTCTTTCTGAATTTTGGCGGCCGCCTTTTTCGGCCAAATGGAAATACTGTGCTAAAGTTTCCAAACGCTTCACCTCCAAAGCCTCCTCTTGTAACTCTTTGGGCAGAACCTCAATGGCTGCTGTACGCTTTTTATAGAGATCCTCTCCGGCTAGCCATTTATCAAGATGCTTAGTTTCCTGGTCGCTTAAGGGTATCTCGGCAATAATCTTAAGCCACTCGTTATTATCTTCGGCAGAAAGCGGCCGAACCATTTCCTCCCCCAGAGCCTTCTGTCCGTATTCAAAAAACTCTTCCGCCGTCTTTTCGGCCATGCCGCGGCCATTGCCGATATTTTCCGCGCGCTTAGCGATATAAACTCCAGCATTGCGGAAATTCTCGCCATATTCACGAACTTGTTCCTGCCACTGCTCCTGCATTTCGGGATCGCCTTCATAAACATCTAAAGCGACCTTCCCGGTAATTTTGGGCATTTCGTAAAACTTCATGTCGCGGGGCACATGCAAAACTTTTCTCTCACCCTCCAGTGAAATTGGCTGTTCCTTATATTCTTTTTCCCATTGGGCCCGCTCCAAAACATCCAGCTCCACATAGCTGTTTATCCTGCACCAATCCTCCATCAAATAGCGGGAAAATGGCTGGGATAATAATTCCCTTTCAGCCACCTTCTCCATTCCCAAACCGATTTTTTGTTCAGGTTTTTGTTCCATTTACTTTTTCATCACCTTGCGCAATAGCCCACGGAAAGGCAAAGGCATGCCCCTGCCCAAAGGGCAGAAACTAGCTTTCTCCAAAGTGTCCAACATTTTATAAAATTCCGGATAATCAATTTTATTGCTCAAAACCATTTCCAAAATCCGGTGCGCACCCTCGCGGCAAGGCGTGCATTTATCGCAATTCTCATTGGTAAAAAACTGCGCCCATTCCTGCATCAAAAATATCGGGTCGGTCTTTTTCTTGCTGAAAACCACTATAGCCCCGGCACCTTCCACCAATTTATTGACCAATTCCTCTTTAAGATAAATTGCCCCGCTGGCCCCGCCGCCGCACTGGATAAAAAAGTCTTCATCCAACCAATTACCCGTCTGGCTTAAAATCTGTTTAATGGGCATATTCAGTTCCACTTCATAAACGCCAGGATTGGGAATATCTCCGGAAATGGTGGCAAAGCGCGTATTTTTATATTCGCCTTTGGCAATTTTGGAAACGCAATAAAATGTCTCGATATTATTTATCAAGGTTGGCTGCCCAAAAAGACCGCAAGTGGTCGGATAAGGCGGTTTAAGCCTTGGTTCTTGGAACTTGCCTTCAATAGTATTGAGCATGGCCGTCTCCTCTCCCCCGATGTAGTAACCTTCTTTGCGGAATTGCTTGATAGGCAAATTGCCAATATAGCGGTGCAGGTGTTGGGAATAGGAATGGAAGTAATCGTGGTTCAAATAAATATAAGCTTCGCTCTTGCCTAAAAATTCCAAAGCGATTTTAAGGCCGTTTATCAAATCTTCCGGATGGTTCTCGATGATGAATTTATCTTTGGCTACTTTAGGCTCGCCTTCACTGCCATTAGCGACAATATATTTATAATCAGCCTTGGCTTCTTTAACCATCTGCCATTTTTGCCAAACAGGAAAACCCGCCCCTCCCCGGCCGCGCAAATCCGCTTTCTTTAGTTTTTCAATAATTGAGCCTCCAAACATACAAAATAAAATGCCTGATATCTAATTATTTTCGCTTCATTCGCCTTCACTGATTGATTGCTCTGCCTCTTCCAGCTGCTTCTTTTTTTCTTTTTCCTCTTTTTCCTTTTTCTTCTGGAGATCACCCTCCCTGTCTTCTACCTGCTTGCCTTGCGCAATTTCTTTAGCCACAGTTTCGAACAGTTTGGCTCGCGACATTACTTGGCCTTTATAGAGCGGCGCCGTGGCATCAGCCCATTCCAAATGCCGGCTTAAAATCGGATTAATTTTACTCCTCAAATCATTATTGGTTGTCCGGCTGCCGTAATAACTGGCCACCCCCTCTTTAATCGACGAGGCGAGGTCTACCTGCCCTTCTGGGCCGCGCACCAAGCTTGAACCGATATTGCGTGAAATTTCCCGGATAAGCTCATCATTGGGCACGAAGCTCTTGGCTTCTTCGGGTGAAGTTTTTTTGGCCTCGGCAAAAAATTCCAACATAAATTTGCGCACAGCTTTGGCCGCCTCTTTTTTGACAATGGGTGTGCCAAGCATCTCATTTCCCGGCTCTTTGGCTAGCGAATCTAAATGGTCGGAAAAGGCCCTTTTATTCATGGACTTCATTTCAATGTAGGAAAAATCCAATTTCTCGGGCTTCTCTATTATAGCCCCATCCTCCTCAATCGCCCGGGCCGCTGGTTCCTTTTTATTAGCATTAGGTTCCATAGTTTTTCTGATTAAATTCCAAAACACGCAAACCTTTTGCGCTTTCCTCTAAATTATACAAAAATTGCCCGGGCTCTGCTAATTTTTTTTCAACAGTCAACAGGCAAAAAGTTAAAAATAATATCTCATTGACAAATTTATAAAAAAATATTATAATTTTTTACATTAAAAACTGCAAGGAGGATAAATTTGATACAAGAGATAGTCGAAAAAACACTTTTAGCCGCCCAAACCAGCTTGGCAAGATTAGGGCCGAGCGGGCTAACACCCAAAGAAAAAAATCGATTCGGCGAAACATGTTTGCAGGCTGATTGGGAGTGCGAAGAAGCCGTTATCAATTGTTTGAGGCGGGAAAATTTTGCCGCCAGAATCATCAGCGAAGAACACGGCACCATTGATCTTACGCCTAATCCTTTTTATACCTGCATACTCGATGGGCTGGATGGTACGCGCCAATACCAGGCTAATCGCAAAAAAGGGATTTATGGCACCATCTTGGGCATTTTCCACGGCCTTGACCCTCACTACAATGATTACGCGGCCGGCGGAGCAATAATCCATAGCCAAAATACCCTTATTACGTATGTAAAAAACGAAGGTGTGGACGTCTGCCGTCAAATGCTTACCAAAAACCACTACAATACTCCCCCGCTTATAGTCGATTCCCTCAGCGAGCTGGTCAGCCGACAGAGGCCAATTTTTGTCGATGAGCCATGGGAAGCCAACCAAATCGCTTTTGCCAGACCCCTCAAAAAAAGAGGATATACGATTAATGATCTAGGGAGCTCTACTGCTTCTTACGCAGCCATTGCCTTGGGCGAGGCTGACCTGGTGCTGGAATGCACGCGCAAAGATAATCTCGAAATCGCGGCATTCTACGGCCTTATTACCGAGCTTCAAGGCCTGATGGTTACTCTAGATGGCCAACCGCTCGGAGAACAGAAATACAAAAAGTTCGGGCAAAAAGACCACATTCCGATTATCACCTGTACCAATAAAAGCCTTTTATATGAGCTCCTTTGGGCAATCACTTAATCCACAATCACTGTGGATTTTTTAGTTGACGACCTATTTTACGGTGGTAAAATAGTTTAGCTCAAGAAAAATCTTTATAAGGAGGTAAAGATGGGAAGAATGCTAGATTTTGATTCCAAGAAAGTGGTCTGCTCCAAGAATGGACACGACCTGTTTGATATGATTTTCACTGATGAAAATGGCGAAAAGCTGGAATACACTGGCATAAACCAAAAGCCCTGGTCGGTAATTTTCGCCCTCAAGGAAACACGCATTTCCCGGAGGACAGAATTCGACGTTGTGGTGGTGGAAAGCTTTGTTCCCGTGGCCCAAAAAAGGATGATGAAATTGCCGGCCATCAGCTTTAGTTCGAAAAACCTTGGCCCAATCAAGGCCGCAGCCCAAGCCCTGAAAAAAAGAACCGGCTACGAATGCGATGAAAAAAATATCACTCCCCTTTCCCCGGTACTTATGTCCTCGAGCCATTCCGAAACGCAAATCTACTGTTTCTTGGCCGAAAGATGTGTGAAGCGCGAAGAAATCGTCTCGGAAGCCCCCTTTTACCCTACAGTCCACTGGATGTCATTCAATTTATGGGTAGACATGATTAAATTGAACAAAATCGAAGAATCTTCTTCGATCATGGCCACTTATCTGGCCATGGAAAACAAGCCCGAGCTTTACGAATACCGTCTTGAATACCTCAATAACAAAAAACTCATGCGAGATTAGATTATCATTCTCGCCCAGCTCCAAATAAATGGAGCTTTTTTATTGGCTACCGCGTATAGCTCGCTTCGCTCGCACGCGGCAAGTACGCGTTTTTTCTTGCTATTTATCTGCCTTTTGCTATAATATCTTACATCCGAGTTAGTGAATTCTAATTGTAGGGGGCGTCCCCCGTTAGAGTCGCTAACATAGCAACGCTTTCCTTTGTCGCACCCGAGGTACTGGTTTGATACGACAGAGGTAAACACAGCGCCGTTAGCGACTCTAACGGGGCGTCGTACAGTGGTAGTACACACGTTTCGGGTGCGTGAGGTCCGAGTTCGATTCTCGGCGCCCCGACCAGCAAAACAGGCATATCAATGCCTGTTTTTGTTTCCGCCTTGGCCTAGGTCAAGGCAAGTGACTAAAAAATCCAAAAGCCGTTGATTTTATTAGTCATTTCGTATATTGATTTTTTGGCCTTTTTGTGCTATAATATATATTGTAGTTATCAACTACAATTTCACAATCAAATAAGGAGGATAAATGAATATGCTAAAATTTTTAGAGGAATAGCCATAGCGGCGCTCACTGGCGTACTGTTTTATAGTATTCGCTGTATTGTTTTTATCATAGCGCACTGGTCACAATTTCCGGCACAGGAGGCGGGCAATCTCCCTTTCCTATTGTTTGGGCTAACAGTCGTTAGCATCTGCGCCATCTTAATGATCTACTTGTTTTTATACCTTGGCTTTGATGTTGAACTCATAAAGTTCAGATCAAAGAATAGCTAGCAATATTCAGGAAAGGCATCATTAAAGGAGGAATAATGAACGAAAAGCTAAAGAAAGTGATTTCCAACCCTGCACTTGTCGCAGCAGTCAGCCAGGTGATTTCTGAATTCAATTTGCAAGAAATCTCTGCCTCCCCTTCCAGCCCCACTACCTATATTATAAAAGCAGTAATTGAGGTTGGTAAGAATGGACCTGCTCATGTATTTACAATATATGCGCAGACCAAAACCAGTAATGGCGCAATCAGATCTCAAGCATATGCTTCTTGCACTGTAATGCAGGGCGAGCTGGAGATAAACCCAGAAGATGAAGTCCATCAAGTAACACTCGAACTTCATACAGGTCCTAAAACGGCTAACTACTGGGAAAAGCTCACCCAATATGTCTGGGATGAGATTGCCGCCAAGTACTCAAATGTCGAAGTTGTCAAAACCATTGATAAAGGTGCTGACTACGAAGCGTAATTGTCCTTTATCGTTTGTCCTCTGTCCCTTATGCGCCCACAATGTGGGCGCCTTTACGTTCAGACAGTATTGGGCTAAAATGCCACAATTAGCATTATTTACAATACATTGTGGCGAAAAACGAAAGCAGAGAAAACCTAATGTTAATTTCGGCCTAAAGATAACTGGCAGTGGTTTAGCCTTTATTTTACTTATTTTTGGTCCAAATTTTTCATGGGAAAAAAGGAGGAAAATGTATAATCCAAAAAATCGCGAACGACACAAATACTTGATTGTCCCTCTTGTTATCCTTGCTATTTCTTTAGCAATAAGCCTGTTTGCCAAATACAGCACAGAAATTCCGACTTGGAAAATATTCTATGTTCCGAGTGGAAATTTCTGGTATTTGTTTTGGGTAATCGTTGGGACAATCGCTTTTTCGCTAAGTTTTGTTTCGGCCATAACCATTATTGGTTATTTGGTCTATAAACTGTCATGCTTAATTTTTCTTAAAAAGGAAAAAAAATAACACCCTCGCAATGCGAGGTTTTTTGTTACATGAAAAAATTGATTAAGGACAAATAGCGGACATGGCGAGCTAATTAAAATTAATAGAAGAGTAATTTTGAAAATAAATTCAAATAATTTACAAAATCATTAAATATTGTAGTAAAAATATTTAGCTTAAAAAAAACCCAAAATTTCCTATGGAACGCAGCATTCGAATTGACATGGAAAATTTTACATGTATAATATTAAGCACAAAATAGTCCTTAAAAAACCTAGAAAAACAGGACAGAAAGGAATAAGACCGTGATCAGAATAGCCTTTGCCGGACCGCCGTCTGTTGGTAAAACAATGCTGGCGCGCGAGCTCTCAGTAATTTTGAAAAAAATAAGCTGCTGGGCAGATATGGTTAATGAGGCGCACCGGCCTTATCTTGTCCGCAATGTTTGGCCCCAGAATAGGGACATCACTGCCGAGGACGAGTATGAAATGTTTTGCCGACAAATGGAAAACGAGCAAGACTTTGCTCAAGTCCAATCAGACTATGTTTTCCACGAAATGCCGCTTTTCCAAGATCTTATTTGGTTTCAATACAAAAAACTGGATGAAACTGCCCAAGGAAAGCCGTATTTCGACTTGATGGAGAAAGAATGCAATAGGGACACGCACAAATACGACCTCATTTTTCTTTGTAATCCAAAGAATGTCCCCAATGTCCGCCAACGAGTAAGCAATAATGATAGGGAAGTCCTCTATAAGCACATTAAACAGTATGTGGCCGATAAAAAACCATATATTACCAATGTTTATGAGCTGAACGAAGGGGATTTTGATAAAAAGGTGAGTAGGGTGTTGGAAAAAATGGCTTTTCACTATCCGGAAGTTTCAAGCAAGCTCGCAGCTTATCGGACAAAGCATGGAAAGGTAATGGAAATTATATAAGAGGAGGAAAATGGCAAAGCCATATGCTAAACCGTTTAGGGTAATCAATGCGATTACCATTGATATTGGAGGGACAAATGTCCGCGTCAGCGCTGCAAAGTGCAACTATAATGCCAAAACTTGGAAATCACTGGCCAGAACCATAATTTTCCGATCCCCGGCCAATCAAGAAGAATTGGAAAAACAAATAGGGGACAGCATGGTTGCAATCAGGAATGAATGCAAGGAGAAGCTCGAAGTTGTTGCGGTTTGCGCTGCCGGGATATTGGACAGTCACAAATCGACCCTGATTTCATTGTCTAATCAGCCGGGCTGGGAAAACATTAACTTTGAAGCCATCACCCAAAGGTATTGCCCAGAAATCATGGTCACGGACGGATATTTCCCATATCCAGTTTATGTAGAAAACGATGCCAAATCAGCCGCCCTTGCACAGTATTATTTTGCCAAGTATCCAAACAAGGAAAATCTCATATACCTGACATGCTCAACAGGCATGGGTGCTGGTATTATCCAAGATGGCCTGCCATTACTTGGCGGACAGGGCTTGGCGGGAGAAGTAGGGCACATGATTATGAGCACAGACCCGACCGCGCCGCTTTGCGGCTGTGGGCAACGGGGTTGCTGGGAGGCTTTTGTCGGGTTAAATAACTTTACCCGCAATGCTAAAACTTGGTTGGATTTTATTGAATTTGACGAACCGTGGTATATGGCAGCTAAACATAGCGAGCAAGGCCTACGCGCTGAGGATATTTTCCAAGCCGCTATCAAGGACAACGATGCCTCGGCTTATTATCTGGTTAAAAACTGGGTGGAGCACACGGCTGTTGGAATAGGGAACCTGATCATGGCCTATAATCCATCGACTATTGTCCTGGGCACGGTTGTCCAATATTGGGGAGAGCCATTACTGCGAATGATCCGCCAAGAACTGGAATATCGTTTTTGTGGCATGCCAAGACAGATAGAACATTGCCAGCTTACAGCCAATCAGCTGCCACGCCTCGAGGTCTTGGCCCCGCTAGCCGCTGCACTCCGACACCATTCTCTGATCTATGGTTGGGAGATAAAATAAACAAAATTAATACCCGCGCATTGCGCGGTTTTTTAATAGATTTTCTTAGCGAATTTTGAGCTTTAGAAAATCATGTATGCACCGCTTACGTGTGCGCGGATGCGCACTGCGGGGCGAATAAATTCAATCAATGCGAGTTCTCGAGCATTAGAATTTATTAAACCTCGCCAAAGTGTAATCACGGCGGCGGGGTAATACTTTGATTGGAAAGGGGAGATATGATTGACAAATCAAAATCATTATTGTATCGTATATATGCTTAGCAAAAAGGAGCTAGGCAAATTCATTTGCCAAAAAGGAGGCAAAATGAGCATTATTAAAAATCTAATTGACCCAAAGGCAGCGCTTGAAAGGAAAAGAAGATTCTGGCAGTTTATACGCAACGCGGCAGCAATAACAACCGTTGTTGTTGGAATTATTTTTCTCGTATTGCTATTTACTTGCCCAGAATGGTTTGAGAATCTCATTTTTTCACCTAGAGCGCCTGTCCCCACGAGAGAAATAGCTTCCAATCCAGACCAGTCGCTCCGTCTGAAGCTAAACGATAGAGCCATGAACTTTATCAACAAGTATCAGGAAAAGACAGGAGAGTACTTTTGCGCAACCAGCCCTTTGCCCAAAGACTCAAACGACAAAACACTCAATGCCTTGATTGCATCTGTGGGCACTGATGTTGAAGTACTTCGCGATTACAAAGGACCGGTTCTTCGCTCACAAAACTACCTCTACGCCTATTACAAGAAAGGCGAAACTGACCTAAGCTTCAAAATTGTCTTGCCGGCCAAAAACACCTTGCCAACAATCCTAGAAATCGTAGGCAATCTCTATAAAGAACCGGAAGTTCCAGACAAAGAGTCAATAAAAAGCTGGGAATTAACAATGGACATTAAAATAATTAAAGTCATCGCAATTCCAGGGAATATGTATGACGAAGATAGTGTTGCCGGAAGCTTAGCAGGGAAGTTCAGGGAGCCCATTATTTGCAGAACGCAATACAAAGGGCCAACCCCGCTTTCTGGCAACCAACTTATCTCTTACTACAAAAACGGCGATATGAGCAAAATCTATTTTATGATTTTACAGCCTTTCGAAGTCTAAAACTCAATCATCCCAAAGGAGAAAAAATGGTAGAAATTGAAATATTATCAGGAAGAGACATGTCTGATCTGCGTGAAGCCATCAAAAAGTGGCTCGGAAATAATAAAAGAGCCAAGATCATCTCACTGAGCCATTCTGAAGGAAATGATGAGTTTAGGCAGCACAGGGCAACAGCGCTCATTCTCTATAAAGAGGATGCTTTATAAAAAGCGGGAAATTTGGCCGGCAGTTAATCAAGGCTAATAACCCATCATAGCTCGTAATAGTGAGTTTTGCCGCGTAATAACACGCGGCTTTTTTCATAAAAAAATATCCGCTTTTGGCGGATAATTTTTGATTTGTAATTTGGAATTGATCCCTCTTATACTCTATGCTTTTTCTTAATGCTCTTGTCTGCCTGCTCATTGGCGCTATCAATGCCTTTGTTGGCCTGTGCCCGCATAGAAAGCAATTCCTTTTCCGGCATAGCCGCCAGTTCCTTGGCCATCTTCGAGAGAATCTCTTGGTCGTTTAGGGCCGGGTCGTCGATTACACGCTCTAACAATACGTCTAAAATTTGGCCAATTTTGGGCCCCGGAGCCACACCTAAAAGCTGCATCAAATCATTACCATTGAGCTTGAGCATTTTGGGGCTAATAGGGTCTTGGGATACTTTGTCTATAATGTAGCGCAAATGGCGGAGCTTATAGGGCTCGGCCTTGGGGCAACCCGAACCAATGCGATCCGCTTGGCGCACCAGCAAAAGGTCTTCCACGTTTTGTGTGCCCACATTGCGGATGAGGCGGCGCACCGAACTTTCTGTAACTTCACCGGCGTTGTAATAGAAAAGGTGATAGCGCACTAGAGAAACAACCTTTTCCGCTTCTTTTTTGGAAAACTTTAATCTCTCCATGATGCGTGCGGCCATGCGCCCGCCAACAACTTCGTGCCCATAAAAAGTTGAATTGATTCCTTGGCCGCGCTTGGTTTTGGGCTTGCCGATATCGTGCAAAAGAGAGGCCAGTTTTACCAGGGCAGGGAAGTCTTTTTTATCCGCATATTCCAAACTTTTCAGCGAATGCTCATAGACATCAAACTTGTGATGTTTGTTTTGGCCAACCTTATAACCTTCTAAAAGTTCTGGCAAAACAATTTGCAACAAGCCGGTTTCGCGCATCAGCTCGATGCCTTTGTGGGCGCGCGGGCAGGCCACTATTTTCATCAGCTCGTCGCGCACGCGCTCGGCGGAAACATCTTTCAAATTTTTAGCCTTTTGGCAAATGGCCTCAAAAGTTTTCTCTTCCAGCCTAAAACCCAAAACCGTAGCAAAGCGCACGGCGCGCATAAGGCGCAAAGCGTCTTCTTCAAAGCGCTCTTGGGGCTCGCGCACTGCGCGTACCAGCTTGGCTTTCAAATCAATTTGGCCCTCAAAAGGATCAATAATATTTTTGGCCAAATCCAAAGCCATGGCATTGATCGTAAAATCGCGGCGGCTCAAATCCTCTTCAATGATTTTAGCCCATTCCACCTTGCCCGGGTGGCGTCTATCCTCATACATGCTTTCCGTGCGGAAGGGTGTGACCTCAATGTTCTGCAAATTGGATATTTGGCTTCCGGTTAAAACCGTGACTGTACCAAAATCATTGGCATAAAAATTCTTAGGGAAAAACTCCTGGATTTGGGCCGGGTTAGCATCGGTGGTAATATCCCAATCTTTGGGCTCCACACCTAAAAGCAGGTCGCGCACGCACCCGCCCACGGCATAGGCCTTAAAGCCTTTGGCCTGCAAAGTTTCCAAAATAGTTTTAACTTCTTGGGGTATATCCATTGTTTGAATTATACAAAACTCTGACTTTTTTTATACCTTGACTTATCATAAAAATGATATTATAATATTAATGAACTTTTAGCAAGCCTTTTGCTAAAAATGCTCGCGAAAAATCGAAGGAAGGAGATTATTGAATGAAAAACAAAAAAGGATTATTGGCGCCAGTGATTGCCTTGGCAATCGGTTTAGGATTTTGGGGTGTTATCGGTTTGCAGTTGGTCCGAAACGGACCGGGTGCGCCTCCCCAACAAGCGATCTCGCAAATGTTTCGCCTCCATGAGGCAGCGATTAAGGAGGGCCAGAATATGTCTTTTGCCAAAAATGAACAGATACATCTGGAAACTTTTTGGCAGCCCACCCAAAATGTCGGCAGTGGGGAAGAGTGCCTCTTAGGCGCTTTTCGCATTGCCTCCAATATTACGGGCAACACCAAAATTTTGGCTCTTTGCCCTTCATTTAGCCATTTCCCGTCAGATCTTTTCAGTGGCGTGCGTCTCTACTTTATTAATGCCCAAGGGCTGCAAATCAGCCCCGTCTATACCTTGGAGTCTTACAAATTCAGCTATGACCAAAACAGCGGCTACAATGTCATCCTTAACGACATCAAGAACTTTGTACTCGTCGGAGGAGCTTCGGAAAGCGTAATCGGCATCTCGGGAATTTGTAAAAAAAATGCTTCAGCGGTCGATTCGATGTTGAGCATCACGCCCGGAGGCATGGACGCGCTGACGCCTGACGGAAAAATGATCACCAATGAATCCTCGGCCCACGTGCCATTTTTTGTACGATAAGAAAGGAGAAAAATGCTGCGCAAAACTTTTCGCCAAAGACAAAGATTGAGTTCTGTGAGTTTTCGCCCTTTTGAACTGATAACCGAGGGGCAATACAAAACCATCTGTTGTAACCAGCGCCGAAAAAATGCCGGCAAAGACCAAAAATATCTCCCCAAAAGCCAGCCAAAAACCCGCCACTACAAGGCTGTCTATTACTGCTAAAAACATAGCCGCATCAGCTAAAGCCCGATGCGGCTCTTTTTATATTCCCAGACTTAAAAATTACTTCCTTATTTCCTCAGGCCTTGGAAAGTGCCAAGGGCCCTTGCGCAAGGCGGCAGGCGGCGCTAATAAATCCAAGCCCGTTCGGGCTTGATTTTATTAGTAACTTCGTACATTGATTTTTAGCCATTTTTATGGTATAATATATTATGTTCTAGAAAAACTAAATAGGAGGATTACATGGCTGAAAAGACCGAAAAATTTTCACCGTTTTTTAAGACCGCTTCCGGCTTTGCCCTTTTAGGCTTGATGCTTTATGCGCTGGTAATCATCGTCTCTGGTCTTCTCAGATCTCTTGCCACCGGCATTACGATCTTTGAAACCATCAGGGGCGACATTCTCATTGTTACGGGCCTACCCATATATTTTGCCGCCATCTTTATTATCAAGATTGTGGACAGATTTATGCCTCAGCCCATACCAGAGCCCATCGCCAAAGTTGAGCCGGAAATTCTGGATATTCCCGAAGCCTCGTTGCTCGCGGATTTCCAGAATTATCAAAGCGACCCTGGCCCGCAAGCCAGCGCCAACACTATCCTGACTTTTCAAATCGCGCAAAGCCACATTAAAAGAATCTCCGGTCAGCTGGCCAAAGTGGCCGCCTGCACCAAGGCTAAAGATTTGAAAAAGGAAAGGACTGTTTTGCTGGAATACGTAAACACGGCCTTTGGCGATATGCGCCAAGACCGTCCGCCACTGCAAGCCGTCGATCTCATCGAAAGGCTTTGCCACGCCTTACTCAAGCTCCCGCTGGAAGCCATCAACCGCTACAAGCATTGGCAAAATGAAAGGAATATTCTGCTCGGATTTTGCCGCCTTTATGCCGATGACAGCGTCCGCCTCGCCAAGCTCAAAGATATCATTTCCCTTTATGAGCCCGAGGATGACATTGTCTGGATCTTGGAAGAAATCAACAGTCATCGTTGCTTAAAAGACGAGCAGTCCGAAATTAAGGAAGTCTGGGCTACGTTTTGCAAAAACAAAAGCCGCTGCTTAGACAAACTTTGGGCTATGGAGCAGATGCTTGATTTGCGTCGACAGCTTCTCCGCTGGCGCTACGCCAAGGATGTCCGCGATGTTCCGCCGCCTTTGGTGGCTCTTGCCGGGATAATGGAAATTGCCGGACCGCTCAACCCTAGTGATGCGGAAAGGTTCAAAACCCTTTTCAATTCACTCTTCTTCAGGCAGCCAAGCTACCAAGAAGTGGCCAAAATCACCCCGCTCATCGACATTGAAGCCCCATTAGCCGTCTGCCACAGACGCCACAAAGTTCTAAGGCATCCGCAAGACCCAATTCCTGGAAACAAGAAGAAAAAGAAAAAAGGGAAAAAGTAAATCAGACTCAAATAATCCCCCAAATGTAACCGCAAACAAAGGCCGCCAAGGCCTAAAAAGCCCCCTCCCAAAGGGGGCTTGTTTTTTTGAAAGCTGATGGTATGTTGCATTGTGCATCTTTAATAAACAGCAAAAGGAGGCCCCGATGGCCGAAGACCAAACGCAACGGCGCAAGAAAAAACTGTTGGCGGATTTCAGGCGCGCTATTGGGCGCCTGCGACGGAAACTGCGGTGGTGGTTTTTATACACTATAAAACCTTTGGGTAATGGGATGGGCTATGTCATCGAAAAATTATTCGGAGACGATTCTCTACTTTTTCTGGCCCTGCTCACCAAGGAAGACAAACTAAGCTATGAAACCAACCGCGAAGAAATCAGAGAAAAAGCCGAGGAAGAATTGGGAAAATTTTCTCGGGAAGACGGTGTCGAAGTCTGGCAGTCAAAACGCTGCAAAGAAAATTATTTCGACCCCCACGACCATGAAAGAGGAGGGGAGTATCATGATTAAAATAAACGGCGATAAACCCAAGCAAAAACTCCGGCAAGAATGTAAAAACGTTATAATCGGAGCTGTCGTTTTCACTATCTTATTTCTGCTGGCGACCTGGTATCTGGTGAGCGTTACTTTGCCTGAAGAAGCAGTTGTCAGTATTATTGGCATTGTCATTTGCTTGGCCATGGTGGTAACCGTTATCCTTACCGTTATCCGGCAACTGGCAAAGCTCAAGGCAGAAGAAAAAGAGCTCCAGCAAAGCCAAATAGCGCCTTAAAATAAAACATTACAAATGGGCCTTAAGCCCATTTTTGCTTACCTTGATTTTTTCGAAAATAATGATATAATATAATCGCTAAATTAAAAACTACATAAGGAGGTAGAGCTTGAATAATAAAAGAAAAGTATTGATTTTTGGCGCCTCGTCAGGCTTTGGCTTAGCTATAGCCAAATTCCTTGATAAGCAAGATTATCAAGTCATCGGCACCAGCCGCAAGAAATTTTTCTGCCCCGAGCCATTCGGATTTGAAATACTAAATTGCGATATCAGCATCCCACAAACCGTGGCTTGGGCTATCAAAGAAGCGCATGACAAACTCGGAGGGCTTGATGCCATCATCAACTGCGCCGGACATGGGCTATCAGGGGCCAGCGAAACGGCCACGCAAGAGCAAGCACAAGGACAATTTGACGCCAATTACTTTGGCGCCGTCAATGTGCTTAATTGCGCCCTGCAACTGGCAGCTGGCCGGAAAGAACCGCCGCTCAAACTGATTCAGATTAGTTCGATTGCCGCTGCGGTGGGTGTTCCTTTCCAACCTTATTACTCTGCCAGCAAAGCCGCCATCGAAATGCATTTTGAATCGGTGGATCGCGAGCTTCTCGGCCAAGCTTTGCAGCTTGTGCTTATAGAGCCCGGGGATTTTGCAACCAATTTCACGATCAATCGGAAAAAAACAGCCTGCTTAAAAACAACCTCTCGAGACGAAGAATCAATCCGCAACTCCTTGCGCAACCTCGCCTGTGAAAGGGCCGTAGGGGAAATGGAGCGCTCAGAAAAAAATGGTAGCAATCCGCAGGACCTCGCCAAGCTTGTCGCCCGCATTTTGCAAATGCGCCAACCAAAGCTCCGCTACCATATTGGCAAACCACTGGAAATTCTCGCCCTCTACCTTAAACCCTTGCTGCCCCAAAGCACTTTTCGCAGCCTTATCCGCGGCAATTACAAAATCAAATAGCTTCCTTTGGAGGCTTTTTTCTTTATGGAAATTGTTTATTTAATTTGCTACCCTTACTTATGCCCCTGTAGCTTAATGGATAGAGCACTGGTCTTCGGAACCAGTGATGTGGGTTCGATTCCTGCCAGGGGCACTAATTAAAAATAATATGACTACATTAACAGTAGTTAATATAAAATGCGGGGGATGCGAAAAAAGCATTGCCTCGGCCTTAGAAAAACTCGGCTGCAAAAATATTGCAGTTGACGTTGCCAAGCAACAGATCTCCTTTGAGGGAGGGGATATTGGCAAAATAAAAAAAGAATTGGCCAAAATGGGCTATCCGGAAGCCAGCAGCCCAGAGGCCAAGAGCCTCCTCAAAAAAGCCACCTCCTATGCCTCGTGCATGGTTGGCAGGTTAAAAAAATAAACATTTGAAAGAGCCTTTGCGGGCTCTTTTTTGTTTGCTTTGACCCTATTGACAAACAATATTTATATTACATAATGCAAATAGCGCTTACCCTGCAAGGCAGAGGAAACAACAAGCGCCACCGCGCCTACGGTCAAGCCGTAAGGTTAACAAAGCGGAGAAAGGACTTTAAAAATGGCAATGAAAATTGAGGCAACGGTTGGTCTCTTACCAAAGTTGGTGGAAAATGGAAGCGGGGAAGCTACCCGCCAAGTGCTGGAAACAATTCTCCCGATTTACAACAAATTTATACAAAGGAAACTTCATTGGTCCGATCCTGATCACAACTTCGGTGGTACCCCAGAGGCACGCATAATCATTCCTGTACCAAGAAACAGCTCCAACCCCTATGCCTATGCCATTACCGATCCTATTGGCATCCATGTTGTGGCCACCTCTTTCATTGAGGGAAACAAAAGCCACAAAAATTTCTTACTGGTTATTCCGCCACATGAAATCAAACGTTTTAACGACATTTTCTCTGAGGTCAATTTCGCCCTCGGAGACAATGATCTTCTCGTCTGGGATAAACTCAAAGCCAACCGCGCCGAGCTGGAAAGTCTGACGCCCGACTACGAAGGCAAGCAGACCAAAAGGATGCTGGCAGAATTTGTAAAGCATTGTCAAAGATTTGGCATTTTCTCCGCTGCAGAAGCCCAAGAAAGAGAAGGGGAGTTTATCATTGCCTGTTCTCGGACCAGGGCTAAGGCCAAGGAAAATCGCGCCCGTTTCAAGGCAGATCTCGAACGTAAACGCTGTAGCCCTACGTCTCGATTCTATGATTCAAAATACTCAGATGGGACTTTTCCTGCAGCCGAAAGCAATGTAATGCAGAATTACATTGACAAGCGCTTTACCATTTACATACCAGAAAAATCCTGGCGTGGAGAAATGACGCTTTTCAATCTCGCGAATGTGAGCATTGAAACCAAACCCGAAATCACACAGCTCTCAATTGATTAATCACAAACCCGCCAATCGGCGGGTTTTTTATGTGCTCCCAGCAGGAATCGAACCTGCACCTGCAGCTTCGGAGGCCACTGTTGTATCCATTCAACTATGGGAGCAATACTCAATATTTGATTGTTCGATTCCTTTCCCAGCAGGCGCCGCCAAGGCGGCATACAAGGAATACTAAAATTCGCTGCGCTCATTTTGTATTCCTAATAATCGAACCTGCACCTGCAGCTTGCCAGGCCTCGTTGTATCCATTCAACTATGGGAGCAAAAGCATGTAAACCATATTAGCAATTTATAGCCCGGTTTCAATGCTTATTTGACATAAAAATGCTTTTGCTTAATAATGTCTCACTTAACAATTTATATAAAGGAGGTTTATGGCGGAGGATAAAACAGAAAGAACCTGTTACGTGAACGATGATTGCCAGAAATGCGAGCAAAATAAATTTTGCTCTTGGGCCTTCCGGGAGGACTTGAACATAAAGAAACTTGGTCCTAAAAGGGATGATTCTTAGAAAGGAGGAAAAATGCCCTATATAGCAAAAAGTGTCAGGGATAAGCTCGACCCTCATATCGAAGCTATTGCCCAAGCCATCAGCGATCAAACAAAGGAGAAAAAAGACGAACTAGCTCTGGCGGGCATGGTTAACTATGTCTGCACGCGCATTTCTCTTTTAAGCTTCCAAAAAGTGCTTGGTAAATTCCGTTACAAATGGATAGCCCTATTCACGGGAATTTTTGAAAACATCAAACAAGAATTCCACGATAGGGTAGTTAAGCCATACGAAGCGGAAGCCAATTGGAAACATGGAGACTTGCCCGAGTTTATCCAAGCGGCAAAAGATTTGAACGAGGAAATCGAATTTTCTAGAAATTCCAAAGCCAAAACACGCCCCCACACACCCCCAAAATCGCCCTAAAAAAGGGCTTTTTTCTTTAGGCATCCCTCTTGATTTATATTAAGATTTCAGTATAATATAACCAGATATTTTATAGCAAAATACCCTGATCGGCACATAGAAAAGGTTACTTAAGGAGGCATGTATGAACAAGAGCAAGATTGCCGTGATTATCACAGTGATTTTTTGTTTAGCCCAAATGCTACAAGTTGCTCCAGTGCGAGCGCTTACAGTTTGCCCCAGCGGCAACTGCAGCATTTTGATCGAAGAAGTGTTGCTAAAAGTGGATGGACAAATCATTTCCGATAATGATAAGTCCACGATGATGACTAATGTTCCTTTTGAGCGAATTTTTCTCCCCGGAACGCAGATGGAAATATCCGTAAAAGCCTCTGGTCCGATTAATGATGTCGCTTATTGGTCCCTCTATTGGGGCACTAATGACACGCCATCATTAATAAACAGCGACCGGACAATCTGCGCAAAATGCCCAGGCGAAAAATATGCTCCCGAAGGTGCACCGGTTTTTAATGTTAAATGGGTTGTCCCAAAGGATGCTAAAAAGTATTCCAAAATTTGGATTCAATCCTTTGATCAAACCGGTAAAGCCATGGGCGGAGCTAATACTCGCCCGCTAGTGCACAGTCAAACAATCATCAAACCGAGCTGCTATGTTTCAGAAATAAAAGACGTAACAGAGAGCAGTGCTACGGCCATTATTCACTTTGCAAGGCCGGGAAGCGTTTGGCCCTTAAACTCTTGGCTGGAGCTAAGAAGTGATTTGGGACAGTATTCTCCCAACCACAGTCAACCACTGGGAATGAGAATATTCCAAAATGCTCAAGAGCTTACCGAAAACCAAAATGAGTTTGCCGTTGTTTTGAAAGATCTCCTCCCTAATTCCAAATATTGGGTAAAAGCCATTGGAGCTAGCGAGGGCGGATATTGCCAGAGCAGGGAAGTGGAGCTAATTACTCTCTGCGCCTTGCCGCAGCTTAAGACTTTGCGCTGTTCTAAAATTGATTGGAGCCAAAATAGTTGGAACCAAACCGACAATTCGGCCTACTTAACTTGCGAAATAACATCATTTGGCGGCGATAGCTACATGGAAATTATGGTGCAGGGATTTAATATCAATGCACCCCAGGAGCGCTTTGGCACAGCTTGGCAACGCCTTGAATGCAGCCAATTTGACCAACTGCCAAATGAATTTACATTGCAAGCCGGCAAAGGATTTACAGCCGAAGAAGTTTATGACTTCGAATTCTTAGCGCGCAACAGCCGTGGAGAAATTGCCAGTGGCGGGCACAAATACTTTCCGCCGCCCTTTCCCGGATATAAACCGGAGATCGTTACAGGGGGAGTTAAGAAAGTAACTCCAGACTCGGCCGAGCTGGTCATTAAAGTTGTCTCCATTTCTCATCCGACAAAAATTTGGCTAGAAATCACTGACCAAAAATTCGGAGATATATGGAACGGGAATAAATTTACTCCTGATCCCGACGCCAAATCCATACTCAGCGATTCACTGGAAGTGGATTTGCCCGGAGAATACACCATTACGGTCAAAAATCTGGAGCCAAACAGAGGTATGGAAAAACCGCCCTCTTGGATCAGAAAAGAGTATCCGCATCTCAAATACACACCGGCCTATTTATTTAAGGCGCACGCCTTAGATTTAACCACAAAAGAAACTGACAAAGGCGCGGACTGGTCAAAATTGGAAACTTATCGTACTCTCCAAAAGCCCAAAGTCACCACCAAGCAACCTATAAACATCACTTACAAAAGTGCGGATTTGGGAGCAATGGTTGATTTCTCGGGTTTTAGCAGCGAATGCGTAATTTTCTTCAAGTATTGGCAAAAAGGCAAAATGGCTACGACCATTCAAGAAACATTCCCTCGCAACCAAGTCAAAACTCGCTATGATTACGCAGATTTTGAGCTCATGGAAGCCACACGCTTTACGGCTGAAAATCTCGAGCCATACACTGTTTACTGTTACCAAGCCTATGTAACCAATGGCCTGACCAATAGCAAGGGAGAACTGACTGAAGTACCCGCGGCCAACATTCAAGAATTCCGGACATTGTGGGGAGATAAAAATTCTATCTACGATACTCCCTTGATCCAAACAACCGGAGTTTTCCAAACCGGGCCAAATACCTTTTGCCTGCAAGGCAAACTCTTGGACTTTGGCGGTTCGGATTGGGTCGAAGTCACGATTGAATATTGGGGTTTAGACACGCATTTTGAAGGAGAGCAATCCTTCATTTACGTAGGCTTATACCGCAAAGAAAATTGGCAAGACAAATATCCGACATTCGATGTTTACCGCAGTAATCTGGTCTTTGGAAAATCGTTTGTTTTCCGCTTCACAGCTCGCTCCAGTGCGGGCACCACCAAAGGATTTTTGATAGATTCTTCTGGGCAAAAAGTTGAGGGAGGCTTTTGGAAATTCCAAACCGACCCACTCCCCGGAGAACAAGTCAAACCGGAGATATTGCTAAAAAACATCAAAATCCTGATGCCAGACCAAACTGAAGAAAACCCCATACCTCAAGCCATCATTACTATCGATGTCCGGAATATGGGCACACCACCGCTTCCTTGGCTGGATCTCCAATACCTTTGGACGCGATACAGTGGTTCGATAATCGCAGCTTGGCCTAATACTTGGCAATACAAATCGGAAAAAATCCGAATAACTAAAGCTGGCGAATATTCCTTCCTGATAAATAAAGGCTTGGAATTTGGCCGCGCTTTCTTTATAAGCGTGAATGCGGAAAATGGAAGTATGTTAACTTGGATGGTACCGGAAAGTAAATTTTTCCCGCACTATTTCATCATTAACCACCTTCCACCGCTTATCAAAGCCGCCAACCCTACCTTTATCAATAAACAAAATACCCTGGCTAATACCCAAGTAATACACCCGGGAACCAACGAATGGGGAACTTTCTTTAGCTGGTTTGAAGTTGTAACTTTCCGCGGATCTGTCAATGCAATAAACAAGGAAATTACAGTCCTCCCCGATACTCTGAACCTGGACGATCAAAAGCTCAGCCGCACACTCTTCATGACTCCCAAAATATCCAGAAAAGGCACTAAACCGTATTCCTTCAGTATTAATGCCGATCCGGGACTCCTAAATCTACCCGATGAACAATCCGGAAATAAAACCATTTCCACTTACTATGCTTACCGCGCTTGGGCTCAAAACCAAGGCGGACAATACCATACTAGCTGGATAGTGATTACCGATGATACGTTCCAAAGGATGGATGAGATGCCATGGGAAAAACCCTAAGGCAAATATGCGAAGACTTATGTCTTCGCTTTTTTATTTGCAGGGCAGGGGACGCATGGTATAATATTTTTAATGAAAAATAAATCTGCCTGTTTCTTTGCCGCGCTTTTAGCCACCTTCTTTTTATTTTCTATAGCCTATGGAGCTACGAGCACTCCCAAAGATTTGGATTTTGATTTGCCCAAACCCTCTGCCCAAACGCCGATAGCCTGCGAAGCTTGGAAGGGCGGACTGCTGGAGGGTGTCTGCAAAGATCCCAGCAAATTGGAATTTTGCCACCTCTTTGTTTTGTTGGACAATATCATCAACTGGATAATGTTTGTGGCCATGCCCATAGCGGCTTTTCTCCTTTTGGTTTGGGGAGGGTTTAATTATATTATTTATCTGGAAAACCCGGCTAATGCCAAAAAATTCTGGGATACAGCCAAAGCTCTTCTGTGGGGTGCTATCGTTGTTTATGCCGCCTATGCCGTGGTTAACCTCTTCCTGATTATTGTCGGCGCCAAAATTTTCTCTCCGGAAGCCGGATTGGGACAATGGTTCAAATTCCCTTGCGGAACCGGCACGCCGCCGGCGAGCACTTCCACCCCGCCGACCGGAGTCAGCGAATTCTAAATTCTTCGACCAATAATACATCAGCCAAAGCTTTCGCTTTGGCTTTTTGTTTAATAACGCCTTGCCAAAATATCAAAAAAATGCTATTGTCTTTTTTGTTCTAGCCTCCGTAGTTCAACGGTAGAACAGAGGACTCTTAATCCTTTAACGAGGGTTCGATTCCTTCCGGAGGCACCAAAGCAAAAACCCGCCCTTATGGCGGGTTTTTGCTTTGCCCCGGAAGGAAAGAGAACGAAGTTCGATTATTAGAAACTCAAGCCGAAGAATGAGGCTTAGAGTTTCTTGTATGCCGAGTAATCTCGGCGCCTTCCGAAAATCGTAAAAAACCCGAGCAGAGGGTTCGATTTATTAGATTTTCAAAACGAGCACAGCGAGTTTTAGAAAATCTTGTATGCTGCGAAGCGGCCCTTCCGGAGAAAAAGAAGAGAACGAAGTTCGATTATTAGAAACTCAAGCCGAAGAATGAGGCTTAGAGTTTCTTGTATGCCGAGTAATCTCGGCGCCTTCCGAAAATCGTAAAAAACCCGAGCAGAGGGTTCGATTTATTAGATTTTCTTGGCGAGCAAGGCGAGCCTTAGAAAATCATGTACCTGCCTGCCGGTAGGCAGGTGCCGGGTAATCCCGGCCCTTTCGGAAAAAAGGAAAAGGCGCCAAGCGGCCCTTGCGGAAGAAGGTTAGGGCTTTGAATTTAAGACTTAGGGCTTAGCAATCCCCCTTGCAAAAGATAGAAAAATCAGGTATAATTAAATACCTTCGAAACAGCTGGAATAGGGCCTGCTCGCCCTAGGAAAGCACAAGTTTTTATAGAAAATATGCTTAAAACAGAAAAGAAGCAAAAAATCATTAAAGGCGTTCAGACACACGATACGGATACCGGCTCGCCCGAAGTCCAAATCGCTGTTCTTACCGAACAGATAGAAAAGCTTTTGCAGCACTTGGATTCACATAAAAAAGATTTCCACTCCAAGCGCGGTCTCCTGAAGATGGTTATGAAGCGCAAAAAACTTCTAAATTATCTTAAGAGCGAAAGCGTTGAACGGTTTGAAAAGATCTCCAAAAAGATCGGCCTTAAATAAAACCTTAAGCCCCGCTTAAACGCGGGGCTTGGATTTTTCAAAATGTTAACTTAAAAAATTATGGATGCCAAACACAAAAACCAAAGGGTGGCGGTGTTTATAGACGTACAAAACCTCTATTATTCCGCCAAAAACCTTTTTGGCAAGAAAGTTGATTTTGGCTCAATTGTCAAAACCGCCGTGGCGGGGAGGCAATTAGTCCGCGCATTTGCCTATGTGGTACGCACCGAAGGTGGGGCTGAAAAGCCCTTCCATGAGGCGCTCCAAAAACTGGGCATTGAAATCCGCGTGCGCGACCTTCAGGAATATCCCGGAGGGCTAAAAAAAGCGGATTGGGATGTCGGCATTACGGTGGATGCTATCCGCATCGCCAATAATGTCGATACCATCATTTTAGTCTCGGGAGATGGGGATTTTCTCCAATTAGTGGAATACCTGCAAAACCAAGGCAAACGAGTGGAAGTCATTGCCTTCGGCCGAACGGGCTCCTCCCGCCTCAAAGATATTTGCGACGACTTTACTGATTTAGAAAAAGCACAAGACAAATATCTGCTTGATTACGAGAATGCACCCAAAGTTCCCAGACCGAAAAAATTTAGTAAACAGTAAAATTAATTTAGCCTCCCGGCCGGGCCGGGCAAGGCTGTCAACAAACCAAACGTAAAAATATATGTTCTACGATAAAGAATACTCAATGGATTTTGCCGGACGCCAATTAAAAGTCCGCACCAATGTAGCGCAACAGGCGCACGGCTCATGCTGGATAGAATACGGGGAAACCTCCACGATGGCGGCTTCCACAATGAGCACCAATGAAACTGTCCAAGATTTTTTTCCTCTTACTGTGGAGTATCAGGAAAGATTTTACGCCGCGGGCAAAATTTTAGGCTCGCGCTTCACCCGCCGCGAGGGCAGGGGAACCAATAAGATGATTTTGACCGGCCGCTTGATAGACCGCATTATCAGGCCGCTTTTCCCTGAGAGCTTTACCCAAGAGACCCAGGTAATTTTAACCACTCTTTCTTGGGATGCGCAGAATGCTCCGGTTTTCACCGGTGCGTTTTCTGCTTCTCTTTCTTTAGGAATTTCTAAAATTCCGTGGAATGGTCCGATTGCTTGCGTGCAAGTGGGCAATGTGGAGGGCCAATTTATTTTGAACCCCTCTTACGAGCAATTAGAAAAATCCAATATTAAGCTGACTTTGGGCGGCTACGAAAAGAATGGCCAGCTTCTTATTAATATGATTGAATGCATCTCTGATGAAGTTTCTGAAGGGGTGGTAGCAGAAGCCTGCAAATTCGCCAACCCATATTTGAAACAGCTGATTGATTTCCAAAAACAAATAATCACTGATTGCGGGCAGGAAAAATATATTCCCGCCAATGTTTTCCCGGAAGCGGAAATGGAACAAAAAATCCGCGAATTTTTGGGAGACAAACTTGATTCCACAATGGAATCCTTCGTGGGCAAGGAGCTGATGGCCAAACTCGAAGAATTAAAAGAGCAAGCTATCGAGGCCATGAAGCAGCAATACCCAGATAAAGACTGTAAAAAACTTTTAACCAACTGGTTTGAACGCGAGCTAGATTACGCTTTTCATAAATTAGCTTTAGAGAAAGGTAAAAGGGCTGATGGCCGCGCCTTTGACGAATTGCGCCAGCTCACTGCCAAAGTGGCGGTTTTACCGCGAGCCCATGGCTCGGGCTTTTTTGCCCGTGGGCAAACCCAAGCGCTTTCTATTTGCACCTTAGGCGCTCCCGGAGACCAACAACTTTTAGAGGATATCGACTTTCAAGGCAAGAAGCGTTACATGCACCACTATAACTTCCCGCCATATTGCTCGGGCGAAGTAAAACGCTTGGGCCCGCCGGGCAGGCGTGAAATCGGCCACGGACAATTAGCGGAAAATGCTTTGATACCCTTAATCCCGGATGTGGACCAATTTCCCTATACTATCCGCGTGGTGACCGAGATACTTTCTTCTAATGGCTCTACTTCCATGGCCTCGGTTTGTGGCTCTACGCTTTCTTTAATGGATGCGGGCGTGCCGATTAAAAGACCTTGCGCGGGCATTTCTATCGGCTTAATGCATGGCTCCAAATTAGGGCCAAATTCCACTGACCAAAGATTCAAACTTTTAACTGATATCCAAGGCCCCGAAGACCACTATGGAGATATGGACTTCAAAGTTGCCGGCACTTCCGAGGGCATTACCGCCATCCAATTAGATGTAAAGCTTGATGGTTTAACCCAAGAGATAATTGAAGGGGCTTTAAGCGCAGCTAAGACTGCCAGAACCCAACTTCTTGGTTTAATTACCACCACTATTAGCGAACCTCGCAAAGAACTTTCTCCTTATGCGCCGGTTATTGTCAATTTCCAGATAAATCCGGAAAAGATTGGCGAAGTTATTGGCCCGAAAGGCAAAACTATTAATGAGATTGTGGCCAAATATGAGGTAACGGTTGATATTGAAGATGACGGTAAAGTTTTTGTCACCGGTACTGACAGGGCCAAAGCCCAAGCTGCCATTGAAGCCATCAAATCTATTGTTAAAGAATTCCAAGTAGGAGAAATTATCAAAGGCAAAGTCGTTAATATTATGGACTTTGGCGCCTTTGTGGAGCTCAGCCCTTCTACTGACGGCCTAATACACATCTCCAACTTGGCCAACCATCGGGTAGCGAAAGTGACTGATGTGGTTAAAGAAGGTGATATCGTGGATGTAAAAATCATCGGCATCGAAGATAACGGGAAAATAAAACTTTCCCTTAAAGATCTTACGCCCGGTGCGCCAGCCGAAGAAAGCGAACCCGCTCGCGAACGCGCCCCAAGGTTTAATCCTCGAGGCAGCTCTCGCGACAGGGGAGGCGACCGCCGTCACGACCGCAGACGCTAAATTGAAAACAAGTAGAAAAAAGCCCCCATACCAATAATATTGATATGGGGGCTTTTCCACTGATATTAATTCCCAAACCTTGCGCAATTTGTTAAAATATTGTTGACGTTAAAAACCATGGCGCAACAATTACGCGGCCAAGATTTTATTGTAGATACGCAGGGGCCCCAAATTAATCCCAATAATATCCGGACAATGAAAAAGGACATCGCATTGTCCAAAGGTTTGGTGCAGCCGCAAAAAGAATTTGTTGCTCCAGAGCCGCTGCCTCAAAGGCAGCCACAACAAGCTCCCCCCAAAACAATTTCCGCTACCGCGCCCCAAAGCGAACCGCCAAAGCAAAGCGCTCCAGCGCCAGCCCAACCAGCTTCTCCCGGAGAATTCAAAATTATTACCGGAGGTTCCTCTATTAAAACCTCAGCTAAACAAACGCCCGCCACACAACCTCTAGAACAACCGCTCAAGCCCAGCAAACCCGTAAAATTAAAAGAGGGCGATGTTGTCATTTTGGAAGCTTGGGAAGTCGGAGCCGGTTCAGGAGCTATAAGTAATTATGGCCAATCCGGTTCGCCTGAAATCCCTTCAGCCGGCCAAAATGGTAATGGAAAAAATGGGGAAATGAAAACCCTTAAGGTCAATTTGGGCCTTAAAGAAAATAAGCCAGCCCAAAATGGGGCAGTTGCGACAAGCCCCATTACTCCCAATCAGAACCAAAACCGAGCCCCGATAAATCCTAGCCCTCAACCCCCAGTCCAAATCCCCGTTACCCCTAAACCTGAACCCAAACCCTTAAGCGTCCCGATAAGCAAACCAGAGATTAGCCAAGCGCAAACACCTCCCAAGCAAATCATCCCCGCACCCAAGCCCGAAGAGCAGCTCCAAAAGGCGAAAGAAAAAGAAGAGTTCGAAAAGAAAGAACAAATTTTCGGTTTTAATCCCGAAGTCCAGCTAATGATAAAAAAGGGTGCGGCACCAGTTAAGCCCGTTGAGAAAAAAACTATCCCCCAGCCGGTAACCAAGCAAGCGGCCCCGCCTTTAATGGCCCAGATTCCTCCGGACATGATTCCGCCTCCGCCGCCAAGCATGGCCGCCTCTAAAATGGCCAGCGCCTCCCAAGACGAGGCAAGCTTAAAGCTGCCGACACCCAAAGAAGGGGATAGACCTTCGCATTTAGAAGAATACGAACCGCAAGAATTGCCCGGCTATGAATGGATTGAGCCGGTTGATGTGCCCGGACGCAAAAAAACACCGCCACCTAAAGACAAATTCACGCAAGAAATAGAAAAAGTTATCAAGGCGGGCAAACAAGCTTTTGCCCAGCCAACGCCGGAAAGGCCACATCCAAAACCGTCAGCGCAAAGCGCTCAAGCCTTGCCAAGCAAACCTCAAGCTACTCCTGAACCGGAAAAACCCAAGGATGCCAGAACGCAGCTTCGGGAAACTTTGGCGGAAATTCATAAACAAAAATCCGTACTTTCGACCGAGAAAGACGCCATCTTAAAAAATATTGATCTGCAGGCTAAAGAAATCAGAAATTCCACCCAAGCCCTCCAAAGCGGCCTCACGGAACTTTTGCGTAAAAAAGAAAATTTGGAGAACACAATTTTGGCCGATGCAATGGCACACGAATCCCAAGTTGAAGAAAAATTGCGCCAAATAATAGCCAGTCAGCGGGCGGCCAAGGGCCTACTCCAAGAAGAAGAATTGGAACGCCAAAGGGAAGAAAAGGAAACCGAACGAAAAATGGCAGAAAAAACCCGCTGGGATATTGAAGACAAAATCCTTAAGCTCATAGACCAAATGGAGGCTAATAAGCTCCAATACCAAGCGATGCTCGCCCAAGAGGAGAGGCTGCATGAGAAAAAACTGGACATGCTCCATCGCGAAGAGACAATCGATCTGGAGGAACAAAAAATAAATTGCGAATTAGAACTCTTAGACATTGATAGTAAGCAAAAAGATCTCTCCTCGCAATATTCCGCGCTTTTACCTGCTAAAAATATCATCAATAAATCCCTCCACGAGCTTTCCGATGAAAAGCTGGCTATTGACCAAGAGCTAGTTTCCTTGGAGAGTAAAGAGAAGGAAGTTGAGGGGGCTGACAGGCGCAAGACCGAAGAAGCTCGCCAGAATATTGAAAATAAACGGCGGTCAGCAGCCCAAGCTTATTTGCAAAAAGTAAAAGAAAAGGACAAAATAGAACAAGAGTTAACTGCGGTTACAAAGTCAGTGCAAGAATTCTCAAGCAAGGAACAAAAACTCAAAGATAAAATCATTTCTCTTGAAAGACAAATAAAATCAAAGAGGAAAAAATAACAGAAAATTATGGACAGTGAATTTTTAGCCAAACAAAAAGAAGCGCTCTTGGCGGAAAAAAAATCCTTAGAAAAGGAATTAGGAACATTTGCCCAGCCCGACGAAAAAATTAAAGGCGACTGGGACACCAAATTCCCGGAAATGTCCGGAGGCGAGGCGGGGAATGCGGGCGAGGGGAGCCTTGATACCGAAGCCGATGAGGTGGAGGTTTATGAGGCTGATCTTTCCGTGGAGCACACTCTGGAAGACCGACTGGCCGAAACCAACAAAGCTTTGGCAAGAATGGAAAAGGGCGAGTATGGGAAATGCACTTCTTGTGGAGCACAAATCCCTAAAGAAAGACTAGAAATAAAACCTGAGGCCGAGCTTTGTATGAAATGCGAGGCCAAGGAAATTCACTAATAGGTAATTATGGCTGTCAAAATCTTTTCAGCGGCAATTGTAGGTTTTGGCGGACGCATTATTGAAATTGAAGTGGAGGCCACACACGGCCTCCGCTCTTTTGATATTGTCGGCCTGCCGGATAAATCCGTGCAAGAATCCAAAGACCGCACGTGCGCGGCCATAAAAAGCTCAGGCTTTTCTCCGGCTTTTGCCCAGGCCAAAAAAGTTCTGGTCAATTTAGCACCGGCCGATCTGAAAAAGGAAGGAAGCTTTTACGATCTGCCCATCGCCTTGGGTTATTTGCTAAAAACTGAACAAATAAAATTTGATCCGCGGGGGAAAATTTTCATCGGTGAGCTTTCGCTTAATGGCGAGCTCAAACCGGCGCGGGGAGTTTTGGCTCTTTGTTTAGCTATCAGGGAAAATAAGGAGATTGCCAATATTATTGTGCCACAGGCCAATGCCCAAGAATGCGCCCTGGCCTTTTTGGATGCACCGCAAAAAATCAATATCATCCCGGTTAATAGCCTTAAACAAACCATAAACTGGCTGCAAGGCAAAGAAAAGATCGAAAATTACCAAATAGACAAAGAAATATTTTTAGGGGAGATTAATGACAAGGAGGGTATAGATATCGGCTGGATAAAAGGGCAAGAAACCGCCAAACGCGCCTTGGAAATTTGTGCCTCCGGCGGACATAATCTTTTAATGGTTGGCCCGCCAGGTGGAGGCAAAAGCCTTTTGGCCAAAGCTTTGCCCTCGATTATGCCGCCGCTGGCTATAAATGAAATGGTAGAAGTAACAAAAATTTATAGTTTGGCGGGATTGCTAACTCCAGAAAAACCATTCATGGGCAGCCGGCCCTTCCGCTCACCTCACCATACTGCCAGCCCTTCCGCGATTGTGGGTGGGGCTGGGACGGCCAATCCGGGTGAAATTACTTTAGCTCACCGGGGCGTCTTATTTTTAGATGAATTTCCCGAATTCCACCGCGATGTTTTAGAATCTTTAAGGCAACCGATGGAAGATGGAACCATCACCATTTCGCGTGCCAAGCAGCGCGCCACTTTTCCTTGCCGCTTTACGCTCTTGGCCGCAGCCAATCCCACGCCTGGGGGATATTTTGAAAATGACGATGGACCGAACTACACCTCGGGGCAATTAGCTAAATACAAGCGCAAACTTTCCGGCCCCATTGTGGATCGTATTGATTTGTATGTGGAATTGCCTCAAGTAAAATACGATAACCTTATTGACCAGTCGCGCCAAGCCCAAAGCGAAAAAATAAAATTAAAAGTGTTGGAGGCCAGAAAAATCCAAGGGGCCAGATTTGCCGGGCAGGGGATTCTGCTCAATAGCGAAATGCAGGTGCCGCAAATTGAAAAATATTGCCAGTTAGATACAGCGTCCCATAATCTGGCCAGAAAATTTGTCGATTCGGGCGCGCTCTCGGCCCGCGGCTATCACCGAGTTTTGAAAGTTGCCCGCACTATTGCCGATTTGGCAGGTGAACCCGATATCAAACAAGAGCATTTAAGCGAAGCTCTGATGTTCAGACAAAAGAATAATTAACCAAAAACCTCCCCAATTCGGGGAGGTTTTATATTTTTGATTATCGAAGCGGATTGCGCGGGGCGGCTCCGGAAATGCTGCCAACCTCAAAGTGCACATGGCAGCCCGTGACACCTATAGTCCTGCCCGTGTTGCCGATCAAGCCAATAGTTTGACCGGTGACCACATCTTCGCCCTCTTTAACGTTTATTCTCCCCATATGGGCATAAAGGGTGGTTAAACCTGAAGGATGTTGGATTTTAACATAGCTTCCAAATCCGCCGTTATATCCGGAAGTCCGAACTTTCAGAACTTTTCCGCTAGCCGCAGCAAAAATCTGCTGACCGCAAGAGCCCATACCCGGCGCCAAGTCAACTGCATTGCGGAAGTGCAAGCCTTGCGTTTTTTTACAAACTCCTCCTACGCGCGGAATCGGGCAGATAAAATAACTATCAGGCACAATATTATCCGCATATTGGCCTTGGGCAGAATAAGTCGGAGCTTTAGAGGGCATCTTCGCATTGGGCAAAATCAAAATATCCCCCGGATAGAGCTTTTCGCTATCCAATTCATTAAAGGCAATGATATTATCCTTTCCTGACTGGTAAGTTTTGGCGATTTTATCCAAAGAGTCGCCATTTTGAACCGTATAAACCAAACCATCAACCGGCAAAATTATCAAAGACATTCCTTCCTTGACGGCACTCTTAGAGCTTAAATCATTAGCCCAATAAATGGTTTGCGGCTTAATACCGTATTTATCAGCGATAGACTGGAAGGTGTCGCCCTTTTGCACAATATATTCCACAATTTCCTTACCGGTAATGCTTTGGGCTTCCGGCCTCTGCTCCTGGTAGTCATCTTCAATATTGGCAAAAGTTCTTATTCTGGCGTTTTCTGGAGAGCAAACCGGCGCCAAACTGTTGCCTTGGATAATGTTCTGGTCATAAACAGCCGCATCTTCGTTGCGCTGGGTGAGGTAAGGGGTCTGGCAATCCGCGATGTTTTCCGCCTTCACGGCAAAACGGGTGGCATCCGAAGTATTGTCGGGCAGTAAAAGCAAGCCAGTGGTTATGGCCAATAGTATAGTTCCGATGCTAAAATAAGCTTTTTTATGCACCCCCTGAAGAAAAAATTCCTTCTTTAAGTGTCGAAATCTGGACAAAATAGGATTTCCAGCCCTTCTTAAGCCCTGAGTAGGCCTTCCAAGAGCCGGTTTTTTTAGGCTATTTATGATTATGGCACCCCTTCAGGGACCGGTCAAGGCATTTTGGGGCTTATTTATTTTACGGCCATAAAACAAAAACGACCTTAAAAATTGCCATTTTAGGTGAAATTTTACACATTTTATCCACAAGCCAATAAAAACTAGTGATTTTGCCGGGCTTTTTGCTATACTGCCTGTATTATGGAATATGACTTATTCGATCCAAACCAGATAGAACTGCTGCTCTCCAGCCATGGGTTAAAACCGGCCAAAAAATTCGGACAAAATTTTATTATGGACCCAGAGGCTGTTGGGGCCATTATTGCCAGCGCACAAATAACAAAAAAAGATACGGTTTTAGAAATCGGCCCTGGCCTGGGAACCCTAACAGGGGCACTTTGCAAAACGGCCAAAAATGTCCTAGCTATTGAAAAAGACCCCAATATGGTGGGCATTCTGAGAAAAACCTGCGCCAAATTCAAAAATTTACAAATTGTCCAAGCTGACGCCCTAAAATTTGATTGGACGACAATTAAGCCTCCGTATAAAATCGCCTCTAATCTGCCTTATAACGTCGCTTCTCACTTAATCCGCCAAATCCTAGAAAGCCAAAACCGGCCGCAACTAATGGCCCTAATGGTTCAGAAAGAAGTAGGGGAGAGAATTGTCGCCCAAGCCCCGGATGCAAACATTTTGGGCCTTTCGGTCCAAATATACGCAAATGCCTCTTTGGAACTCATCGTGCCCAGCACTGCCTTCTATCCCGAACCTAAAGTAGACAGCGCCATTGTCAGGATAGAACCAAAAAATGACGCACCGAACGCTCAAAAAACTGCCGATATTTTCCGTTTGATAAAAATTGGCTTTTCCAGTCCCAGAAAAAAACTCTCCAATAATCTCAGCACTGGCCTCAACAGGCCCAAAAATGAAATTGAAGCCCTGATGGCCAAAGAAAATATCGATCTTTTGAGCCGCCCGGAAAACCTTTCTTTGCATGACTGGGAAGTGTTAATAAAACATTTGGGATAAGCCTTGCGCGCGTGGTAAAATAGTCGTGTAACAACAAATACGCGCATGCAAAATAAATTGCGTTCTTTTTTCCAAAATTTTGGCAACTTTTTTAATCGTCAAAATGCGCTTTTGGCATTTGGTTTAGTAGCCATTCTCATTTTGCCAACCCATTTCGCCCATGCGGGCTTGCTGGATTGGATTTTGAAAGGCGTAATTGCCGCGGTTATGTGGGTTGTAGCCCAAATAGTTTTAGGCCTTTCTCAGGCCTTATTGGGAGTTTCGGCCTCCTTGATGATGACGATTGCCGACCCTTCATTTGTTTGTGTGCGCTGGGAAGGGAATCAGTGCATGAGTTCGCGCTACACCGAAATTTCCTTTGTGCGCGACGGCATTATCTTGTGCCGCGACTTAGCGGGAATATTTCTAGTTATGGCCCTTATCAGTATTGGCATCGGTGTGGCTCTTAAATTATTAGATGCCAAGCAATCACTGACCAAATTCGCCGTTTCGGCCATTTTGGTTTTTATTACCCCAATTATTACCGGCCCTATAATTGATTTTTCCAACGTCTTCATGTTTTCTTTCTTGAAAACCGGGGCCGCTTCGGGAGTCTTGGGGCAAATTCAGCTTGTTGATGCTTTTATGGATATTTTCGGCAAATCTTGGAGCCAAGATGCTTCTTTTGCCTCATTTTTCTTAACGGTAATTTCATCGCTTTTGGCGCTTTTGGCTTTTGCGCTCTTTGCCGCCTACACAATGTTTCGAATTGCCATTTTACTTTTGAGCCGCTATGTCGCCTTATGGCTTTTAATTATGCTGGCGCCTTTGGCCTTTGCCATGCAAGCCTTGGGGCAACTGCGAGGGCAACCCTATTTCAAATTTTTTGAACAAATGGGTCAGTATTATGAAAGATGGTGGCGAGAATTTATCGCTTGGTGTTTTACCGGTATTAATGTTGCCTTGTTCATTTATATCGCCGGCCGGGTTTCCTTGGCTTTGGCAGGGAACGAATCAAAACTATTCAGGAGTTCACCAATTGGCGGGGAGGTTTTTTACATCATTAATATTTCGGCGGATTTCGGCAATATCATTTCCATAATCATGCCCATCCTTATCCCACTCATCATTTTGCATATGGGTTATAAACTTTCTTTGGAGTGGGGAGCTTCGGGCGCCACTGCTGTCATCGGGGCAGCTGACGGAATGGTAAATCTTGGCAAGACCGCTTTATTGGGCGCAGGTGCTGCCGCAGGCGGCGCCGTGATGGGCAAAGCCTTGGCGAGCGGAGCAGGACAAAAAGCTTTAACTGGAATACAAGGCATGACAACGGCTACGGCCAAAGATTCTAAATTCGGCAAGTGGCTCAAAAATACCAGCCTCTCGCAATCAATTAATGCCGCGGCTTCTCGCGGCCTCGAGAAGAGCGACAAAGTCATCGGCCAAAGGCAAAAAGCCGCCGACGAAAAAATTACTCGGGCCAAAAAACTCGACGAACGCATGGAGGCTCAGGGCAGGGAAGGAAAATATATGGAAAACTTGGCAACAGTGGCGCCTATGTTTGAGCCCAATTATCAGGAAAGAGCTAAACTGATTGAATTGGCCAAGAAAGGAAAAATTCCCGGACTTAAAGACGAAGAAAAACAAAAAATCCTGGCCAATAAAAGCATCGATACCAAGACCAGAAAGGCTATGGTGGAAGCCGACCAGTTCATTCTTAATGATAAAGTCTTGGGCGAAGAATTTCTTAATGTTTATAACACCAAGGATATTAAGGATGCCGGCAGCATTGCCATGAATGAAGCCATAAACAAAGCCGGTGTCGATTTGACTGGCGGGCAAGGCGAAAAGCGCAAGAGCCTGCTTAAAGAAATTTTCAAATCCGCCAACTTTGGCCGCAGTTACGATTCCGAGATGACCGCTCTGGGCCTTACCGATGCCCAGCAGCAAGATATCAGGGAAGCGCGCCAGAAATTCTATGACAAAGTCAAGGAACAGGCGGTTAAAGATGCCATCGGCTCACTCAATAAAGAAAAATTGGATAATCTTAGCCATGAGGATTTGATGAAGCCGGATTTGATTGAAAAAATTGCCAAGTATAGCAAAGACAAAGATGTTATTATGGGCGCGGCTAAGAGAGGCGGCAGTGAGTGGTTCGAGCAATACGTGCAAGCTATTCCTCCTGACAAGATTAATAAGACCATTGGAATGTTTTCGGCTGATGATTTCAAATCAATGGGAACAAGCACCTTGTCGGCTCCCGCTACTTTGCAACCCATGATGGCCAATATCTCTAAACCTGATGCTTTTGGCTCTTACATGTCCCAATTACCCGATGATCCGCAGATAAATCAACAGATACAGCAAATCATTAATGACCCTGTTTGGCAAACCAACGCCTTGAAAAATAATAATACCGCGGGCTTTAATTGGGCCGCAACGCTTGGCGCCAGAAACAGGCAAATCAAGCTTAATGATATTCACGGAAATCCGATTGACTTTACTTCCGATACAAAAGCCGCCAAGCAGAAGATTCAAGAATTAATTAATGCTCGCGTCCCGTAATATTATGGTTAACTCTTCCGATGTTGATTTTGAAAAAATGTATAAAGCTCTGCCGCCAGACTTAAAGGAAATTTTGAATTCCTCGGAAGTCAACGATACTATAATTTCCGTTTGCGAAGGATACGGTTTTGCGGAAAAATTTGCCGAAGTTCAAAAAAATGTCGGACTGGTTTTAGCCGGAGCGCTCTCTGTGGAAGATTTCAAAAATTACATTCAGATGCTTTCCGAGCAGGGTGGGGTGGCGGCCTATAACAAAATTTATGTTGTCGCCTTTGCCCCGGTGGAGCGCTACCAAATTTTAGAGAACGGTCAAACATTTTTTGGCAGCATGCCCGCTCCCTTACCCAAAGATACCCCCAATGAACCGCTTAAAACATCTTGGGCACCCCCGAGGCCTTCCCAAGAAGCGGGCGGAGCGGACCCTTATCGGGAAAAACCAGAATAATTTATGGATTATCCTGTACCACAAATACAACACGAAACTAAAATTGGCGGCCTAACCTTTTCACAGCTTATTTTTGTCGGGGGAGGGGTGGCTTTAGCTTCTATATTGTATTTTATTATTCCCCAATATTCCCACATTGTTTTTCCGATTATCGCCCTAGTAACTTTAGGTTTGGCTTTTGGCAGCGTGCACGGTATGAGCATTCCGACTTTTGTAGGCAAAACCATTTCTTATTTTTTTATCGGGCACACCTATATATGGAAGAGTAAGCGCTATGAGATATTTTCCCAGCAAAACAAATTGCCCACAGAAAAAAAAGATACCGCCATGCCCGAATTGCCCAAATCGTCTATTACTAGAAGGCAAAGCAAAATTTCGGACTTAAATAAAATGATATGATTGAAAGGCCTAAAAAAAATAATACTTTAGCCGCCCAAGACTTTTTAGGGATTTTAGATATCCGCGAGAGCACAATAATCCTAAAAGATAAAAGTCTCCGCGGGCTGCTTTATGTCACTTCCCAAAATTTCGGGCTTAAATCCAGCGAAGAACAGGACGCCATTATTTTCCAATTTCAACAATTTCTCAATTCTTTGGATTTTCCCTGCCAAATAGTCGTGCAGTCGCGCAAGCTGAACATGCAGCGCTATTTTGATGACCTGAGGGCCTTGGAGGGGCAGCAACAAAATCCTTTGTTAAAAATCCAAATGCAGGAATACCTGAAATTTATTGAAGGCTTGGTCAAATCCGGAACGATTATGACGAAAAACTTTTTCGTCGCCGTGCCCTTTTATCTGACAGAAATATCAGGGATTTCGGTAAGCAAAAAACTTGTTAATGATTTGACTGAAGAAAATTTCCAAAGAGCTAAAAACCAGCTTTGGCAACGTTTAGAATTTGTCGCCTTGGGCCTAAAACGCTCCGGCCTGCAAGCCGCCGCCTTAAGCACTGAGGAGATAATTGATTTGCTTTGGTCACTCTATCACACTCGCGAAGCCGAACAAGGGTATTACCCAGAGCTTCCGCCAGAATTAATCAAATAACATTATGGGATTGCTCGACTTCTTAAAAAAATCCAACCAGGATTCACCCCCCGTGCCACCGGGATTCGATAATTTCCAAACCGTAACCCCGATGGACATCATCGTCCCCAACGAAATCGATGTTAAACCGACTATGTTAAGCCTGGGCGGGAGGCTTTCGCGAACTTACTTTATTTTTTCCTACCCCCGATATCTTAATGTCGGCTGGCTTTCCCAGGTGATAAATATGGATACGGCCTTGGACATTTCCCTCTATATCCATCCCATGGATACGGCCAATACACTTAAAGAATTACGCCGCAAAGTTACGGATATTGAAGCGGAAATGATGGATCGCGACCAAAAAGGACTTATTCGCGACCCTGGCCTGGAAACCGCTTACAAGGATTTGGAAGCCTTGCGCACTAACCTCCAAACAGGGCAGGAGAGAATATTCAATCTGGGTCTTTATATAACGGCTTATGCCGACCAAGAAGCCGAACTCAATGAAATTGAGCTGCAGTTGCGCCAAGCCTTAGAGGCCCGCCTCAGTTACATCAAGCCGGCTTATTACGAACAAAAAGAGGGCTTCATTTCTACTTCTCCATATTGCTGGGATTTGCTGGTTAAACACAGCCCCATGAACACCCAAACTTTAGCCACGAGTTTTCCCTTTATCTCCTTTGATTTAAGTTCCAACGAGGGTATCTTATACGGCATCAATAAACACAATAATTCCTTGGTGCTTTTTGACCGCTTCGGCCTGCAAAATGCCAACGAGGTTATTTTTGCCACAGCTGGTTCAGGAAAATCATATTTTGCCAAATTAGAAATTCTACGCCACTTGATGTTTGGTGTCGATATTATCGTTATTGATCCGGAAAACGAATATAAATTCCTCTCTGAAGCGGTTGGCGGATCATTCTTTAATATCTCCTTATCGTCACAGGATCACGTTAATCCATTCGATATCTCTTGGAGCAACCCCGACGAAAACCCCGAGGATGTTTTACGCAGCAGTATTATCAGCTTGGTCGGGCTTTTTCGGATTATGTTGGGAGGCTTGACTCCTGAAGAAGATTCTATTATCGACCAAGCCATAACCGAAACTTACGCCGCCAAAGATATCACCACTAAAAGCGATCCGACTCTCTGGGCGGAAAATGTGCCCACGATGAGCGATTTCGAATCAGTTCTGGAGAATATGCAGGGAGCCGAGCACCTTTTGGCCAAAATCAGAAAATATACCCAAGGAACTTTCGCCCAATTCTTTAACCAAAAAACCAATATTACCCTTGATAATAATCTGGTGGTTTTTGGTATCCGTGATATGGAAGATTCGTTGCGCCCCATCGCCATCTATATGGTGATGAAATACGTTTGGAATATGGTACGCAGCTCGCTTAAAAAAAGAATTTTGGTTATTGATGAGGCTTGGTGGCTAATGCAAAACGAAGATTCGGCCTCTTTCTTATTTGGCATCGTCAAGCGCGCGCGCAAATATTGGCTAGGGGTTTCCACTATCACCCAAGACGTTGAAGACTTTATGAAATCGGAATATGGCAAGCCGGTAGTTACTAATTCTTCAATTGTTTTTTTGATGAAGCAATCCAGCGCCACTATTGAAACTGTTCAACAAACTTTTAACCTGACAGATGGAGAAAAAATGCTCCTCTTGGAATCTCCGGTAGGAGAGGGGATATTCTTTGCAGGGCAAAAACACGTTGTTATGAGAGCAATGGCCTCTTATGCTGAGAACCAATTCATCACCACTAGTCCCGATGAGGTTAAAAAAATCATTGCGGCCAAAAAATTTGGGGGATGAAAAATCCAATAATCAAAAAACTGTTTTGGCTTTCTTGGCTAGCCGCTTTGGCGGTTATTCTTTTTCCTTGTGCGACCTTTGCCCAAGTTAAAGCAGTACCCACACCAGTCACACCGAGCAATGAAGGTATAGTTACCCCGGTTAAACCGAACAATGACTTTCGAAATTGGTGCCAAGTAAATTATCCGAATTTTAACTGCAATAGCGTTCCGGATTTGGGCCAATATATCGCTTATTTGTATCGCTTGGCCGTTTATGCCGCCGCCATAATTGTAATTTTTATAATCGTCCGGGAAGGCTTTGCTTATTTTTTAGCCTCGGGCAATCCCGGCAAGTCCAATGAAGCCAAAGGGAAAATTTATTCGGCTTTTTTGGGTTTGATTATCCTTTTGGCCGGTTCGTTGATCTTAAGCACCATCAGCCCGAACCTAAACTCCCTGGACTTAAATTTGAAGCCCTTGGTTTACAGTTTTAAGGCCCTACAGGGCAAAGAGCGCACTGTTACCACCCGCTATCTAGCTATCCCACTGGGGGAAATAATCACTGAAGCTTCTTTTAGTGAAAATTTCATGAAATCCATTGTCGGGACGGCTGACCAGGCAGAGAAGCTGAAAAAAAATAATAAAGAAATCCAAGCGCTGGTTGAAGAATTTTATAGCACGATGCAGGTCTGCACCTGCGGACAGTCACGCTGTTTGGATAATGTTTCTCCTTGCAGTAATGCCATTTGCACTACCGGGTCTTGCGACAAAGAAAAGCTCGCTGCGCTAAAAAGCCAAATCACGGAAAAAATTTCCACTCAAAGAGAAAATATCGCCACCGTCCGCTCGGAAATGAGAAAACAAGGCAAGGGATTTGAAACACCTAAAAGCTCGCTGCGCCAATTAAGCGCGGTTAATACCTTGCTTAATTTGACCGACGGGATAAATGTTATCGGTTATTATGATTTTTTATCTTTGCGTGAAGATGCGGGCAAAAATATAATCATTGAATACGACACCAATCCTTTCCCGGAGTGGAAGCCGCTTTTCGACAGAAAAACTTTTGATCCGACTGTTTTTTATATCAATAAAGAAGAAGCTGAACTCGCAATCATTCAAGCCCAACATTCTATGAAAAATATGAATGTTGACCCCATTACTGATGCAGAACGCTACAGCCATGGAGCCGCTAGCGGCACAAAAGACCCCAACTTCGACCCGGGAGATGATAGCGATCAGCCTTTGCCTGAACCGCCTAGCGATACTAATAAATTACCCAGAAACTATCCTATGTGGTACCAGGGCGATGGAGCTTGGGGGAATTGCCTGCGCGGCATAGGCGGCTCGGCGCCTTTATGGAAAAGTGGCTGCGCCGACACTTCTTTGTCTATGGCTATCGGTTATTGGTATAAATACAACGCTATCACCCGCCGCAGTTGGCTCTCTTACATCCGCAAGAACCCTCCGTCTTCTAATATGGATACGGCTGGGGGGTCTTGCTTACGCCCAGAAGGTGACGCTCCAGACCCTTATCGGGTGCTTTATTATATGAATTACTACGGGGGCAACCTCTCTGATGGAACTTGGGATGAAGAGGCTTTGGGAAATTGGCTGGAGAAAATCAATCTGACTTTACAGCCGCTCTATAGAAAGTCTTTTGATGCAATCGCGCACCAGTCTAATGATTTGGGTAAAAGCGTTTTATTGTTTTGCGATCATTTTGGTTTAGGGCGTTCATATCGCGCCAGTAAAACCCGCTGCTCTTGGGAAGGGGATTTTGCCTGCAACCACTACGTTTTAGTGACAAAAGTCGAGGGAGATAAAATGTACATCAATGACCCGGGTTTTGGGGAACCTTACCTCACAAGGGGAGAATTCTCTTATTTTTCTTGCGGCGAGGTAGTAAATGAAGATATGTCTTTTGCAGTTTATCCAATAAAATGGAAATAAAAATCCGCCAATTTATATTCTTCCTATTATTGATTTCACCCCTGCACATTTGTGGAGCGGCAGTTTCCGCCACTCCAGCGCCCGATGTCTCAACGATTGTGGAATACACTTCAAGCGGAAACCAAAACGAAGCTTATTTGCGCGATGCGATCCCGATCGGAGATGCTTTTTTTCATGCAATAAGGTTTTTAACCGATATTAGTAATGAAATTGGCGGCATGACCGACGATTCGGAGGATTATCTTAATTCTGTCCAAAATTTTCTTAAACTCTCTGATTCTTGCAACCCCTCTTCGTGTAAAGCCCGCTGCGAATTTGATTGCCCCTCGGGTGCCAACGGCCCGCAGGATTGTTATTGCAAGCCTCTGCCGCCCGAGCCTAAAACCATGTGCAATATGGAGGCAGCCGACGAAAACTATAAGCTTCTGACGGAAAAATTTGAAGCCGCTACTCGCAGCAGCCAAAACTATCTGGACCTTATCGAAAAGGCTAAGCCGCCCACCGACGATATTGAGAGGGTTAGCGGCGCCAGCTTAAGAGATATAATTATTGCCAGCCGCTCAATAGACCCTTATCGAGCATTTTACCAAAGCTATAACCAAATATTCCGAGGTAAAATTAATACCAGTTTGCCAGTAGTTTATCCGTCAAATTATGTTGTGGAAATGGAATATATAAAAAGAAAACTTGATCTTTCCCGGTTGGGATTTTTGCGCTGTAATACCCCCACTTCCAAAGAAGAAGATGTGATAGCTATCGGGGAAGGGGATATGGAATATAAGGGCCCTCTCCGGATAGATTTTATTCTACAAAATTATGGAACACTCCCCGATGAGCCCACCAACCATTTAGATTATTTTTGTTATTCTTATCAAAATATTTAATCTTATGAAAAAATCTCTTCTTTCATATCTAACGCTCTTGGCGGGATTGTGGAGCGGCACCGCCTTAGCCCAAACCGTCCGAACTTCCGGACAAATCAATTATCCGAAAACTTTTAATGGGCTGACAATTTTCCAAGGCAACCGCGCCCCGCTATTGCCTGATTATATCCAATACATCTTTACCCTGATTATTATGGCTGCCGGATTAATCATTCTCTGGGTGATAATTTCCTCAGGATTTGAATGGTATATTTCCGCGGGTAATGCCGGAAAGGTCAAAGAATCTAAAGATCGAATCTTTGCTGCCTTTGTCGGAGTTATTATTTTATTTTTAGCCTATTTAATCTTGCAAACCATTAACCCGGCTCTAACAACCATGAATTTAACGACATATTCAACCGGGATAAGTATCGAGAATTCCATGCAGGATAAAATAATGGCTCCGTATTATGTGGCTGACTTAACCACTCTTGATCCGCCGGGCAATACTATCAGAATCCCCCAAGAACGGATTACTTCGACTAAAATTTACTTTTTTACCGGGCGCAATTTTTCCGGAGAACCAACAGAAGCCGCTTATAATTGGTCGTGCCCCGCACCGAAAGCCGGAGACGAAGACCAGAAGGCGATAGAATGCACCATGCCGCTTCCCGAAGCATACAATAAAGGCTCTTTGATTACTTATGAATTAAAGCCCGGGGTTTATATTTATAAAAGAGTAGGGCAATCAAAAATAAACCAACCATCCAAGGCTGTTATACCTTTTTATATCTCTGGCGATATCGCCAATATCGAATATATGAACGATTACAGCAATATTCCCGGGAAAATAGTCGGTTTTAGAATTTATAACGGCACCGACCCCAAACGCCGAATCGGGATTGTGGCTTGGGAAGGGAAAAACTATGAAGGCAAAGGCGTTGTTTTTGCCCCACCATATCATCAAGGCTGGTCGCCGCAGGGAACCGAAGATAATCCTTCCGGTATTGCCACATTTCCTTGGGCCGACAGTGAAGGCAAGCAATTAGATATCAAATCAATTAAAGTTTTAGAAGTCGGCAACCGCCAGCCCGCCGACGTAGAAGTTTATTCAGAGGGAGAATACTTCCCGGACAGCCTTTGCGAATTAATCGACAAATCCAGCGAAAATGAGACTGCGATGAAACAGCAATATCTGGAAATTAACTGTTCTCCGACCAGTAATAACTTTCCCAAATCAATCAGAGTGCGGAACGGCATTGCGGTTATGATCTCCCAATTTTATAACGGCCAAGACATGTCGCTTGTTTATGGCGGTAATCCCCACATAGCCGACAAATATTATTTGGGCTTTATTAAGGGAGAAGTTTTTAAGGGTAACGACCCCAACCTAAACGACAATAGGGAGATAGGGGAGTGTGTCTGCTCCAACCGTAATTGGTGGACCTTGGGAATCGCTTGCGCCATCTGGCAATCTTGCGGCACACATCTTATGACCTTTCCAATTCTTTAATCTAAAACCCCCGCTTAAAAGGCGGGGATTTTTTATATTTTATATTTTTTGAGTGGGTTTTATTATCAAGATACGCCTAGGCTCTTCTCCTTTGCTTTCACTGGCCACACCAGCGAATTTTTTTAGCTCTGTATGGATAACCTTGCGTTCATAAGCCGAAAACCCATCTACCTCCTTAGTTAAACCGCTGCCTAAAACCTGTTGGGCATAATGCTTGGCTAGACCCTTCAAAAATTGCGCTTTCTGGCCCTTATAATCATTAACATCCAAATCAATAAAGATATTCTCGGTTGTGCGGCGGCGCGCCACTTTATTTAAGAGGGCTTGCAGGTCCATCAAAACCTCACCATTGCGCCCTATTAAAAATTTAGAGTCGGGGCTTTGCACTTTCACAAAGGCGGTTTCTTCAGGGCCAAGCTCGACATTTACCTCGCCGACAAATCCCATTTTTTCCAAAAACTCCGCTACTATCACTTTTATTTCTTCTGCTTTCATAAATTTACGACTTACTTAATATTGTTTTTTGCACAATTAATGAAGCAACGATGGAAACGAGAAAATACAAACTCAGGGCAGAGGGGAGGCGGACCAAAATCAAGACAAAGGAAGCCATGAAAAATATATTCATATTCTTCATCATTTTTTCCTCAGGGTTTTTGGCTTTTTTGAAAACATTAACCCCAGAAACCAAGCTCATTTGAATAATTTGCAGAATGACCACCCCTAAAGCTAGATATAAGTTTGTTTTGCTCAAATCTAAAATGCTGAGAAAATTGTAATTGATAGCGGCGGGTAATGCAACCCCGGGGTATAAAAATGGGGTTTGGGCCCATTTTCCCGTTGCAAAATGTTGAGCAAACAGATTAAACATCTGGAATATCGCCCATAAAAACGGCAACTGGATAAAAAGCCCCGAGATGCTGGCAAAGGGATTTAATTTCTCCTGTTGGTATAAATCCATCAAAGCTTTAGCTTGAGCCTCTTTATCATCCTTGAGCTTTCTTTGTATCTCTTCTACCTTGGGCTGAATATCCTTCATTTTCTTCTGCTGCTTTTGGGCGCCGGTTTCAAATGGTAATAAAATAGCCTTAACGATTAAAGTAATTAAAATCACCACGATGCCAAAATCCTTAATCGGCAAACTGTTGTATATCCAAAGAGATAAGTTAAATAATGGATAGAATAAAATTGTATTGTAGGCTTCAATAAAGATATTCATTTGAGTGTTTTGATTTTAGCAAAGCAGGATTGTAAATCAATGCTTAATTGTTGATAGGTCGCCTGAGCGCAGGCGGGGAGGGCAATCACTAAAATATCCTTATGGTCAGTGAAGGTTTTGGCTTGCTTTCGGGTGATATCCCTTAAAATCCTTTTAACCTTATTACGGATTACCGCTTTTTTGGAAACCTTCAAGGAGGTAATAAAACCAAACCTGCTGTTAGGCAGGTTATTGGTTACGATTTTAATAATAAGATATTTTCCTTTTAGGGCTATTCCGGATTTAAGCACTCTGCCAATATCTTTATTGCGCTTTAGCCGCAATGATCGTGGGAACATAACTCTTAAACGGCTAAGCGCTTTCGGCCTCGGCTCCGACGGGCATTAATGAGCTTTTTACCGCCCTTAGTCTTCATTCTTTTAAGAAAACCGTGGGTTCTAGCTCTCTTTTTCTTCTTAGGTTGGTATGTGAACGACATATTTTTTACTAAACACATAGTAACAAAATTTGACTCTTTAGTCAAACTATTTTTATATTGCCAACATTCTATTAACAACTTTTCCACAGGATGTTAACTTTCTGTGGAAAAATGTTCTGATATTTGATTTTGTTGACATTATTTAAGGCATGAATAAAATAAGAACAAGAATTGAACAACATAACAACATGACTAATGAAGAACTTTGGCAAGCTGTCCTTGCTCAAATACAATTAGCCATCACTCAGGCGCAATTTGCGACTTGGTTTACTAAGACGTCGATATTTTCCAGAACGGAAAAAGGAGTGATAGTTTCTATTCCTAATAGTTTTTCAAAGGAATGGATCCAGAATAAATATCACAAGCAAATACTTAAAATCTTAAATTCCCTCGACAATTCCATTAAAGATATTGAATATCAAGTCAACCCAATCCAGCAACCAAAACCTAAGGAAGAAGATAATTATTTGATACCAACCTCCACCGCACCTCTCTTTGACCAGATTAATGCCGATAAAGAAACAAACTTAAATCCTAAGTATAAATTCGAGAATTTCGTTGTCGGCGCTTTTAATGAATTAACTTTTGCCGCCGCTCAGGCAATCTGTAAAAATCCGGGCACAGTTTATAACCCCTTCTTTATTTACGGGGGAACGGGCCTTGGTAAAACCCACCTCCTCCAGGCGATCGGCAATCAAGTCACTAAAGATTTTCCCTTAAAAAAGATTAAATATATCCCTTCCGAGACTTTGACGAGTGACATTATTAATTCCATTCACAACCAGACAATCGAAGAATTAAAGGCCAATTATAAGAAGGTAGATGTTTTGATTGTTGACGACATCCAATTTTTGTCCGGAAAAGAAAAAACCCAAGAGGAATTTTTTAATGTTTTTAATGCTTTATACGAAAAAAATAAGCAGATAATCCTTTCTTCTGATCGGCCCCCTAAAGCTATCGCCGCCCTCGAGGATAGGCTTCGCTCCCGCTTTGAAGGGGGAATGATTGCTGATATCGCTATCCCAGACTTTGAGACCCGGATTGCCATCTTAATGGAAAAAGCTAATGAAAAGGGGGTAGATTTACCAAAGGATGTTTATGAATATATCGCCACAAACATTCAGCGTAATGTGCGCGAATTAGAAGGAGCACTAAATAAAATAATCGCTAATTATAAGCTAACAGGGCAACAAATTGATTTAGAGGGTGCAAAAAAAATACTAAAAACCATCATCTCTCCAACCTTAAAACAAAAAAATCCGGAGAGAATAGTGCAAGTTGTGGCTGAATTTTACAACTTAAAAGAAAAAGATATCTATAGTGAATCAAGAAAAAAGGAGATTGTCCGGCCACGCCAAATCGCAATGTATTTATTGAGATTGGAATTAAAAAAATCCTTCCCAGAGATAAGCCGTTTTCTAGGCGGCAAAGACCACACAACCGCTATTTATGCTTGCAAGAAGGTTGAATCCGCCATTAAGGATATTGATGGGTTTTCTGATGAGATAGATACGATAAAACAGATGATTTATTCTTGTTGATTGTTGATAAGTTTGTGGATTTTTTGTTGGAATATTATTAATTTGTTTGTTGATATTGTGGTATTAAAAATGGAAGAGTAGTGAATATAAAAACAAAAAAATAATTATTAAGATTTCACTTACAGAATTAAAAGCGGGCACAGATTAATTCAGATATTTATCCACAATAAAAACCGTTGATTTGAAAGAAAATTATTCCAAATCCGCCAATTATTCACACATATAACAACAATAATAATTTTATTAATTATATTACCCACTTATGAAAATTTTAATTTTGAAGGAAAATCTAAAAAAGGCACTATCTGTTGTAGAAAAGATAGTTTCTAAAAACCTTACCTTACCGATCTTAAATAACATCCTCTTAAAAACAGAAAAAAATTTTCTATGTCTAGTCAGTACTAATTTGGAAATCGGGATAAAGTATTGGGTCTTAGCTAAAATAAATGAAGAAGGGGCATTAGTGGTGCCTTCAAGGCTCTTTTCCGGATTTATTTCCACGATTAATAATGAAAAGGTTAATATCGATTCTAAAGGCAATTCAATCGATATAAAGAGTGATGATTATAAGGCGCAAATCAAAGGGTTCGATTCTCAAGAGTTTCCCTTAATACCGGAAATCGACAATCAGGATACGATTGAAATTAATGCAAAGGAGTTTTGTGAGGCTTTAGCGCAAATTATTAATTTTTGCTCAATAAACCAATCCCGCCCGGAGATTTCCGGCGTTTATCTTAATTTTCAAAAAGAGAAGTTGAGTTTGGTTGCGACCGATAGTTTTCGCTTGGCGGAAAAAAACATATTTATTAAAGAGGGATTCAAAAAAGATCATTCCTTTATAATCCCTCAAAAAACCGCTCAAGAGATAATAAATATATTTGCAGGGGAGGAGAGTGTGAAAATATATTTTAATACCAATCAAATTTTATTGGAATCTTATTATAAGGAAGTTAATCACCCTAAAGTCCAGTTAACCTCTACTCTTATCCAAGGGGATTTTCCGAATTATAAAGATATTATTCCCAAACAAAACGAAACAAAAGTAATAGTGGCAACTGATGATTTTGCTAATAAATTAAAGATTGCTAGTTTGTTTTCCAATAAAACTAATGAAATTAGGGTTGATATTAATTGTGATGGTGGGATAGATATCTCTTCACAGAATACCGATATTGGTGAAAATCAGTCGCATATTCAAGCTCAGGTTGAAGGTAAAGAGCAATCGATTTGCTTTAATTATAAATATTTGACTGATGGTGTTTTAAGTCCCCAATCGAAAAGTATTATATTTGAGGTGAATGGCGATAGTGGTCCTTCAGTTATTAAATCAATCAGCGATCCTAATTACCTTTATTTGGTAATGCCTATCAAAAATACCTAAGCTTAATTAGAAAGAATAAAAATACCCACTATTAGTGGGTATTTTTTTAAGGCTTGGTAAATTCTTTTTCGGGTGGGTATAGGTAGAGGCAATACTGCATAATCTGATGGAAGGCCGGGCCCGCCATCGTTTCGCCAAGTTTTTTAATGGCGGCATTATTATTATTTCCCACCCAAACCCCTACGGCTGTTTTGGGGGTGTAACCGATAGTCCAACCATCCTTAAAGTCATTAGTAGTACCAGTTTTAGCCGCTACCGCGTAATTATCAAAATAAAGATTAGATCTTGGCCCAAACATAGGCGAACGAGCGACGTTATCAGAGAGAATATTGTTAATTAGTCTGGCGTCTTTTTCACTAAGAACTCTCTTAGGGGTAAGGGAATATTTTTTAATTACTTCTCCACTAGTATTTTCTACTCTTAGTATAGGGTGGGGATCAACCTTCATTCCTTCAGTGGCAAATACCCCGAAGGCCGAAGTAATCTCTAAGGGCTTAACTTCCCAGCCTCCAAGCACGATTGATGGCCCGTAAGGGGGTTTAAGCGTGTTTATACCCATATCCTGAGCGGTTTTGACCGAATCTTGGAGCCCAGCTAAATACATTAGAGTTTTAACTGCGGGAATATTTAATGACATAGCTAAGGCTGAGCGGATGGTAACTGCTCCTCTAAATAAACCATCGTAATTGGTTGGGGTATAATCTTTCCCACCCCAATTCCCAAAATTAGTCGGTTCATCCACTATTATAGTTTTATCATTGTAGCCCTTCTTAAAAGCCGTGACATAAATAAATGGCTTAAAAGTTGAACCGGGTTGCCGCCCATTACCATAAACAGTCATATTTACCTGCGGGTCAAATAAACAATTACTGGTGCAATTTTGGGGTGCTGTTTGGCCCCAATAATCCTTAGAGCCAACCATGGAAAGTATTTCCCCAGTATTCGGGTCTACTACAACTGCAGCCGCATTATAAGCATTAAATTTCTCATTATAAGTTCCTTTTTCTTTGATAATTCTTTCAACTTCCTTTTGTAAATCCCAATTTAAGGTGGTGTAAACCTTTAAGCCGTTTTCATTGATAAAATCTTCACCGTATTCATTAATAAGTAATTGTTTAACGTATAAAGAGAAGTGGGGAGCTAAAATACTGTCTTTATTTTTGATAAAACCAACAGGCTCCTTTATATATTTTTCATATTCCTCCTTAGAGATGAATTTTTCATCCAGCATCCTCTTTAATACATAATCATTCTTTCGCTTTATTAACTCATCAACATGGGAGCCAAAGGGACTAAAATATGAAGGCCGTTGTATTAAGGCGGCCAATAGGGCGCTCTCATTAATAGAGAGATCTTTAGCGGGTTTTCCAAAATAAACTTTAGCTGCCTGTTGAACGCCATAAATATTGCCAGAGTAGGGGACTCTATTAAGATACCATTCAAATATCTGATCTTTAGAATAGCGACGCTCTAATTGTAAAGAAAGGGTGATTTCTTTAATTTTTCTTCCGATACTTTTTTCAGTCGATAAAAAAGTAGTTCTAATTAACTGTTGGGTTAGGGTTGAACCACCCCCGCATTGGCCAAAACAAATCACCACCCTCACTAAGCCATTAATATCTACTCCTGGGTGCTCATAAAAATGAGAGTCTTCGGTGGCTAATATGGCATTTTTTAAGTGTTGAGGCACTTGATCTAAAGTGATCAACTCCCTGTCTTCTGGGCCTAATTTATAGAGTAAAACTTTTCCAGTGCGGTCGTAAATTTCAGTGCTTTGGGTGGTTTGGATTTCGTTAAAAATTTCAGGCTGTGGTAGGTCTTTTGTGAAGTAAATCATCAATAAAACGACTCCAATTAAACCAATTAGAATCAAAATTGCCGCTGATCGCAAAATCAGCCAAATATTTTCCATAATCCACGACCACAAACGTTTAATTCCGATATATTTAGTCATTTTGACAAGTTTCAAAATTTACGATTAATGATATAATAAATTTATGAAAATTGCCACTGATTTAAGCAAAATTGAGGAGTTGCTGTCAAGGGGGGTGGAAGAATTGGTTGATGAAAGAAACCTTAAAGAAGCTCTTTTATCCGGTAAGCAATTGCGGGTGAAATTAGGCATTGATCCAACCGGTAAAAAAATCCACCTTGGGCGCGCCACACAATTATGGAAGTTAAAAGATTTTCAGGATTTGGGGCATAAAATTGTTTTAATTATTGGTGATTTTACCGCTACTATCGGAGATGCTTCTGATAAGGAGGCGATGCGCAAAGTTTTAAGCAAGGAAGAGGTAGAGGAAAATATGGTTGGGTATTTAGAGCAGATGGGAAAGATAATTAATTTAAGAGAGGCGGAGGTTCATTATAATAGTGAATGGCACGATAAGCTCTCCGTCCGGGAATTGATTTCTATTACCCAAAAATATACCGCCCAGCAAATGATTCAGCGTAGGAATTTCAAAGAGCGCTGGGAACAAGAAAAGCCGATCGGCTTACATGAAATTTTTTATCCAATATTTCAAGGTTATGATTCGGTTGCTATTAAGGCTGATGTGGAGCTTGGCGGCCAGGACCAGCTTTTTAACTTGCAGGCCGGGAGATTTATACAGGAACTTTATAAACAAAAACCCCAAAATATCATGATGTTAAAAATGATTTGGGGTTTAGATGGCCGTAAAATGTCGACTTCATGGGGCAATGTTATTAATATTACCGACGAGCCCAATGATATGTTTGGCAAAATTATGTCTATGCGTGATGAATATATTATCGATTATTTTATCACCTGTACCCGCTATCCCTTGGAAAAAATAAAAGCTCTGGAGGAGGGTATAAAAAACGGCCAAAATCCCCGAGATGCCAAAGCTTTATTGGCTCAAGAGATTGTTTATTTGTATTATGGTCAAGAAGTAGCCCTAAAAGCTTTAGGGGAGTTTGAAAATATATTCAAAAACAAAGAAATTCCCCAAGATATTCCCGAGGTGGAAGTTGCCCAAAATAAGATTAATATTGTCGATTTGATTATTTTAGCTAAATTGGCCGAATCCAAACAAGAAGCCCGACGGCTTATTGAGCAGGGAGGAGTCAGGTTAAAATCCACAGTAATTGAAAATTATAAACAAGAGGTGGATATCGTATCCGGTGATATTTTACAGGTAGGAAAGCGCCGGTTTATAAAGATTAAGTAATAAAAAACCATCCGGCTAACCGGATGGTTTTTTATATGTCGTCGTCGTGGTCGTTACTATCCTCTTCCTCAGCTTCCTTCTCTTCCACTTCTTCAGAACCTTCTCCAAAATCTTCCTCAATATCTAAATCCTCCCCATCTTCTTCTGAGCCATATTCTGTGTCATCATCTTCTTCATTGGTCATATCCCCCCAGAAAGAGTATATTTTATTTTCTTCTTCTTGGAAAAACATATTTTTATGTATGCAAAAATATTATTTACTTATTTTTGTTATTCTTATGGGATTATAGAAATTCTAAAAGCGCTGTCAAGTGTTTTTTAACAGCTTCTTGAGGTTGTAAGCATTAGCCAGGCAAATCGCCGCGCATAAGGCATCGGCCGCATCATCGGGGGAGGGTATGGATTTTAAGCCTAAAGCTAATTGAGCCATCCTCTGAATTTGCTTTTTATTAGCCCGCCCATAGCCAGTTAGGGCCATTTTGACTTGGTTAGGGGTAAATTCCTCGTAAGCAATATTATAATTGGCGCAAGCTAAAAGGGTCATGCCACGGGCTTGAGCTACCGTCATAGCGGTTTTGGCATTATTTTGAAAAAAAAGTTTTTCCACGGAGATAGCGTCCGGTTTATGTTTTTTTATTAAGTAAACCAACCCTTCATAAATTTCCTTTAAGCGTAAAGCGTGGTCGGTTTTAGCCGAAGTTAAAATTACGCCACAATCAATGTAGCGTATTTTTTTAGGCGATTTTTTTGTTTGGGGTTCAAATTCGATTAAGCCAAACCCTGTCGTGGCGGTACCCGGGTCAATCCCAAGGATTAACATATTTTAGAAATTGACATTAGTATAAAGTTCTTGAACGTCATCATTATCATCAAGGGCCTCAAAAAGTTTTTCCAAAGAAGCTTGTTGCTCTGGGGTAATAGTTTTTTCTTCATTAGCGACCCAAACAATTGAAAATGATTTAACTTTCAATCCGCCAGCCTCCAAAGCCTTACGCACTGTATCAATGTTTTCTGGGGAGGTATAAATTGTCATGGAGTTTTCTCCAAATTCAATATCATCAGCCCCGGCTTCAATAGCGGTCATTTCCAATTCTTCCTTTTTGGTCAAATCCGCCTCTATTTCTATCATGCCCTTTTTAGAAAATTGCCATTTTAGGGCGCCTTCACCAACCAGTTTAGCGTCAAATTTAGTAGTAATCCTTTTTAACTCTCCTAAGGTGCGGTTTTTATTGTCAGTAATACCTTCAATCAAAATAGCTGCCTCTCCGGGCCCGATCATTTCAAATAAAAACGATTCTAAAATTTCCGCCTCTTCACCGCCACTGATTTTTTTGATAATGCGCTCAATATTATCCTTAGGCATATTATATTGGCGCGCCTTTTCTATCAGCATTCTCAACTTGGTATTATGGTCGGGATTAGGCCCACCCTCCCGGACAGCCACACTAACTTCTCTATTTAATTTAGAAAAAATCTTGCCGCGTTTTGCGTCTTCTAAGCCTTTTTTATGTTTTACGGTTGCCCAATGGGAATGACCTGACATGGTATTAATAAATAATTTTCAAAATAGTTATTACAAGAAAATCGATTTTTGTCAAACTAAAGTTGAGCCGATTTTTTTCATTTTTAGGTATTCATAAGCTAGGCTTGTAACCTTTCTGCCCCTAGCGGTTCTTTCCAAGAATCCTAATTGCAATAAATAAGGCTCATAAATATCAATAATGCAATCCTCATCCTCGATAGTGGCGGCGGCTAAAGTTTTTAAGCCAACTGGACCGCCATCAAAAGCTTTAATGATAGTGGTGAGGATCTTTCGGTCCTCCGGCCCTAAACCGCGCGAATCTATTTCCATAAAATCAAAAACTTCTTTTACGGTTTGCGGCTCAATAATATCCAGATTGTTAACTTGGGCAAAATCTCGAACTCTTTTGAGTAAATGGTTGGCAATCCTCGGGGTAGCTCGGGAGCTTTGGGCAATAAGTTGGGCGGCTTGAGCGGTGATGGCAATGTTAAGTATTTGGGCGGATTTTAGAATTATTTCCAATAATTCCTGCTCCGTATAGGGGTTTAATTGAAAAGTGGCTCCAAATCTTGAACGCAAAGGGGAGGAGAGATTGGCAATGCGGGTGGTTGCGGCAATGAGGGTAAATTTTGGAAGATTAATCTCCATATTTTGTGCCATTGGCCCACTGCCTACTATCAAATCAAGCTTAAAATCCTCCATAGCAGGATAAATTAATTCTTCACAGATAGTATTAAGCCTATGGATTTCATCAATGAATAAAACATCCCCCTCGCTTAAATTGCTTAAAATGCTGGCCAAGTCTCCGCTTTTACGCAGTGCTGGCCCGGAAGTCACATGGATATTGACATCGCGTTGTTTTGCGATAATATAGGAGAGCGTAGTTTTGCCTAGGCCGGGATTGCCATAAAGGAGGATGTGGTCCAAAGCTTCAGATCTCTTCTTAGAGGCCCCTATCATTATTTGTAGGGTTTTTTTAACCTTTTCTTGGCCAATATAATCACTCCAATTTTTCGGTCTTAATTGGTTATCAAGAGCAGGGAGGGCTGATATGTGGTTTTGGGTATTACTATTGACAAACATTATAATATAGGTTATAGTATGTCAGCAGCAAGAGAAGTGCGAAAAGTGGCTCTTGAGCTGGGGAAATAGGGATTATTCTTAGAAATGGACGTTTTGGCTTCGGCTGGAGCGCTCCTCGGAATAATTTCGAACTTTGAGCTTCAAGCTAAAGTAAATCCCCCCAGCTCAAGGGCTGTTTTTTTATTGTCCCACAACTCTTTGCACTTCCTCTAAAGAGGTTATACCTTCTATAACTTTTAAGATCCCGTCTTGGCGCATAGTTACTAAGCCTTTGTCTTGCGCCATTTTTTTAATTTTAATTGTAGAATTTTCCTTGACGATACAATCCTTCATTTCATTATCCAAGAAAAACATTTCATAAAGCCCGATACGGCCAACATATCCCGTGTTATTGCATTTTGGGCAGCCTACGGGGTGAGGGAGCTTTAATTCTTTGTTGAAATTTTTCGGTTCAATGTTGTGAGGTAATCCTTTTATCTCTTCCTTGAGTGCATCGTATTCTTGGGCGGAGATTTTTTGTTTTTTGGCGCAAGCTGGGCAGATTTTTCTCGCCAAGCGTTGGGCCACAACCAAATTAAGCGCTGGGGCGATGTTTTGCGGTAAGGCTCCTAAAGCCATAAGACGATTAATGGCGCCAACAGAATCATTAGTGTGTAGGGTAGCTAAAACCAAATGCCCGGTCAGGGCAGCTTGAATAGCTGTCTGGCAAGTTTCGTTGTCGCGGATTTCCCCAACCAAGATAACATCAGGGTCTTGTCGAACAATAGCCTTTAAGCCTTCGGCAAAAGAATAACCCTTTTCCAAATCTATCTGGGTTTGGGTAATATCCTCCAGGCGGTATTCGATCGGGTCTTCAATAGTGATTATTTTGACCGTGGGATCTTGGAGACGCTTCAAGATTGCATAAAGCGTGGTAGTTTTGCCCGAACCAGTTGGACCAGTGACTAAAATCAACCCATTAGGTTGGGCAATAGCCTTTTCGAAATTTTTCAAAATATCCGGGCGGATGCCCAAGTCGGTTAAATCAAGAATATTTTCAGAATTTAATATCCTAATAACAATAGAGTCTCCATAATTGGAGGGGATAAGAGAGACGCGGGCTTCAATCTGTTTTTTTCCGATGCTTATGGCGAAGCGTCCATCTTGGGGCTTATTAATTACATTGAATTTAATGCCGGAAAGAAGTTTGATGCGGGAATAAATAGTTTTGGCCACCTCAGGGTTTATTTGGGCCGCGTCTTGAAGTAGGCCATCCACCCGAAAACGGATTTTAGAATCGGATTCTTCGGGCTCGATATGAATGTCGGAGGCGCGCAAAGCAATAGCTGTGGCTAAAAGCGAGGCCAACAAAAGGGTGATATCGTGGCCTTTTTCCGCTTCAAAAAAATTCTTAAAATCACCAATGCTGCTGATGACAGAAGAGAGCCGGTTAAAATAATTCTCTTCTATAATAAACTCTTCGGTGATTTTTGAATTCATAATATATTGATAATTATTGTTTTAGCTTGGTTTTCGTCTTTGTCGCTTACACTGCAAAGCAAGACATTTCCCTTAGTCTCTCCGCCCAAAATTTGCCACGCATTTCTGATTTTTTCCGGGTTTTGGAAATAGAGAAGTATATCGAAGCTGTCTTTATTATTAGGTTTTTGCCACATTATGGCAAATCCCGGAAAATTAAACCTAGGATTTTGTTTGATTAAAGCTGCCACTTCAGCCACATTTTTTGCGCTTGAGCCAGTTGCCAAAAAGTCTTCCGCGCTTATATAAAATAAAGGAATATTTGATTTTAGGTCAATTTCCATGCTTTGCATTGCCCGAGCCACAAATCTTGCCCTCTGGCCATGCCCCTCCGCTTGGGCCAAATTGGCAAAAGCTGGTTTAAGGGCGGGCTCTTCCTCTGGGCTGGGGGAATTTTTTTTCCCAGCCAAAAATTCCAATATCTCCAGTAACTTTTCTTGGCTGCCACCTTTTTGGGCAAAAGAAACCGCACTCTCTTTTAAGAGATTAATAGCTTTTTCATCGAGTAAAGTTTTATCTAAAAAGGAAGCAATAATGATTTGGGCCAAAGGGTTGTCTTTAAGGATGTTAACCTGCCCAAAGGTTTCGGCTTCCAGATTATTATTAATATTAATAATGGGTTTCTCGTAAAAAAGTTTGAAATTATCTTCGGCAAAATCCTCCAAGGTGGCCAAATTATCAACCCCGATTGTGATTAATAAATCAAACTCCGGCGGTTGGATTTCATTGGCCAAGGAGATATCTTCGGGAGAAATCGAACCGTTTTTATAATCAATAAAAATATTGAGCTTATCCCTGTCTTTTTCGTAGTATATTTGGGAAATGTCGCGTCCGTTGGTATTAATAGTCAGGTGCGCCTTGCATTCCGAGGATTCCAAGGGTGGCAGGATATTTTCCTTTACGATATTTGCATTCTTACCCATATTATTTAGAATATGGGCAAGCGCTAAGGCCGCATTAAAGCTTTCCGGCTCATTAGGGTTGGCCGGAATGATTAGGATAGTCTCTGAGCGCGAGATGAGGTTTTTTATCCTCTCCTCCTGCATAAATCCCTGAAATTATATGGTAAAAAAGGCCAAAAGTCAATTAAAGGAAAAAAAGGAATTTTCCTCCAAATCCTTAACCCAGACTCGAAAAATAGCTGAGCGGCTGTTAAGAGAGATAATGCAAGATAAGCCGAAGGCCGGTGCATCTTGCTTAGCTCTTTTTGGGGATTTGGGTAGCGGAAAGACTACTTTTACTAAAAGTTTAGCTAAAAAATTAGGGATAAAACAAAATATAAATAGCCCGACTTTTGTAATTTTCCGAAAATATCCAATTCCTATCAAAAAGGGCTTTTCTCATTTTTTCCATTTTGACTGTTATCGGTTAAAAACGGCCCAAGAGGCGGAGGCTTTGGGGTTTTCCGAGATAATTTCCAATCCAAGTAATTTTGTGGTTTTGGAATGGCCGGAAAATATCCAGTCATTATTGCCATCCTCCTGCCGGCAAGCCTTTTTTGAATATATTGATCCTAAAACAAGAAAGATTACCATTCATTAAAATGAAATCCGATCGTCTAATAATTTTAGATTCCAATTCTTTGGTGCACAGGAGCTATCACGCCTTGCCGCCCCTAACCTTGAGCAATGGGGAAGCGGTACAGGCGGTTTATGGTTTTATGGCAATGTTTTTGAAGGCGATTAAGGATTTAGACCCGCAATACGTTTTGGCTTGTTTTGATGTGGCGGGCAAAAATTTTCGCCACGAGGTTTATCAAGAATACAAAGCGCATCGGGCCAAAGCGCCAGATGATTTGTATTCCCAAATTCCCCACGTTCAAAAAATTTTGAAAGTATTTGGTGTGCCCATTATGGGAGTCTCGGGTTTTGAGGCAGACGATCTGATTGCCACACTGGCCGTGCAGGCGCAAGGGCAGGGGTGCGAAGTTTATATTGTCAGCGGGGACTTAGACAATACCCAATCAGTAAATGATAAAATAAAAGTTTACGGCTTGGGCGGCAAGGGCATTAAAGACACTTTGATTTATGATGCGCTAAAAGTTCGGGAGAGGTTTGGCGTTAATCCCGATCAAGTTGTCGATTATAAGGCAATAGCCGGGGATGCTTCGGATAATATCCCCGGCGGTAAGGGCCTTGGCCCCAAGTTTGCCCAAGAGCTATTGGCGCAATATAAAGGCATTAAGGAGATATTTGCTTTAATTGAAAGCGGCGAGGCCTGGGATTTGAATCAAAAAACCAAAGATTTGCTACTCAAAAATAAAAGTTTAATCGAGCTTTCTTATAAGCTGGCAGCTGCGCGGCTCGATGCGCCCGTTACCTTCAAAAAAGAAGAGTGCATCTGGGGGAAATTTGAAAAGGCTAAAGTTGAAGCAATATTTAAGGAGTATAAGTTTTTTAGCTTAATTAACAGGCTTTAATGGTGCCAAGGGCGATAACTTATGGTAAGATTCAATCGACCACACAATGCAGGTCGATTTTGAATTAATTAATAAGTTGATAATTGGCGTTATCAATTTAGCCGGGCTCACGCTGGCGCTGGCTGTTTTTCTTTCTAATAAGAAAGAGAAAAAAAATATAGTATTCTTTTGGTGGGTAGTATCTCTTTTGCTTTGGATTGATGCGGACTTTGCTTCAGGCTTTGGCAGATATATTTTTCCTCCGGAGAATGCGGCCTTTTATTCCTTATGGGCCGGAAGAATTTGTTGGTTTTTTGTTTCAATATTTTTTATTGCGACATATTATTTCATTTCATATTTTCCCAAAGAGGGTAAGCGCAATAAGATAGTAGATTGGTTTTATACTATAAGCTGGCTGATTTGGTTGGCAATTTCCTTAACCCCGTTAATAGTATCGGAAGTTGATATTTCTGGGCGGTTTTCCGTGCAAAAAGGCGGAATTCTTCAGATCCCGGTTTTGATTTGGGCCGCCGCTTCTTTGATATACTACTATTATGTTTTATTCAAAAAGTACCCGGAACTAGAGCGGCAAGATAAACTCAAAGTCCAATATTTTTTAATCGGCTCCGCTATCTTCGGTACGGCCGCGACAGTTTTTAATATTATCCTTCCGATTGTGGCTGGGGGTAATTATCAGAATGCTTATTATATTTATGGCGAGTATTCCAGTATTTTTTTATTGGGATTCACGGCTTTTGCCATAATCAAACAACAGCTGTTCGGTATCAAGGTTATTTTGACCCAAGCTTTAGTGGTGGCCATCGGGCTTATTCTTTTTTTGGTGCCGTTTTTAATCAGTGAAACCGGGTGGCTAAAAATTTTGCTTTGGGCGGTATTTTTCGCCTACTGCATAATTGCTT
>CAZQSQ010000004.1:63534-73318 GCA_964596325.1 uncultured Candidatus Saccharibacteria bacterium
GGGTGGCTAAAAATTTTGCTTTGGGCGGTATTTTTCGCCTACTGCATAATTGCTTACACCTTGATTCGGAGTATGTCTTTTGAATATTTACAGCGCGCTCTTTTGCAAGACGAAGTTAAAGCCCAAGTGGCGGAATTGGAAAAAGCCAAAAAGACCCTTGAGGACGCCAAGGTAGTTTTAGAAATCAGGGTTAAGGCGCGCACACGCGAACTGGAGGAATTGACTAATAGTCTCGACCAGCAAGTGAAAAATAGAACCCAGGAGCTGCAAAAAAAGATAGAAGAACTGGAGCGTGCCAACAAGTTAATGGTTGGCCGGGAAGTGCGGATGTTGGAAATCAAAAAAGAGCTGGATAAATTAAAGTCGAAAGAGACTTAAAAATGCCCTCAAGTCTTAGATACAAATTATTGGTATTTTTAATCGGCTTTGTCTTGGTGGCGGTCCTAGCCCAAGTGGCGGCCGGGGTTTATGTTTTCCGCAATCAATTAATAGCCAAGGAAAACGATAAGATAAAGAATTATGCGGAATTTTCCGCCAACGGTTTTCTTGATGCTTACACTAAATACTACCTTAACGATTTCGAAAATTTTCAGACGGACTCGAAAAAATTACTAGCTACCATGCCGGTCGTTGAATCGGTGAAAATGGTTGATATTAAAGGCAATATTTTATTTGATACTAAAGATGTTTCGCGCAAAGACTTTCGCACTCTAAGTGGCTCGGATAAGGACGTTTTAGATGTTATTACCCAGTCCAAAATTAAAACCATCAACCAAGGGGAATTAGTCATTAAATTGGTTTATCCGATTATTGAGGAGCTGGGCTTCCACAAATATACCCTTATTTATTATATTTCTTATGGGCCGGTCATGGATCAGGTAGTGAGCAGCACTATTAAGACTTTTTCTTTTATTATCCCGGCCATGATCCTGCTCTTTATTTTAGCAGTCATTTTCATTTTCAGGATTTTGGGGCCGATTTCCGAATTAGATAAAGGGGTAAAAAAGATTAATTCGGGAAATTTGGATTACAAATTACGTATTGAGGGCGGGGACGAAATCGCGCAGATTGCCCTGGGATTTAATAAGATGGCGCAGGATTACAAATATGCCATGATTAAATCTCAGCGCGTTGGCCTTTTGGAAGGGGAGGTTAAAGCCCGCCAAAAGGAGCTAGAAGACCAATTTAAGGATTTACAACTTAAGTCTGAAGAAATTGAAAATTTCAAAAAAGCCCTTCTAAACCTTTCTGAGGATGCCACTAATTCCCGCGATTTAGCGATTTCTGAGCGCGATAAGACTTTAGCTATTATTAATGGGTTTGCCGACGGAGTGGTTGTCTTTGATAAAGACGACAAAGTTTCTTTAGTAAATCCGCAATTTGAAATTTTTTTTGAGCTGAAAAAGGAGGCCATTTTGGAGAAAAAACTTTCACAATTAATCCAAGAGCCCGCTTTGAATTTTTTGGGCCAGATTTTTCCTAAAGGAGTGGAGTCTTTTTACCGCAAAGAAGTTCCAATCAGGGAGAATTTAATTTTGGAAGTTTCTTCCATATATATTAAGAAGGGCGAGGAGGTTGGGGCCAAGCTGGTATCTTTCCATGATATCACCAGAGAAAAGATGGTTGAGCGCACCAAGAGCGAATTTGTTTCTATTGCCGCCCACCAACTGCGCACGCCGCTTTCCGCTATTAAATGGATTTTTCAAATGATGCGCGACGGCGATTGGGGGAAAGTTACCAAAGAGCAAGGGGAATATTTGAATAAAGGATTTATTTCCACTGAGCGATTAATCAGGGTGGTCAATGATTTGCTCAATGTCTCACGTATCGAAGAGGGGCGCTTTACGCAAAAAATGGAAAAGATCCAGTTAGAGGATATTGCTAAGAGTGTTTTTGAGCAGCATTCAAGTTTAGCGGAAACCAAAAAATTAAAATTCGTTTTTCATAAGCCGGAAAAAACTCTGCCTTTGATTTCCTTGGATAAGGAACAAATCGGGATTGCCTTGGAGAATTTAGTAGAAAATGCCATGAATTATACGCCCGAGGGCGGGCTGGTGGAAATGTTCTTAAAATTTAACCCAAGCGCCAAGGAGATAGAATGCTCTGTCCGGGATTCGGGTATCGGGATTCCCCAAGAGCAGCAGAGCAGGATTTTTACGAAATTCTACCGCTCCTCCAATGCTTTGCGCCGCGAAACTTCCGGTTCGGGCTTGGGATTGTTTGTAACTAAAAATATCATTGAGGCGCATGGTGGCCGGATTTGGTTTGATTCTATCGAAGGACAGGGGACAACCTTTTATTTCACTCTGCCGGCGAATTCTTAAAGACATTTGCAAACCAGACGCATTTTCATTAAAATAAGACAAATATGCCCAAAAAGGTATTAATAATTGAAGACGAGGAAATCCTTTCTAAGCTGCTAAAAAATAAATTGGAGGACGAGGGATACGAGGCCGAGGTGGCCTTAGATGGGCAGGAGGGTTTAACTAAGGCTAAAAGTTTTAAGCCCGATTTGATTTTGCTTGATATTATAATGCCTAAGGTAAACGGTTTTGAAGTTTTGGAAAAAATAAAAGTTGATTCTGAGCTTAATAAGATTCCGATTATCATTGTTTCTAATTCCGGGCAGCCGGTGGAACTGGAAAGGGCGCAAAAATTAGGCGCGGTAGATTGGTTGGTTAAAACCGAATTTGACCCTGAGGAAGTAATTGATAAAGTAATTCGCCAAATAGGAAAAGTTTAATTACAAAAATATGGCAAAAATTTTAATCATAGAAGACGACAGCTTTTTACGGGAGCTTATCGTCAAAAAGCTGTTTAATGAAGGATTTGAAGTGGTTGAAGGGGTGGACGGGGAAGAGGGATTAAAAAAGGCCCAAGAGGAACCCGGCATTGATATTGTGCTTTTGGATTTAATTTTGCCAGGCATCGGCGGCTTTGATGTTTTAGCCAAGATGAAGGAGGATGCTAAAACTGCTGCCATCCCTGTCGTTATTCTGTCTAATTTGGGGCAAAAGGAGGATATTGAGAAAGGCTTGAAACTTGGCGCCATTGATTTTATGATCAAAGCGCACTTTACGCCTTCCGAAATCATCGAGAAGGTAAAGGGCATTTTGAAAAAGTAATTTTCTATGCCTGAACTTCCTGAAGTTCAAACAATAGTGACCCAGCTTAATCACAAGGTCCTTCACAGGACCTTTGTTGATATTTGGACCGATGCTCCCAAACTTTTTAAGAATCCTAAATATGAAAGATTCAAAAAAGAGTTAAAGGGCAAAAAGATAAATAAAATAGAGCGGCTGGGCAAAAATATTTTGTTTCATTTAAGCGACGGCAAAATTATGCTGGCGCATATGAAAATGACCGGGCACTTGCTCTACGGGCAATGGGAGCTAAAAAATGGGAAGTGGCTCTCATTAAATTCTGGTCCACTTCAAGATGATTGGACGAACCAATTTGTCCACGTCATGTTTTTTTTGGATAAAAATGGCATGTTGGCCCTAACGGATATCCGGAAATTTGCCAAATTGGAGATTTTTAATGCCCAAGATTTAGCCGAGAAAAAAGATTTGCAGCTCGGGCCCGATCCTCTTAAGCCCGGGTTTACTTTGGCGGTTTTCCAAAAGGTTTTAAGCCAAAAGCCGCAAGGCAAAATAAAACAAGTACTGATGGACCAAAATATTATTGCCGGGATCGGCAATATCTATTCAGATGAAATTTTGTGGGCGGCTAAAGTCCATCCCTTGGCGAAAATTTCAACCCTATCTAAAGTTCAGCTGAAAGATTTATATAAATATTGCATTGCCATCCTAAAAAAAGCAGTGGAGCTTAGAGGTGAAAGTTTTTCGGATTACCGCGACACCTCGGGGGAGAGGGGCAATTTTGATGTAGCCAGAAAGGTCTACGGCCGGGATAAGCTGATTTGCTTTCGTTGTAAAAATAAATTAAATACAGTTAAGGTGGGCGGCCGGACAGCCCGGTTTTGCCCACACTGCCAAAAGCCGTAATAAGTATGGTTTACCTGATTTTTGGAGAAAATAATTTTGAAGCCAGGAGGGAGCTTTCTGCCCTTATTTCCAAGCTGCAGGCTAAAAATAAAAATTTGCCTTTGGAGATTTTGGATTTTTCCAAAAAAATAGATTTCAAATATTTCAAAGAAATTTTGCGCAGCGATTCGCTTTTTAGCTCGAAAAAACTGTGTGTGGCTTACGATTTGATAGCTAATATTGATGCTGATTTTAAGGAGAAATTTCAAAAAGAGCGCAAGAATATTTTAGAGGATACGGATAATATTGTGGTGTTTTTTGAATCGCAAATGCCGCGCAAGAATGATGCTGTTTTGACTTATTTACAAAAAACCGCCCAAACTAAAGAATGCAAGCAGCTTTCCGGTTTGCCTTTAGAAAAGTGGATTATTGCAGAGCTAAAGGAAGCAGGAGCTAAGGCCCAAAGCCTGGCTGTGAAATTTCTCGCGGCTAATTGCGGCCATGATACTTGGTTGCTCTATCACGAGCTGCAAAAATTAGCGGCTTATAAAGATGGCCAAGAAATTTCCCTGGAAGATTGTCAGAAAATGGTTAAGGTCAATGTGCAGCTAAATATTTTCCAAACCATGGACGCGCTGTTAGGAGGGGATAAGGCTCAGGCTATGTCGCTTTTGCGCCGGCACTTGAAAAATGGGGAAAGCCCACAGGCAATGCTTGGTATGATTGCCTCTCAAATCCGCAATGTGTTGGTTATAAAAGATTTACAGGAGCGCGGTTTAGGTCAGCACGAAGCCGTAGCCGAGCTTAAGATGCACCCTTTTGTTGCCCAGAAGGCCGCCCAGAAAGCGCACGACTATAGTCTTTTGCAATTAAAAGATATTTATAAGAAATTACTCGACTTGGATATACAGGCAAAAACCGGGCAAATGGACCCGGAATTAGTGCTGGAGCTTGTTGTTAATATGGTCTAAAAAATCCCTCTGCCACTTGGCGGAGGGATTTTTAGTTTGAAGTTATTTGAGCTTTTTGGCAATGCGCGCCTTTTTGCGGGCGGCGGCATTTTTGGCAATAATATTCCTTTTGGCCATCTTGTCAGCAAGCTTCATGTATTTAGGAAAGAGTTTTTTGGCCTCATCCTTGTTGGCGGAGCATAAATCAATGATTTCTTTTTCCAAATCATGGAGCTCACGCTTTTGCTTGGCGTTAACGAGTCTAGCCTTCGAGTTTTGCCTCAGAGCCTTTTTAGCTGAAGTTGTAATCGGCATATCTGTTTACCAATAAAATAACATATAAATCGAGATTTAGCAAGAGGGGAAGAAGAGATTGCTTTTAGGGCGTAAACTTTATTATAATTAAGCCATGATTTCTTACCTGAAGGGCAAAATCATTTCTAAAGGCTTAAACTATGCTGTTTTGGAGGCTAATGGTATTGGTTTTAAGGTTTTTATGCCCGAAAGGGATCTAAATAAGCTCTCGCGAGGCGTGCAAACCGAGCTTTATACGAGCTTGGAAATTAAACGGGATGGCTTTGAATTATATGGCTTTTGCGAGGAGAGTGGCTTGGAGCTTTTTGAAACCCTAAGCAGCATTTCCGGCTTTGGCCCTAAAGCTTCCTTAAAAGTCGCCTCGCTTGGGACTCTTGATGATTTACGCCAAGCAATCGAGCGTAACGATGAAGGTTTTTTTGCTCAAATTAAAGGGGTGGGAACTAAAAAAATTCAGAAAGTTATTTTGGAATTAAGCGGTAAAATCAGCTCTTTGAAGGCGGGCCAAAAAGCGTTTTCTCCGGAAGAAAAGAAGATAATCGACACGCTCGTCTCCTTGGGTTTTGAGGCTAAAGATGCCGGAGAGCTGGTGAAAAATATTCCTAAAGAAGTCGAAGGCATAAAAGATAAAGTGAAATGGTGTTTGAAAAATATCGGCAAATAAGATGACTATCAGCAAATATCTTCCCAAATCCTTGGTGAATTTTTATCATTTTTGTTTGGCGTGTATTGGCTCGCGCCTTTATGGCAATCCCTCGCGGGAGCTCAAAGTAATTGGTGTAACCGGAACCAATGGCAAAACCACAGTGGTGGAAATGCTTTCTTTCGCGCTTAAAGAGGCGGGTTTTCGTGTGGCCAGCGCCTCTTCTATCCAATTCCGCTTAGGGGATAATTTTCGCCCCAACAAAACGCGCATGACCATGCCGGGAAGATTTTTTGTGCAAAAATTTTTAAGAGAAGCGGAAGAACAGAATTGCCAATATGCGGTTTTAGAAATTACTTCGCAGGGGATAGAGCAAAGCCGCCATTCTTTTGTGGATTTTGATGCGGTTATTTTTACTAATTTGAGCCCTGAACATATTGAGGCGCACGGCGGGTTTGAAAATTATAAGAACGCCAAGGGCAAGCTATTCAAAGAAACGCCAGAGGCTCTGCATATCATAAATACTGACGACAAGGAGGCAAAATATTTTTTGGATTTTGCAGCTCGGCAGAAAATCGGCTATTGCGTGGATGATAAAAACGAAAAGCCCGCCTTGGATAAAATAATCAAAGCTGACGATTTTAAGGTTGGGACTATGGGGGTAGAGTTCAAAATAAAAGAGCAGCAGTTTGATGTTAATTTAGTCGGGGAATATAACGGCTATAATGCCTTGGCCGTTATTGCTTATTTATTGGAACAGGGCATTGATTTGCCGCGTTTAAGCAATATTTTATTTAAGTTTAAAAAGATTGACGGCCGGGGTGAAGAGGTAATGGATAGCCCTTTTCGAGTGATTGTTGATTATGCGTTTACGCCTATTGCTTTGGAGCTTTTATATAAAACCTTAAAGCCGCAGGCCAAAAAATTGATTGCGGTTTTAGGCTCGGCGGGTGGTGGGCGCGATAAATGGAAACGCCCGGCTTTAGGCGAAATTGCCGACAGGTATGCTGAAGAAATTATTATCACCAATGAAGATCCTTTTGAGGAAGACCCGCTGCAGATAATCGAGGATGTGGCCAAAGGGGTCAAGGCGCGCGAGGCTAAAAAAATATACGACCGCCGCGAAGCTATCAAGATGGCTCTATCCTTGGCGCAACCCGGCGATGTCGTGGTTATTACGGGCAAGGGCTGTGAGCCAACGATTGAGGAGAAAGGCAAAAAAATTCCCTGGGATGACAGGGAAGTAGTAAAGCAGGAATATAAAAGATTAAGGAATGATTTATAATTCCTTAATCATATAAGTCCCCACAAGTTTGTAGCCGAATTTGCGGTAATAGTCGCGGGCTCCGACACCGGAAATAACCGCGATTTTTTTATAACCGTTCTTTTGGGCGACTTGTTGTGCAACTTCTAGAAGTTTTTTGCCCAAACCTTTGTGTTGGCTGGCAGACTTTTCCTTTTTGGAAACTTCCAGCTGTTGGCCATAGGTATGGACTTCGCGTATCAGAGCACAATCTTTAAGCTCGGGCAAAACTTGGTTGTAGCTAAAGCGCAGCCTTAAAAGACTAGCCAACTTGGTGCGCTCTTTGTTTTCAAAAGATAAAAAGAATTCTTGGCCTTCGCCGGCTTGGTATTTTTCAATAAAAAGTTCCAAAGCGCCTTCTTTGAGCTCTTCGTTTTTAATTTCGCGGCAGCGAATGCAGTGGCAAACCTTATTATTATTCTTCAAATCCGCCAAAATATGCTGGCGCAAATTGGTAACTTTAGCGGCATCATTTAATGCATATTGCGAGGGGATGTCGCGGATAACCCGCTCTACCCTGACATAATAGGGGAGACTGCATTTTATCTGGGCCAAGAGAGTGCTCAGTTCTTTAAGGGTATAAGACTTAAATTTTTTATTTTTCCAGAGTTTGTAAAGTGGCGCCTCTTTTAAGACGGCCAGGGGATAGATTTTCAAAAAATCAGGTTGGAAGCGGCTATCATTAAAAAGGATTTCAAACATTTGTAAATCTTTGCGGAAATTAGAGCCGGGCAGGTTGGGCATCATTTGGTAGGCGATTTTGAAACCGGCATCACGCAAAAGTTTTGTCGCCAAAATTGTTTTGTCGCTTAAATGTCCGCGTTTGTTCAGCTCTAAAACATCATCATAAATGGATTGGACGCCTAACTCTACTTTAGTCACGCCCAATTCGCGCAAAAATTTGATTTCTTTTACATTAATGCAATCCGGTCGGGTCTCAATGGCAATGCCAATTATTTTATGTTTGGCTTTTTCATTTTTGGTTTGTACTTTTTCTAAAGGCAAAGCCAGCATTTTATTCAAGGCTTTTTTATTGGGCCAAACATTACAAGCGGCAAAACAGGCTTTAATAAAATCTTGGCGATATTTTTTAGGGTAAGCGCTCCAAGTGGCGCCAATAATGCGCAAATCAATTTTGTCCGTGGCGTGCCCGCTTTGGCTTAAGACTTCTAGTCTTTGGAAAACTTGTTTGGCAGCGTCAAATTTAAGATCATAGGCTCTTTGTGCGGCCGGTTCGCCCTTGAGGTAGCTTTTGGGCATGCCGCTTTGCTGCGGGCAGTAAAGGCACGCTCCGGGGCACTTGTAGGGTTTAGTTAGAACAGAAATGTTTATAATGCCTGAAAGTGAGCGTATCGGGCGTTTGACAAAAAGTTTTCTAATGGCCGGGTTATCCTTGATTTTGCCAGTTTTAAGCAGTTTATGGTATGCTGAAAGCAGCGAAACATTGGAGAGATTTTTAACTTTATGCTGGCGTGAAAATTCGCGTTTGAACCGCGCCAAATCTTCGGCGTTTTGGCTCCGAGATTTAATAAAATTTTTGACAGCTTGTTCGATTAAATTTTCCATTTATGGATAAGAAATTACAGGAAAAAATCCTCAAAGATACCCAGAAAAGTTATGACCTTATTGCTCCTGATTATGCAAGAACAAGGCTTAACTTGTCAACCTATCTGCGCGAGGCTATTGCCCAGTTAAAACCTACAGGCAAAGTGCTTGATTCCGGTTGCGGCTCTGGGGCGGTTTTTGAGGCATTGATTTCTTATGGCATCGATTATTACGGTTTGGATATCTCTAAAAAATTAATCGAGTTGGCGACGGAAAAATACCCGCAAGGCCGTTTTTATGAGGGGGATGTTTTGCGGCTGCCCTTTGAGGATAATTATTTCGATAATTTACTTTCCATTTCAGTGGCTCATCATATTCCCGGCAATGATTTGCGCTCGCGCTTTATCAAAGAGCAAATGAGGGTTGTGAAGCCTAATGGCAAAATGCTTTTTCGGGTATGGGACTTGAAAATAATCCCAGAGGCCGCTTCGATTTTAGCCAAAAATACTTTTTGGAAATTTTTGGGGCAAAATAAAATGGATTTTGGGGATATTATGTATCCTTGGAAAAACTCTGAACAAAAAGTCGTGGCTTATCGCTATTTTCATTGTTTTACAGAAAATGAACTAGCCAATCTTTTGAAAAAAAGCGGCTTAGAGGTTATAAAAGTCTGGAAAGAGGGCAAACCGCCCACCGCTATGAGTATTTTTGCTTTAGCTAAGAAAAAATAAATAAAAAGTATGGCTATAAAAAAGAAAGTTAAAAAGACGGCCAAAAAAGTTAAAAAGACAGTTAAAGAAATTAAGGTTAAACCCATGCCCCTAAAAGGGGAGAAGCTTGTGGGAGTAGTGACGCACTATTTTGACAAGCTAAAAGTGGCAGTGGTTAAGGCCAAAAAAGATTTGAAGTTAAAAGATAAGCTGCATTTTGTGGGCGGAGAGGATACGGACTTTAAGCAGGTAATAACTTCTATGCAGTATAATCACGAGAAGATTAAAAAAGCGCTTAAGGGCAAAGAATTTGGAATGAAAGTTTCTAAGGT
>CAZQSQ010000005.1:0-8266 GCA_964596325.1 uncultured Candidatus Saccharibacteria bacterium
ACCGAAATGCAAGATCGGGTAGAGAGCGTTAAGGTCTTTGATATGAGCCGGGCCGAGTTAAAAGTTTTATCCAAACAAGATTGCACTTTTGCTTATCGGGAAAGTATTTTCAAAAAAGAGAAAAATTTGATTATTGTTAGTGTGCGCCTTAAGGCGACTATGGGCGAGTCCGAAAATATCGCCAAGGCAGTAGATAAGTATTTGGCCGACCGTATGGCCAAGCACCAATACGATTTCCCGACAGCCGGGAGCGTATTTAAGAATCCGCCGGGGAATTTTGCGGGAGCCTTAATCGAGCAATGCGGCCTGAAAGGCCGCGTAATGGGCGGGGCAATGATTTGGGATAAGCATGCTAATTTTATTATCAATAAGGATGCAGCCAGCGCCAAGGATGTTTTAGCTCTGGGTGAGTTGGCCAAAAGCGAAGTCAAAAAAAAATTCGGTATAGAGTTGGAGTACGAAAATATTATTCTCTAAAAAAATCACCCAGAACTGGTGATTTTTTTGCAAAAGCAAAATATTTTTTTAATTTTGAAAAAAATGTGGAAAAGTTTTTGACAAGCGTGCATTAAAATGCGAAAATTATTTGAAAAGTAATTTGTTGTGTGCAGCTTGGTCGCCTGCGGGTAACAAATTAAAATTAATAAAAATATTATGGCCAAAAAGAAAAAAGCCAAAAAGACCTCTAAGAAGAAAGTTGCCAAGAAGAAGAAGCGCTAAGGACTTTCGTTAAGACAAAAACGGTCAGCATGTCTATCGGCACTGGCCGTTTTTGATTTTAAGAACAAGGCGTAAAACTTGCCGATTATTTTGCGTTTTGTCAGATTATTTTGCCTCTTGAAATGCTTATCGTCTTGTGTTATAACTTTTCAGATACGAAAAAATGTTTTCTGGCTAGCGGATAGTGAGGATTAATTTTTTTCATAACATGAATTTTTTCACCAAATTATTCGGGAACAAAAACGAAGAATTGGTTTCTAAAGTATTACCGCTCGTGGAGCGGATAAATTCTCTTGAAAGTGGTTTAGTTAAATTAAGCGATTCAGAGCTTAAAAATAAGACTCAGGAATTTCGCGCTCGGTTGAAAAGCGGGCAGACTCTTGATGAAATTTTGCCCGAGGCCTTTGCGGTTGTGCGCGAGGCCTCCAAAAGAACACTCAGAAAAAGACATTTTGATTGCCAGCTTATCGGTGGCATTTTTTTGCATCGAGGCCATGTGGTAGAAATGAAAACCGGAGAAGGAAAAACTTTGACCGCTACCTTGGCCATGTATCTCAATGCTCTTGAAGGCAAGGGGGCGCATTTAGTGACGGTTAATGATTATTTGGCCAGACGCGATGCGGTTTGGATGGGGCAGATTTATAGTTTTTTAGGTTTGACGGTTTCTTGCCTTAATAATGAACAGACTTTTATTTACGATCCGGAATATAAAAAACCCGAAGAAAATAAGGAAAATATCCGGGACGAATTGGGCGGGTTTTATGTGGTTGAGGATTATTTGCGGGCTTGCAGCAAAAAAGAAGCTTACAGTTGTGACATTACTTATGGCACCAATAATGAGTTCGGTTTTGATTATCTGCGCGACAATATGATTTATGATTGCTCGGAAGCCTTGGCGCAAAATTTTAATTTCGCCATCGTTGACGAGGTTGATTCTATTTTAATTGATGAGGCGCGCACGCCTTTGATAATTTCGGGAGTCTTGCCGGAACCCCCGGAGGGTTATTATAAATTCGCCAAAGTTGCCAAGGATTTAGTCAAGCCTTCCGATTATGAGATTGATGAAAAATCCAAGAGCTTGAAATTTACCCAAAGCGGCGAAGATAATGTGACGAGGATTTTGGGATTTGATCCTTGGCAGGAAGTTGATTTTAAGACTATTCACCGTTTGGAAAATGCGCTCAAGGCCAAAGAATTCCATCGTTTGGATCGGGAGTATGTTGTTCGCAATAATGAAATTGTCATTGTCGATGAATTTACGGGTCGGCTGATGCCGGGCCGGCGCTGGTCAGAGGGCTTACATCAGGCCATTGAGGCTAAGGAGCATGTTTTCGGCAACCCTTCGGTAGAAGTAAGGCCAGAGAGCGTTACTTTGGCCACGGTCACTTTTCAAAATTTATTCCGTAAATACAAAAAGCTTTCAGGCATGACGGGAACCGGCCAAACTTCGGCCGAGGAATTCGATAAAGTTTATAAAGTCGATGTCGTGAGCATTCCTACCAATCAGCCGGTTCAGCGCAAGGACGTTCCGGATAAGATTTTTAAGTCCGAGCAGGGGAAGCTAAAGGCCTTGCTCAGGGAAATAAAAATTCGCCACGAAAAGAAACAACCGATATTGGTTGGAACGCGTTCAATAGATAAGAGTGAGTATTTGGGCAAGATGTTGGAAGTGGAAGGGATAAGGCACCAAATTTTGAATGCTAAGAACCATGAGAAAGAGGCTCAAATTATCGCTCAAGCCGGCTCTCCGGGAGCCGTGACTATTGCCACTAATATGGCAGGCCGCGGCGTCGATATTATTTTGGGAGGCAATCCTCCCCAGGAAGAAGACGCAAAGACCGTCAAAGATTCGGGCGGGCTTTATGTTATTGGGACCGAGCGCCATGAAGCGCGGCGCATTGATAATCAGCTACGCGGTCGCTCTGGGCGCCAAGGCGATCCGGGGGAGAGCTGCTTTTTTGTATCCTTGGAAGATGATTTAATGAGGATTTTTGGCGGGGAGTCGGTGAAAAATATGATGGAGAGTTTGAAATTCCCCGAAGATGAACCGATTGAATCAAGCTTAATTTCGAAAAGTATCGAATCGGCCCAAAGCAAGGTGGAGGCCGCTAATTTTGATTCCCGCAAATATTTGCTCGAATACGACGATGTGATGAATGCCCATCGGGAATATTTTTACCGCAAGCGCCGCAAAGCCGTAGAGGCGAGCTTGGAGGATTTGAAAAAAGATTTAATAGAGATTGGTGGTAAGGTTGGAGTAGATTCTAAAATTATAGATGAAAAAATATCCCAAATAGAGGAGGGCAAGCGCCTTTTTACCGTGCGCTTTGTGTATTTGAAGGTAATGGATTCTCTCTGGATTGAGCATTTGGAAACCATGCACCATTTGCGCGAATCAGTAGGTATCCGAGCTTTTGGCCAATTAGATCCAATAATCGAATATAAGAGGGAAGGCAAGCAGGCTTTTGACAGATTGGTCAAGACCATGACTGCCTCTATTTTAGATTCGTTTTTAGCTGTTAAAACCGCCCTCAAGGATGGGGAGGCCAAAACCGAGATGGAAGGGGCCAAAAATACTCCCCAGGGTTCCCCCGAGCCTAAAAAATCCAATAATATAAAGGGTTTTGAGGGGGTAAATCGCAATGATCCTTGCCCTTGCGGTTCGGGCAAAAAATTTAAGAAGTGCCATGGGGCTTGATTGGCAAGATAAGCCAGAAGTTTAAGCCACTATTGACTTTTTAAGCATAATATGTAATTCTAAAACGCTATGAACAAGAGACAAATAACCACTATTTTAACCCTTGTAATTGTTGCCATATTCACCTTTTGGTCGTTTTTTGGCCTCAAGATTGCTAGATATGATTTGGGCTCCACTCGGCCGCAGAATTTGATGCAAGCGGCTTTTGGTAAAATGAAAATGGACGACTTGGGCTACCGTTTTGGCCTTGATTTGAAGGGCGGAACAGAGCTTTTATACCAAGCCAATATTCCGGCTGGCACTGCTTCGGATATGCGCAGTGAAAAAATGGAAGGATTAAAGAGCGTTATTGAAAAGAGAATTATTAATCGGACACTGGGAACAAGTGAGCCAGAAATTCAAATCCAAAAAGAGGGCGAGGCCTATCATTTGAGTGTAAAGATTGCCGGCTTAATGGATTCTGCTGCCGCTCAAGAAGAAATCGGTAAAATCCCGGTTTTGGAATTTAGGGAGCAAAGTCCGGAATACGAGAAGCTAACCGAAGGAAAAACCCAAGAGCAGCTAATAGAAGAAATGATCAATGGCACTACCACTTTTGATATGCTTTATTCGCCGACTCGTCTGAGTGGGCAATACCTTAAGAATTCTCGGGTTCAGATTGATCAGAATAATAATGATCCTGTTGTATCTTTGGAATTTGATTCCGAGGGTGCGAAAATTTTCGAAGAATTAACTGAGAAAAACAAAGGGAAAGTCTTGGCGATTTTCGTCGATGGTTCTCCTATTTCCACTCCTAGAGTTAAGGATAAAATTTCCGGGGGCAATGCCGTTATTTCCGGCAGCTTTGATATCGACTCCGCCAAAGAACTTTCTCGCAACTTAAATGAGGGCGCCATTCCTGTCAAAGTTATAAAGCTTTCCGAAAAGACCGTGGGCGCTACTTTGGGCGAAAAATCCCTGCGCGATGTGTTGTTTGCCGGTTTAATCGGATTTATTTTGGTTATACTTTTCATGCTGGTTTTCTATAGATTCCCGGGATTTTTGGCCTCTTTCGCTTTGGGCGTTTACTTCTTAATGAACTTGGCCTATTTCAAATTTTGGCCGGGATTTACTTTGACGTTACCGGGTATCGGTGGATTTATTTTGACCATTGGTATGGCCGTGGACGCTAATATTTTGATTTTTGCCCGTATGAAGGAAGAGCTGGCCCAGGGAAAGGATTTCCGCACCGCCATGGAAGAAGGCTTTAAGCGCGCTTGGCCGGCTATTCGGGACGGTAATTTGACTACGATATTTTCCGGTATAATTTTAATCGGTTCGCAGGTGGCCTTTTTGGCGAGCTTTGGCGCTACCCTGACTGCGGGTGTTATTTTCAGCATGGTTTCCGCTTTGTTTGTGACTAGAGCTTTAATGGAAATAGTCTGCGACATGGGGCTGGATAAAGTAAAATGGCTTTGGAAATAATATGAATTTTAATTTCTTGAAACTCAAAAATATCTTCTTCGCCATCTCGGGTGCGGCTGTCATCGTTTCCATCGTTTTCTTTGCGATGTGGGGCTTAAATTACAGTATTGAATTCAGCCCGGGCAGTGTTTTGAAAGTAGAATTTCAAAATCAGCGGCCGGAGAATGCTAAGATTACCCAAGCTCTGGAATCATTCAAACTTAATGAGCAAATGCGCCTGATCGGGGACAAGGGAGTGGAGATTTCTTATAAGGGAATGAAAAATGAGGCGGAAAAAGTCGCTATTAAAGAATCTCTCAATGAAGTCGCCCCTATTGATGAAGGAAAGACCTACATTGAAGAAATCGATCCTATTGTGGGCAACATCATTACCAATAAAACCATTTGGGCGATCGTTATCTCTATAATCGTGGCTATTGCTTTTATTGCCATGTCATTTCGTGGCGTATCCCGGTATATTAATTCTTGGTATTACGGAATCGCGGCTGCCTTGGCTTTATGCCATGATGTTATCATTCCTATCGGAATTATGAGTTATTTAGGACATTTTTATAATGTTCAATTCGGTTTGCCGATCGTGGCGGCTTTGCTGACTATCTTCGGTTACTCTATTAACGATACGATTATTGTTTATGACCGGATAAGGGAAAATCTTTTGCGCAAGCCCGGCCCAACTGTTGAAGAAACAATGAACCGTTCCATTAACGAAACTTGGTGGAGATCTTTAGCGACCACGCTTACCACCATGCTTCCTCTGATTGTCTTATACACCCAAGGTGGTGACGAATTGCGCTATTTTTCTTTGGTCCTTTTAGTGGGAATATTTTTAGGGGCATATTCCTCCATTTTTATTGCTAGCCCCCTACTTCTCTTTGTGGCCAAGCAAGGAGGTGCTATAACAAAAAATAAAAAATAAAGCCATGAACTTCAATTATGCAAAAATTTGCAAATCCCTCTTGGATGGCGTACAGTCCCGCGCCAAAGAGGTGATCGTGCGCCGGTTCGGCCTTGCCGCCAGCGAGCCCGAAACCCTCGAGTCAATCGGGGAGGATTTCAAGATTACCCGTGAACGGGTAAGGCAAATCCAAGAGCGCGCCTTAAAGCAAATAAAGGAAAACAAAGGGGCGCAATTACAGGAGATTTTCAAGTATTTCGCCGAGGAGATGCAACAATTCGGCGGATTGATGCTTGAAGAGGAAATCCTCAAAAAATGGGGTGGTAAAGACAACCAGAACCATGTTCTTTTCCTGTTGAATCTCAATGAGAATTTCAAGTTCTCTTCTGCCAATAAAGAATATGTGGCTTTTTGGTATACCGACGATAATGCGGTCAAGGAAGCCAAAAAGACTGTGGAGGGTTTTGTTAAGTATCTCAAGACCAAAGGCGCTCCTTGCAAATTGAGCGAATACGAAACCGGGCTTTCTGATTTCGTTTTGAATAATTATATCAGCATTTCCTCTGAAGTGCTGGTGAATAGTGAAGGGCTTTATGGTTTGGCCTCTTGGCCGGAAGTAAATCCGCGCAATATTAGGGACAAAGCTTTCTTGGCTTTGAAGAAGTTGAATAAGCCGCTGCATTTTTCTGAAATCTATGATATGATTACCAAGAGCCTGACTGGCGGAGAGAAGGCGATTTTATTGCAGTCCGTTCACAATGAGCTTATTCGTAATCCGGAATTCGTTTTGATTGGCCGGGGTATTTACGCCTTAAAGGAATGGGGCTATCAACCCGGTTGGGTTAAGGATATTTTGGTTGAGTCATTGAAAAAAGAAAGGCGTGGACTCTCCAAGGATGAGCTCATCGAGAAAGTATTGGCCCAGAGGCAGGTAAAAAAATCTACCATCCTCTTAAACCTCTCCGATAAAGGATTTTTCCTGAAAGATCAGGACGGTAAATATATTTTGAAGGCCTAAGCGTTTTATCCGCTTTGTAGCCCCTAAAAAAGCGGGGATCTCCCCGCGAAACAATGACCATATTGGCCATAGGCGTCATAATTTTGAGCGTACTGGCCGTGATTTTCTGGTTTGTGTTCTTTGCCTTAATGTACGCATGGACCGCGGGGAGCCCCGACGATCCAAAATTCTTCAAGCCGGCATTTTTCGTGACCTGGATACAGTTTTTGAATTATTTTATGCCGGCATTACTTATAACTCTTTCTCTTGTCGGCGCTATTTATATTTATTCATTCATAAAGGAATATGGTCTTTTTCAGTTCCATTAAAGTATGATACTTGAGTGGCTGGGACAAATTTATTATTTTGTTTTACGGGTAATCTGGTACTGGTGGTGGGTGCCGATGCCTTTTTATTTGCAATATAAGCTTTACGACTATTATAATTTTTGGTCGTGGAATGAATTTTGGGGTTTGGGAAATTTCCGCAAAAATTTTATTGTTTTAGAAATTATACCTCCGAAAAACTTAGCTAAGACTTTCCGAACCATGGAAGATTTTTATTCCGGAATCTGGGGTATGCTTTATACTCCGGCTAACTGGCGGGAGCATTGGTTGGAAGGCATGCCTACCCATTACGGTGGCCCGGGATGGTTTGCTTTGGAAATTGCCACTATTGCGGGCAAGGTGCATTTTTATGCCCGCATCCCCAAATCATTTCGGGGAGTTTTTGAATCTAATTTATACGCCCAATATCCCGATGCGGAAATCTCCCAAGTGGAAGATTATACCAAAGAGATTCCTTGGGATGCGCCTAATGATACTTGGGATCTCAAGGGGGAAGATTACCGTTTATTAAAAGACGACCCCTTGCCGCTTAAAACATATTCACAATTTTTTGAGCCGAAAATGGGAAAAATCGATGAGCAACGTTTGATTGACCCGATTCATTCTCTATTGGAGGCCATGAGCTCGGTAAAGTCTGGAGACAGGCTTTGGATACAGTTCGGCCTTATTCCTTTTGGCAATGAGATAAAATATGCCGAATATGCCGAGAGGGTTAAAAATAAATATGCCAAAAGGAAGGAAAAGGAAGAAGCGACTAAGGGTTTTAAGCTAAAAGATTTAATCGATCCGATCCTGGCCGTTTTGGGCAAGGTGGCTGAGCCGACCCCTTTTCGTTCGGCGGCCAGCCAAGCTTTGGGCGGTCCAGCCATGGTTTATGTTCCCCCAAAACCCGATGAAAAAAAGGAAGAAAAGGAGGATAAGACTTTAACTCCTGGAGAAAGGGAGCTGCTAGAGGCTATCGAGGAGAAAATTGCCAAGAGGAGCTATCTTTGTTGGATAAGAACTATTCATCTCTTTAATAAAACTTTGCCCCATGACAGCGGAACCTGGGGAATTACGCGCACTTATTTCCAGCACTTTGCCGGGTTTAACAGTATTCTTTTTTGGGGGCAGACGCGCACTAAGATCCAATATATTTTAAGGCC
>CAZQSQ010000005.1:8366-13529 GCA_964596325.1 uncultured Candidatus Saccharibacteria bacterium
CGTGGGCAGCTTAAAAAATTCGGTATCAAGCCTGACGACCGGAGAAGGCACATGTATGTCATCGGAAAAACCGGTATGGGTAAATCCGAGCTTTTGCAGAACATGGCCATCCAAGACATTATCAATGGCAATGGTATGGCCTTCATTGATCCGCACGGAGATGCGGCCGAGAGGCTCATTGAAATGGTTCCGGAAAACCGGATAAAAGATATTGTTTATTTTAATCCGGCCGATACCGATTATCCTTTCGCTTTCAATGTCATGGAGTCTGTCGATATCGACAAAAGGCATTTAGTGACCGCCGGCTTGATGGGTGTGTTCAAGAAAATTTGGCCCGATGTTTGGAGTGCCCGCATGGAATATATTCTGAACAATACGCTTTTGGCCCTGATGGATTACCCCGAGGCTACGCTTTTAGGCATTAATTGGATGTTTTCCGATTTGGAGTATCGGGAAAAAGTCGTCAATTCCATTCAGGATCCGGTGGTTAAAAATTTTTGGACCAAGGAGTATGCCCGCTACAACCAGCGCTACGAAGTAGAGGCCACGGCCGCCATTCAGAACAAAATCGGCCAGTTTATCTCTAATCCCTTGATCCGCAATATTGTCGGCCAGCCCCATTCTAGTATCGATATCCGACACGCGATGGATGAGGAAAAAATTATTATTCTTAACCTTTCCAAGGGCCGCGTGGGTGAGGATAATAGCCGTTTGCTTGGCGCGATGTTGGTTACAAAGATTTATCTGGCGGCTATGAGCCGGGTGGATATCCCTGAAAAAGAAAGGCGTGATTTTTATCTCTACGTTGATGAGTTTCAAAATTTTGCTACTGAGGCCTTTGTTAATATTTTGTCTGAGGCGCGCAAATATCGTTTGTGCTTGATTTTGGCCCACCAATACATCGCCCAGATGGAAGAAACTGTGCGCGATGCTGTCTTTGGTAACATGGGCACGCTTGTTACTTTTAGGATTGGGGCCGAGGATTCTGAGCACATGGAAAAAGAATTTGCCCCAACTTTTTTGGCGGCAGATTTTGTCACTTTGCCCAAATATACTATTTATTTGAAATTGATGGTTGATGGTCTGGCGGGCTCGCCGTTTTCAGCTAATACTTTGCCACCTTGGCCCACGCCGCCTAAAACATATGTGAATGAAATAATCGAATTTTCCCGTAAGAATTTTGCCACGCCCCGCGAGATAGTGGACAAACGTATTGCCGATTGGGCTAATGCTCAAAAGGGCCCGGCCGATATGCCACAAAGCAAGGGCGGGGAGCGCGGCGGCGGTTTTAGCCGGGGTGCCGGAGAGCCAAGTTCCATTAGTCCCACTGGCGTTAAGCTTTATGATGCCAAATGCACCTCTTGCGGCAAGGATTTCAAGGTGCCCTTTGTTCCGGATACGAGCCGGCCGCTTTATTGCAAAACCTGTCTAAAGACTGTCATTGAAGGGAAACAGAAGCCCCAGAGCCCGCAGAATAAAATGGAATACATGTCTTTGACCAATATCGGGTCACGCGAGGCTATGCCGTTTTTCATGCCCAAGGAAAAAGATGACAAAAAACGGCAAAGCAAACCCGTAGATACCGATGCGCTAAAAGACTTGATTGAGCGGGCGTTCGAAAAGGGTGAAGGGGGGTTGGTTCCCGAGTCAGAGGAATATAATGAGGAACAATTGGAAGACCATCAAACTTTTTCCGGAGAAGAAAATGAAGATTTGGATAATACTTATCCGTTCAGGGAGGAAGTTTCTCAAATTGATATGCCCGATATTGATTTATCCGAGGAGGAGCCGCAAAAAGGTAAGCTAGAACCGGGCAAAAAAGTGAAATTCGAAAAAAAATAAGACTGTGCTATAATGATTGGGAGATGAAAACTCCCAATTTTTATGAATAAATTAGCACACATTAAAGATGTGGAGGTTGCCAACAAGCGCATTATCTTAAGGTGTGACCTCAATGTTCCTTTTTCTTCGGATGGGAAAATAATTGACGATTTTCGTATTGTCAAAAGTTTACCCACGATAAAATATTTACTGGAAAAAGGGGCTAAATTGATAATTATCAGTCATTGCAGCTCGGAGAATAAGGATAAAACAGCGCCCGCGCCCTCTTTGCGGCCGGTAGCCGAATATTTGGAAAATGTCTTAAAAAAGGAAGTGGTTTTTGTGGAGGATTTTACCCAACAGTGCAAAGAAGCTTCCAATCCGGCTAATGGGTATGAATTAGTCCTTTTTGAAAATATCAGGATCAACCCGGGCGAGGAATCAAATGATCGGGAGTTTGCCAAAATTTTGGCTTCTTGCGGGGACATTTATTGTAATGATGCTTTTGCGGTGAGCCACCGGGCACATGCCTCGGTTGCCGCTATTACGGAGTTTTTGCCATCTTATGCGGGGTTTTTGCTCGAGTCGGAGGTTAAAACTTTAAGCGAGGTTTTGGATAATCCCCAAAGGCCCATGGTCGCTATTATCGGGGGTGCCAAATTGAAAACCAAAGTTAAAGTTATTGATAATTTTTTACAGAAAGCCGACCATGTTTTATTGGGCGGTAATGTTGCTAATGTTGTTTTGCAGGCTAAAGGTTTGACGATTTCTGGGGAATTGCCGCAGGGTGAGGCTCTGGAAATGGCCAAGAAAATAGATATTACCAACCCTAAGCTTCATTTGCCGGTTGACGCGGTTTTTAAGCTGGCTCAAGGCGGGAATAATTATTCGCGAACCAGCCCAATAGGTACCCTCCGCAAGGAGGAGGTTATTTTTGATATTGGCCCTGAGACGGTTAAATTGTTTTCCGAAGTGATTAAAACCGCCAAAACAGTTTTTATTAACGGCCCTTTGGGATTGGCTGAGGATGAACACTTTGCCAAAGGAACTTTAAGGATATTCCAAGCTATAAAAGAAAGCCAAGCGTTTTCCGTGGCTGGCGGCGGGGAGACAAATGCTTTTTTGAAAGATCACGGCTTGCTGGATGCGATAAGTTATATCTCTACAGGCGGGGGCGCGATGCTCGAATTTGTAGAGGGGGTGGAATTGCCCGGGCTAAAAGCTTTGGGGTATTATAATGGCTGAAAATTCATTATTGAATTTACGCGAGACTGCCGCTTTAATTAAAAAGATAGCTAAAGAAAAAAAGAGCGTTATCCTTTACGGTGATGCTGACATGGATGGGGCCAGCAGCGTTTTGATTATGCGCGAAATTTTTCGGAGCCTCTCAGCGATCTATCGCAAAGAAGAAAAATTAAGAATATATTTTCCTAATCGTTCCAAAGACGGTTATGGGTTAAATAAAAAAGCACTAAAAGATTTGCGCCAATATGCTCCTTGCTGGATAATCATGGTTGATTGCGGTATTGGCAATATCAAAGAAGTGGCCCAAGCCAAAAAATTGGGCTTTCAAAGTATTATTATTGACCACCATCGGGTTCTGGAGAAAATGCCTGCGGCGGAGATTGTTGTAGATCCGCACCAGCCCGGCGAGCAATATGAATTCCGAGAATTTTCAAATGCCGGGCTTTGTTTGCGTTTAGCCGAGGAAATAATCAAAGACAAGAAAAAGATATCTGAAATTTATATCTGGACCGCCCTGGCTAATATTGCCGACCAAGTTCCGGACCGTGGCGAAAACGAGGAGATTACCCAGAAAGGCTTAAAACATTTGCCTGAGGTAAAAAATATCGGGCTGCGCAAGCTGATGCAATTAGTGGAATTCAAGAATTCCGGCAAGCCAGAAGTAGTAACAAAAATTGTCGGCTCGCTTAACAGTTCGGAGAATATTGGTTCTCTTAATGAAATATATTTGCTTTTAGCCTCCACAACTTCGGGCGAGGCGGAAAAGTGGGCTAAGAATCTTTTGAAGGGAAGCAAGGAAAAGTCGGAGAAAAAGCGTTTAGTGGTAGAGGAAGTTTCCAGACGCTTTGAGGCTGCGGTAGAGAAGGATAATATTATTTTCGAAGGGGATAAGGGTTGGAGGCTAATCCATTTGGGGAGTGCGGCTTCAGAGCTAATGCAAAAATATCACATTCCGGTTTTTTTATACGCCATCGATCGGCAACAGTCTACTGGCTCAGCCCGTTTGCCCAAGGGTTTTAATGGAGTGGAGGCGCTAAGCTCCTGCAAGGAATTATTGGGGACCTATGGCGGGCACCCGCCGGCTTGCGGTTTCAAATTCAAAAATCAGAACGCGGTTAAGGTAAAAAAGAAATTGATCGGATTTTTCAAAGAGCATAATTATGATAACCATTAACACAGACGGCGGGGCGAGAGGAAATCCCGGGCCAGCGGCCATCGGAGTAGTTATAAAAGACGGCAAGGGAAAAGTGGTCAAAGAATATGGCAAAACAATCGGGGAGGCAACTAATAATATCGCCGAATATAGTGCGGTTGTTTCCGCTTTGGAGGCTTTAGCAAAACTTTTGGGCGCTAAGGCCAAGCAGGCTGAAGTTTTAATTGAGGCTGATTCGGAATTAATCGTTAAACAGCTGAAAGGGGAATATAAAGTCAAAGATGCAAATTTACAGAAAGAGTTTATTAAGGTTTATAACCTTAAGCAAAAATTCCTGCAGGTTAGTTACAAGCATATCCCCAGGGAAAAAAATAAGCGAGCTGACGAATTGGTAAATGCCGCTTTGGATAGGGATATTTGATTTTGACTTTTTGTTAATTTTGTGTTATATTAAAACTGCCTAAGCAAGCAAACAATCGCTCTCTATCGCAAGATTGGGGGAGGAAAGTCCGAACTTTCACCAGCCGAAAGGTTGGTTAAAAAAGTAGCGGCTAACAGCCGTCGCCCGCGAGGGTTGAGGTGCGAACAGTGACGGGTCGCAACGAAAGACGCGATCGTCCGCCTTTGGCGGAAAGCCTTGTAGTAATGCAAGGGTGAAACGGCCAAATCCTTACTGGATGCAAGAGCAAATTCATTCTCCTTCGGGCGGATGAAAAAAAGTAGCTCGCTTGACCTGTCAGGTAACTGGCAAGGCAGACAAATGATTGTTTAATACAGAATTCGGCTTATTACTTGCTTAGGCTTTTCTAAAAGACTAAATAAAAAATATTTGCCGGCGGCGGCCGGCAACCTTGGGGAAAAAGCCGCCAGGTCTCCTGCGCAGCAGGAGCGGCTTATTACTTGCTTAGGCTTTTCTAAAAGACTAAATAAAAAATATTTGCCGG
>CAZQSQ010000005.1:13629-41362 GCA_964596325.1 uncultured Candidatus Saccharibacteria bacterium
CGGCTTATTACTTGCTTAGGCTTTTCTAAAAGACTAAATAAAAAATATTTGCCGGCGGCGGCCGGCAACTCAAATCCAAACTAGGGGGCAAAATGATTAAAGCTTTATTAAATTCCAAAACCAAAACAGTTGCACAGGGGGCTATAATAATAGCAGTATCTCAATTAATCAGTAGATTTTTAGGGCTGTTGCGTGACGGCCTTTTTGCGCGGGCCTTTTCTACTACCGATCAGGCGGGTATTTATTTCGCCGCTTTCAAAATTCCTGATTTTGTTTTTAATTTTTTAGTGGCCGGTGGGCTATCGGTAATTTTTTTACCGGTGTTTGCGCAGTATTGGCACAAAGAGGGTAAGGAAAAAGCTTGGGAAATGGCTAATTATGTCATTAATGCTATTTTTGTGATGCTTTCGCTTTTTTCTTTGGTATGTTTCATTTTTGCCTCGCAATTAATGCGGACTTTTGTCCCTGGCCTTTCCGAGTCGCAACTGGCCTTAGCCGTGCCCTTAACGCGGCTGCTGCTTTTGAGCCCGATTTTTATGGGCTTATCGTCTTTATTTTCTTCGGCCTTGATGCACTTTGATCATTTTGTCAGTTATAGTTTGGCACCTATTCTTTACAATCTAAGTATTATTGGCGGAATTGTTTTTTTGGCTCCGAGGTTTGGGATTATGGGGGTCGGCTATGGAGTAATAGTGGGAGCCTTTTTGCATTTTGCTATTCAGATTCCCACGGCAGTGCATAATGGGTATAAATTCCAGCCGGTATTAGATTTTAATTTTCCAGCCTTGCGCAAAATTTACCGCATCGGTCTACCGCGCATTATCGCTGCCTCCAGCCAGCAGCTTGATGATTTATTGACTACCGGGATAGTTTCAGTGGTTGTTAGCGTGTCGGCCATTTCGGTTTTGGCTTACGCTTATAACCTCCATTATATTCCGGTTGGGCTTTTCGCTCTGCCTTTTGCGATTTCGGCCTTTCCGACCTTATCCCGCCAATGGGAGGCAGGGGAAAAAGAGAAGTTTTTTGAAAGCTTCGACAACACCTTGCGGCAAATCCTTTTCTTTTCCATACCCCTGGCAACGCTTTTATTTCTCTTGCGGGCCCAAGTAGTCCGGTTGCTTTATGAGTCATTGGGAAATTTCGGCCGGGCAGGAAATTTCGGTAAGGAGGCGGTAATACTCACAGCGGCCTGTCTGGGCGTATATGCTTTGACAACTTTTTTTACTTCGGTCATCCCGTTGCTCATCAGGGGGTTTTTTGCCGCCAAAAATACCTTAGTGCCCACGATTATTTCCATTATTTCCATTGCTATTGATATTGCTTTTTCGTGGATATTCCCAGTTTTAATCAAAGGCAATCCGTTTTTCGCCCAAATGGTGGCTGGCGCTTTGGATTTGGAAGTAGTCAAGGATTTTTCCGTCGTAGGTGTTCCTTTGGCTCTATTATTGTCTTCGGGCATCCAGGCTATTTTACTTTCGGCCTTTTTTGTAAAAAAATACGGGGATTTTGGCCTTCTTAAAACCGCCAAATCCGCGGTTAAAATGTGTTTTTGTTCTTTGCTCGCCGGCGGTATTTGCTACGGCATACTTCTCCTTTATCCAGAAGCTTCAATCTTTCCTTTTGCCGCGCGCAATCCCGTTATCTTTTTATTTATTAAAACCCTTGTCGCCGGTTCCTTGGGTGTTGGCATGTATTTGTTTTTTTGCTATGTTTTTAAGGTCGAGGAAATGGAAAAGAGCCTGAAGGCCTTTTTGGGAAAATTATAATGGAGATAAGGAATTTTGTAATTATTGCCCATATCGATCATGGCAAATCGACTTTAGCCGATAGGTTTTTGGAATTGACCAAAACGGTTCAAAAAAGCGATTTGCAGCCGCAGTATTTGGATGCCATGTCCTTGGAGCGCGAGCGGGGCATTACTATCAGGATGCACCCGGTTAGCATGCTTTATACTGACAGCGAAACGAAAAAAGAATACATTTTGAATCTTATTGATACTCCCGGACATGTAGATTTTTCATACGAAGTTTCCCGCTCTTTGGCTGCGGTTGAGGGGGCGATTTTACTGGTTGATGCGGTTTCGGGCGTGCAGGCGCAAACACTTTCTAATTTGGAAATGGCCCGCAAGCAGGGCTTGGTAATCGTGCCGGTTGTTAACAAGATTGATGCCCCTAACGCCCAGGTAGAAGAAACGATTATTGAAGTTTCTGAATTACTGGGCTGCCATAGCGATGAGGTTCTGAAAGTTTCAGCCAAGAATAATATCAATATTGAGTCGGTAATAAAAAAAGTTATCGAGAAAGTTCCGGCGCCCAAATTATTAGAGGCTAATGCTTTCCGTGCTTTGATTTTTGATTCACTTTACGATCCCTATAAGGGGGTAGTGGCATACACCAGAGTATTTGACGGTAAAATCGGCAAATACGAAAAAATCCGTTTGCTGCAAGAAAAAATCGACAGCGAGTCCAAGGAGGTCGGATTTTTTAAGCCCGAATTCACCCCGCAGGAGAATTTGCGATCCGGTTTTATCGGCTATATCGCCACGGGTATTAAAGACCCGGGCAAAGTTCATATTGGAGAAACGATTGCCAAAGGGGACGATATTACCCGGGCTGCCAATGGCGTTATCGGGGCTGTTTTGCCCTTGCCCGGATATAAAGAAGTCCGCCCGGTTGTTTTTGCTTCTCTTTATCCGCATAACAATGACGATTACGATTTCCTTAAGGATGCGCTTTCTAAATTGAGGCTTAATGATGCCGCCTTAGTTTATGAACCGGAGTCCAAACCGATTTTGGGCCGGGGGTTTCGCTGCGGGTTTTTAGGGATGCTCCATGTAGAAATTACAACCGAGAGGCTTAGGCGCGATTTTAATTTGGACATTATAGTTTCCTATCCTTCTTTGGAATATAAAATTATCGAAAAAGGCGGCAAGGAGTATATAATTTCCTCGCCGGCCGACTGGCCCGACCAGAGCTTAGTGGAGAGAACTTTAGAGCAATATGCATGGCTGGAAATCGTGGCACCCAGCCAGTATTTGGGTGCGATTATGACCATGATGGATGATGTGGAAAAGACGTATATCGGCACGGAGTATATCGGTATGCATAAAGTCATTTTGATTTTTGAAGTGCCTTTGCGCGAGATAATGACCGGATTTTTCGATAAGCTCAAATCGGTGACACAAGGTTACGCCTCAATGGATTACAAGATTTTGGAATATCGCGATGCCAATTTGCGCAAGCTGGAAATTTTACTCAATGGCACGCCCGAGGAAGGCTTTGCTCGGATTTTTCCCGAATCCAAGATTTATTATGAGGCGCGCAAAATCGCCGAAAAACTCAAAGAGATTTTACCCCGGCAGCAGATTGCCATACCTATTCAAGCTTGTGTCGGCGGGAAGGTTTTGGCCCGGGAAACCATTCCGGCTTTTCGCAAGGATGTAACCGGTTACCTTTATGGAGGGGATGTGACGCGAAAAAATAAACTGCTTGATAAACAGAAAAAGGGCAAAAAGCTGATGCAAAAGAGCAGCACGGTCAAGGTTCCGCCCCAAGCCTATCTGGAAGTTTTTAAGCAAGATTTCTAAAAAAGCCCGCATCGAGCGGGCTTTTTTTGCTGTTTGATTGCGCGGTTATTTATCTGAACAAAGGACTGACCAAACCTAAAATCATCACGAGGATAAATAAGGCTGCCAGAACTGCCCAAATTTTTTTGTGGTATCTTTTGTCCATATTGGAATAAATTATTACAAGATGTATAATAAACCAGAAATGGCTTCTAGGCAAGCAGTAAAATTTGTTAAACGTAAAGAAGGGGGGCAGGCCGGTGTCATTCCTTTGGTAGTTTTTTTGATCGCTATCGCCTTTTTTGCTTGGCAGAATATCTCCCTGATTGGTAAGAATAGTATTTTATCAAAGCGAGATGAGCAAATAAGGCAGGAATTGGAGCGAGAAAAATCCAAGCACCGGCTCCTGAAGGAAGAACAGGGGCGCTTAGCCTCCAGAGATTACGAAGAGGAGTTAATCAGGGAAAAAGCTATGTATAAAAAGCCGGGGGAAAAGATTGTTTATGTCTCCGGTTTGGAAAAAACTCAAAAAAACAGTTCTTCAACCGGGCACAATGTTGCCGAAAATAAATTTGATCTGGCTGCTTCGCTTTGGGAAGACTTTATTAAGATATTCAGACGCTAGCCTGTTGAAAAATATTTTGACAAATATTTTTGTGTTGATATATTGCTCGTAGGGATTTACTTTTTTGCTTGGGCTCGAAGGAACCCAAACGCGAAAGCAGCTTTTTTAAGGGCCATTGCCTTTAAGAAGTTTGTTTTCGGTTTATTATCCCTTGAGGCGCAAATATTAGTTGCGCTTTTGTCAAATATTTGCCATACTTAGTCGGAATAAAATTTGGCGGGTATCGTATAATGGTATTACATGACCTTCCCAAGGTTAGGACACGGGTCCGATTCCCGTTACCCGCTCACTTGAGCTATTCTCGCAGGGAATATAATACGGGAACGGAATAGAATCGAAGGCGATTCCCTGCTTACCGGCAGGCAGGCCGTTACCCGCTCAGAGAGCGCTCAGAAATCCATTCGTTTTTCCTCTTATTTGTCATTATCAGTTCAGCTAACAGCAGATCCGCTCAAGGCGGATTTTTCGCATGTGGAAAAAAACTTTTGGGCAAAAGGGAAATGAGTCTATAATAAAGTAAATAACTTTGTATATGGTTACAAAGGAACTTCTTGATTATATTAAGAAACAAATTGCCAAAGGTGTTAGCCAGGAGGATGTCAGAAAAATACTTTTGCAATACAAGTGGGCCGAGGGGGATATCGGGGAGGCTTTTAATGTTATAAACCAGGCTAGTCAGCCAAAAGTTGAAAAGCCCAAGATTGAAGTGAAGCCTCTTGATGAATTCCGAACCCAACAACAGGCAACCAAGCCAGCCACTGTTAGTGAGGCTAAACCCCAACAGACGCAGCCCCAAGCCCAAGCGGTCCAAGCCCAGCCTCAGGTCGGGCAAAAGCCTGCTCCGGCTCAGCCTGTTTTACAGCCTCAAAAGCCGCAAGCGCCCAGTATTCAAACCAAGCCAGCGGGAGGTGCTCAGTCACCAGCCCAGCCTCAAACTCAACCCCAGACGCAGCCCCAAGCTCAGCAACCTAAACCTCAGGTGCAGGTGACGGTTCAAAAGCCGGTTTTGGAAAGCAAGCCTCAAACTCCGTATCGCGAACCGGTAACCGCTTCGCCCCAGATGCAACCCCAGCCAGCCTTGCAGCCTCGTAGCGCGGGGCAAGCCAGAGGGGCGGCGCCGCAATTTAATTTTGGTCCGATAATAATAGGATTGGTAATTTTGGCAATAGTGGGCTTGGCCGGATTCTTTGGCTATAAAGCGATAAATGATGCTAAAAAGCGCGAGCCTCTCGTTAAGCCGGAACAGCCCGTGGTAACTACGACCCAGCCGCAAGCAGAAACGCCTAAACCACAATCGCCCCAGAATCTTTCCAGCCCGCAATCAGTCAGCGATGAATCGATTGTAAAAGAATTGGAAGCTGTTATTGCTTACTTCAAAAATAAATCGGCTTATTCGGCCGATGAGAAGGCGGACTTGGAGCAGAGCAACGAACTGGTTAATTTATCATTTTTCTTCCAGCTATATAATTCCAAAAATTCCAAGTATCCGGAAAATATCGGCGACATTGTTTCATTGGGGAATTATAAAATGCTTAAAGAATATTCGGTCTCAATGTATAATTTCGCGTATGGCAAAACTAATGCTGGGGAATTTCGAATTTGTGCCCAGTATTCGAAAGGGTATAGGTGTTTTCTAAGCGACGACGTTTTTAGAACAAGAGCCAAGACTTATTTGAAAAATCTCAAATAAACATGGTCAGCCCGCACATTTTAGAATTTGTGCAGAAACAACTATCACAAGGTCAAAAGCCGGAGGAAATCAGGGCCCATTTATTGCAGATGGGAATTAATGAGGCTGTGGCTCAAGAAGCTCTCCAAACTTCTATCAGCCCTATCCGCCATGATTTATTTCACGAAGGAAACGAAAACAAGGAGGCAATTATTATAACCAAAGATCAGCCCCAACCAACCCAAATTCAAATAACGCCGCCTGCCCAAGATGGCAGGATAAAAGTTTTGCGAGAGGAGCCTAAAGATTTGGTTTCCGCACCTCAGGTTAGTGATGCCTTGGCCAAGAGCGAGGATGTAGCGCCGGGGCAATACTTTGAGGAGCCAAAAGAATTAGCTAAAGGTTTTTGGGATAATATTATCTTGGCTGCCATGGTTTTTGTTTTTTTGCTGATAGCTATATTTGCGGCCTATTTTATCATTATAAGATTAAAATAAAAAATAAATAAAAATAATGAAAAAAACATTATTAGTTTTAGCCGGCTTAATTGCCGCCATGCCAGTAATGGCACAGAATTATGAAGACTTCAGCCAAGTAGGAGCGTTGGCAGGATTATTTATGGCCTACGGAGTTTTTGTGTTTATTGCCGCCATAGCTTATTACATTGTCGCTGCCTTTGGGATCATGAAGCTCGCCAAAAAGTTTAATATCCCTAATCCGTGGATGGCTTGGATTCCGATTCTCAATATTTGGCTTTTATTGCAAATCGCCGGCCTTCAGTGGTGGTGGCTTTTGATTATTTTATTCGGTGGGTTAATACCGGTTATTGGCACAATTATTTCAGCATTAGTTGCGATTTATATTTGGATGTTAATTGCCAAAAAAGCCGGGAAAGACCAATGGTTCGCCCTTTTGATGCTTATTCCGATCGTAAATCTTTGGGCTATTTTTGAGCTTGCTAAGTAAAAAATAAAATAGAAAAGTCCGCCTGGATGGGCGGATTTTTCTGTTGAAAAACAAGTGGTTTTGTGTTAAGATTTTTTTGAACAAATATCAGCTATCGCCCTTCAAGAGCCGATCTAGCTCAATGGTAGAGCAGCGGTATCGTAAACCGCAGGTTGGAGGTTCAAGTCCTCTGATCGGCTCCTGGAGGACGATTGGTCCTAAGACTCTTTCGTAAAGAGAAGTGCGGGGGCTTTGCGCGGTAGCGCAAAGGGCGCAGGCGCGGCTGGCGACGAGCCGGGCCCTAAGGCGCTTACAGCAGTAAGCGACCGAAGGGTAAATCCCTGCCTGCCGGTAGGCAGGGCAGGCAGGCCTTCATCGGCTCAGCTAAAATAACACCATTAAGATGGAATATAATATCTACGATATCCAAGAATTGGAAAAGCGCATTGTCCATCTTATGGACTGTCTTTGACTTGGAAGCTAAAGCCAAACGTGTCCAAGAATTGGAAGCCCTGCAAGCCTCTCCGGATTTTTGGAATGACCCGCAGGAGGCGGCTAAGCTGCAAAAGGAGCTCTCCGACACCAAAGACGAGCTCGAAACCATAAAAGAGCTGCAAAAAGAATCCAAAGAAATTGGAGAGCTTTTTGATATGGCGCAAGCCGATTCCAGTTTGCAAGAGGAATTGGACAAACACATTGCCGCACTCAAGAAGAAGATCGAAAAACAGGAGATGAAAGTATTTTTGTCCGGCAAATACGATAAGGGGGATGCGGTTTTGAGTATTAATTCCGGAGCAGGTGGAAACGAAGCCGAAGATTGGGCTTCGATGCTTTCCCGGATGTATCAAAGATGGTCCGACAAAAAAGGTTTTAGTGTTTCTATTTTAGATGAAAGCCGGGGAGAGGTTAGTCCGGAAACCGGCAAGGCGGGGCTTAAAAGCATTTCCATGGAAATTTCCGGAAAATATGTTTACGGTTATTTACATAAGGAAAGCGGCGTGCATCGTTTGGTGCGCATCAGTCCGTTTTCGGCCCAAAGCCTGAGACATACTTCTTTTGCCGGTGTCGAGGTGATGCCCTTTATCTCCGATGTTGATGCGAAATCTTTTGAGCTGAATCCTGCCGAAATCCGGATGGAGACCAGTAAATCCGGCGGCGCGGGCGGCCAGAATGTAAATAAGCGCGAAACGGCTGTTCGGATAGTGCATATACCAAGCAATATTGCTGTCACTTGTTCAAGTGAGCGTTCACAGTTGCTCAACCGCGAAAAAGCGATTAAAATACTCAAGAGCAAACTGCTCCAATTAAAAGAGCAAGAGAGGCAAGAAGAAATTTCTAAAATGAAGGGCGAGAGGCGGAGTGTGGATTTCGGCAGCCAGATTAGGAGCTATGTACTACATCCTTATAAGCTAGTTAAGGATTTGCGCACCGATTACGAAACGAGCCAAGCCGAAGAAGTATTAGACGGGGACCTAGATGGATTCATCGAAGCAGAGCTCAAAGACACAAGCATATGAGCTTAATCAAATTCGAAAAGGTTAATAAAATTTATCATAATAAGTCCGTCGGGCTGCATGATATTAATTTGGAAATAGCCAACGGGGAATTTTTGCTTGTCGTAGGCAAAACCGGTTCAGGTAAATCCACTTTGCTTAAGCTGGTGAATCGTGAAGAAGAGCCTACCTCCGGGAAAATATTTTTTGACGGGGAGGATATTGCCCAAATAAAAAACAACGAGCTCCATTCTTATCGCCAGAAATTCGGGGCGATATTCCAAGATATCCGTTTAATCTCTTCGAAGAGCATTTTTGAAAATATCGCCTTTGCTATGGAAATGATCGGGGCCACTGATGAGGATATTTTGCGCGATGTTCCGCAGATTTTGGATATGGTGGGGCTAAGGAACAAGAGCGGCAGTTTTCCCAATGAGCTCTCGGGGGGAGAAAAGCAAAAAGTAGCCATTGCCCGCGCCTTGATCCACCGGCCGGACGTAATTTTGGCCGATGAGCCGACGGGAAGCCTTGATGCTTATAATACCCGCGACGTGGTGGAAACTTTACAGAAATTAAACTCCATGGGAACAACCATCTTGCTCGCGACCCATAATGAAAAGGTGGTTAATTTGTTAAAAAAGAGGGTCATTACTTTGGATGACGGGCAGATAATACGCGATCAGGCCAAAGGAAAATTTATTTTATAAGATTTTTTTATGATGCTATCCTTAAAAAGAATTATCTCCGCAGGGGCTAAAAATTTTACTCGACAGTTGGGCTTAAGCCTAGCCACCACTTTTGTTATGGCGATTACCGTGGCACTTCTGACAACATTTTTTTATGTTGACGCGATGAGCCGGGAAGTTTTTTCCAATTTGCAAAAACAAATCGGGATTACGGCCTATTTTAACCAAGCCGCCCCCAGCGAAAATATTTTGGCCTTAAAGGATAAGGTTAAGGAAATGCCCGGAGTACAGAGTGTCGATTATATATCCCGCGAAGAGGCTTATAAACAATTTAATGAGAAATATTCCGATGATAAGGCCGTCTCCAAGACGATTGAAATTGTGGGGGAGAACCCTTTTCCGGCCTCGTTCCGGATTAAAGCAGAGAGCCTGAAGGCCTATGAGGAGATTGATTCTTTTTTGAAGGCCGATGAGCTTAAAAGTTTAGTGGAGGAGGTGAGCTATCCGCGAACCGAGCAGATGATTAAAAAGATTTTTGCCATTGCTTCGGATGTGAAAAATGTGGGTGCGGGTTTGGCGATATTTTTAGCTATTATAGTTTTTGTCATAGTTTCCAGCACGGTTCATTTGGCAGTGCATAATCTTAAGGAGGAAATAGGGATTATGAAGATGATGGGCGCCTCTAATTGGTTTGTGAAGGGCCCCTATGTGGTACAGGGGATTATTTGCGGTTTTGCTTCGGCGCTCCTTTCGGTGGGATTTTTTGCCGTTGTTTCGTATTTTTTAGCGCCCAAAGTTATGGTTTTGGTTGGGGGGAGCTTTGACCTTTTTGCTTTTTATCAGGCCAATTTTTTCAAGATTTTGTTTTTCGATTTGATTATTGCTGTTCTGATGGGGGGAGTTTTTAATTATGCCGCGGTTAGGCAATACTTGAAGATTTGAGCATTTTATGCCATAGTACTAGCGCAGGAAACTGCGCTTTTGTATTAAAATTGCGAGCAAATTACAGAGGCAATATTTGCTTTGAAAGCATTAAATCGATATTGCGGGATCGTCTAATGGTAGGACGACGGACTCTGAATCCGTTAATCTTGGTTCGAATCCAAGTCCCGCAACCGCGTATAGAAAACAAAAAATCCCCCTTCGGGGATTTTTTGTTTTCACGCGGCCACGTGCTTGTCGCGTGCGAAGCTATACGCGACGAGCTATACGTGGCAAACCGCATGGGAATGAAGTGAACTATATGTGGCATCTTTAACTGAAGGGCGAATCCAAGTCGGGCAAATATAATAAGGCACAACCAGTAGCCCTCATGCCGCTAGCGATAGTGAGATTTCGTACTCGAATTACCCGTTTTATTTTTAAGATAAAACCCCTAAAATAAAGATATGGAAACCAGGGAAAAAACAGAAATAGGAATAAAACAAATCAGGGAATTTTCCGATTTGAATGGCAGGGATTTGTCTAAGGAGGATCTAAGCCAACTCTCGCCCAAGGTATTGTCGAGGATAAATTTTGATACTAAGACCCAGTGGCCGGAAAAGGATAAGCTCCCGGATAATTTTTCGCCGGAACAATTTTTAGAAGAAAGTAAAAATCCCGGGTTAGGGATTAAAAATTTGCATAAAGCAGGGATAGATGGCCGGGGCATAAGAGTGGCTATTATTGACCAAAAATTACTACTTGGCCACCAAGAATATAAGGACCAATTAAAAGACTATAAAGAGATAGGGGATTCTAGCAAGGAGGAAGCGCAAATGCATGGTGTGGCCGTGGCCAGCCTTCTCCTTGGTAAGGAATGCGGAGTAGCTCCGCAGTCAGAATTAATATATCGGGCCATTCCTTCAGGGCGATCTTTTCCGGAAAGAGCATTGGCCATTAGGGACATTATCGAATTTAATAATACGGTTAGCAAAGACAAAAAGGTTAAAGTAATCAGTAGCCCCATTGGATATATTACTAAAAAATCTGAGCCCGGTTTAGAAGAATATATCATGGCAATCAAGGATGCTAAAGCCAGCGGAATAATATTTATTGATACCGCCAATAATTTTGATTTGCATTGGGGTGGTGGCGGCAGCGTTTCAGACAAGGAAAATCCGGAAAAATATATGTTAGCCTTATATATGGAAAATTGGTTAGATATAAAAGCCCCCAAATTGCCCAAAGAAAAATTAGCCGAACTGCCGATAATAATTCCCAGCGATTATCGCGGCATGGCTTCCGAAAAAGGGGAAAGCGATTATAACTATAATGGGAAGGGTGGGGCCAGCTGGAGCGTTCCTTACTTGGCCGGTATTGTCGCTTTAACTCTGCAAGTTAACCCTAATTTATCCGAGAAACAAATTTCCGGATTGATCAGTGAAACCGCGACAACCAATAGCAACGGCTTAAAAGTCATTAATCCCGAAAAGGCGATCGAAAAAGCTTCCAAAATGGCGCAAGAGCAATAGCCAAAGCAATTAAAAACAACCCGTATACACGGGTTGTTTTTAATTGCTTTCTTTTATGCTCGCGGCAAAGCCTCTATTAAAATAATTGGCCTTAAATCTCTTTTCTGCCATTTCAATGCTTTTTTCCCGAGTAGGGTCTAGCGCGAATTGTCTTTTGAAAAATTCAGCCATAACAGCTTTGGCATTAAGCTCAGCTTTTTGTTTTAAGTAGGAGTTAGGCAGGTTATTCTGCTTCGCGAAATAGGCCCGAAAATTATAAAAATTGCGGCTATTCTGCTGTGCCAGCCAAGCAACAAAGGGAAAGGGCAATTTTTCATAAAGGGAAAGGGCGAATAATTTATAAATGTTGAGTGGATATTTTTTTGCGGAAATCAGAGAAACATATTTTTGCGCCTGTTCGGCTGTAACCCTCATCGTTTTGGCAATAACTTCAATCGGATTGCTTTCCTCTTTGCGGTAAATGGTTTTGTAATATTCAAATACACAATCGCCTAATTGCAGGGGAAAGCCATTTTTAAGTATCTCTAAATGGAGGTGAACGCCTTGGGAATTTCCGGTTGAGCCAACTTTCATCAATGGCTTATGGGCGTCGGTAATCTCTCCGGCTCTGACATAAATTTTATCGGCGTGCCCGAAAACGAATGTCAGTTTTTCCTGCAAGTCGGTGGCAATGATATAATTGCCGTATACCGGATCAAAAGACACCTCGCGGATTTTTAAGGGCATCAAGATCCAAATATCAAATGGCTGTCCGGGCGGGTAACAATTAAAATCGTAGCCATCGTGGATAGTGCCGTCAGCGCTGATACCTTGATTATTTGTGAAGTGGCATTTATCTGGGCTGAATTGCAAAAAAGATTCGGAAAATTGTTCCAAAATTATTTTTTCTTCTATAGTCAGCAAATTGGGCGGTGTGCTTGTCGGGCAATTTGCGGGAGCTAATGGGTTTTGGGTGGATGAAGCTGCCCAAGCCGAAGAAGCATTAAGCAAAACCGCCAAACAAAAAACGATAACCGAAAAAATCCTTTTCATGTAAAGAGATTATAAAACTTAGTTGTGGAAAAGACAAGGTTGATTTTCTGTCGGCACAAGATTAAAGTAATTTAGAAATTAATTATATTATTATGTTAGAGAATCTCCAATCTTCAGAAAAACCCGCTAAAAAAAGTAACTTTATCGGCTTGGCAATATTTATTATCGTTGTGGTTATTTTGGCTTTGGCCTGGTATTTTTGGATGGTAAAAGCCCAAAAGCCAGTAACCTTAAATGGTACCAATAACCCTGCAGCCTCACAGGAGCAGGCTAAGCAGGAGGTGCAATCATTACTGGCCGCGGCGGGCAAGCTGATGGTTTTGCCCCAAGAAGACCCTTTGGTCGCTACGATTGAAGATCCCTCTGCTTTGCAGAAAGAGCAGCCTTTCTATGCCGGCACCCAGAAGGGAGATAAGCTTTTGATATTTTTTCAGGCTCGCAAGGCGGTTATCTATAACCCAACCAAAAATGTTATCGTCAATGCTGGCCCGATATTAATGCAGCAGGATCAAGCCGCGCAGCAGGCTCCGGAAGCACCGGTTCAACCCACGACTACGCCCAGTAAGAAAAAATGATTTTTTACAATAAAATTTCCGTCGGCATTTACCGGCGGTTTTTTTCTGTGAAAAGCCGGTTTGCGCTGTTAGGGCAATTATTGTAAAATGATTTAATAATATAAAAATATGGCGAGGAAAATTAACAAAATTGACCAGCCCGTGGCCCCGGAAGCCGTATTAGGACCAGAAGCCGCTAAGCCGATTGAGCCGACAGTTCAACCGCAAGCCGTTTCCGACCCGCAGGAAGTCATTAAACCGATTTTAGCCGAACCGGAAATTCAAGCTCCAGTCGAAAAGCCGGTAATCAAGCTTGCCTCGGCTGCCAGAGTTAAAACAATTTCCAAAACCGATAATATTATTGTTGCCGGGCAGAAGGCCGCCAAAAAAGTCGACCTCAAACCCCTGGCCAAACCCGTGGAGAAAAAATCCGTAACTCCCGATATCATGAGGCATGTGGCCCTATTTGCTACTATTTTATTCATTGTTGTTGTTTTGGCCGCTCTTATTCAATTTTTAGCGAGTTTCAAGGGGGAAATAAAAAATCAAGGGCAGTTAAACGAACAGGAAGTTTCTTTGATGCTTTCAAAGATTGCCAAACACATCAAATTGCCCAGCGATGAGCGGCCTACCATCTCCACTATTCAAGATATACAAATACTTCAGAGCCAGCAGCCCTTTTTCAAGGATGCGCATAATGGCGATCGGCTAATTATTTATAGCAATAAGGCGATTATTTATAATGAGAAAGAAGATATTTTAATTAATGTTGGCCCGATTTATTGGGAAGCCCCGCCAAGCCAAGTACCGGCCGCCACCACTACCCAGGAAACTCCTAGCTCAACCACTCAAGTAGCCGAGCCGGTTAAAGTGGAAATACGCAATGGGGGAGCGCCAAGGGGCTCGGCGGCAGCTTGGGGCGAGAAAATCAAAGCCTTGGGCGGATTTGAGGTGTTAGGAACTAAAAACGCCTCCCAGAAATATCCGGAAGGCATAATTATTGACTTAAAAGGAAAAGATATCGCTAAGCTTAAAGAAATTTTTACCAAAGATCCGGTAAAAGAAATGCCAAGCGGCGAAGTGCCCAGTGAGGCTGATGTCTTGATAATTTTGGGAGCCAATTAAGTAAAATGATTTGAGCCACGCATATTGCGTGGCTCTTTTGATTCAAAGAAACATTAGGGCGATTACTCCGATGACGATGAGACCAATACCCCAATTTTGCCATTGGCGATATTTTTTTTCATCGAAGTGGGGCAGGGGGGTAAGCGACAAATTTAGAATTTGTCCCGAGATTTGCGCTTGATGATTGAGCCTTTTTCGTTTCTCCTGCAGCTCCATTTCTTCCTGCTCCCGGTCGCTGATTTTCCCCGAGGCGCGGATAAGAATGATTGTTCCGACCGCTATGCACGTCAAGCACAGCACTTTCATGAATATATTTAGCACATTTTCCTCCTTGGTTTACAAGTTTGCCGCAATACTGGCAAAAACTAACTAGCCAAAATAATGCGACGAACACAAGCAAAAATAAGATCAATAGCAGACAAGAAAACATAATCGCATCGATCATTGTTGCCCCCTTTCGGGTTAAAAATTCGGTAAGATAAATTTTTCTTGACCTAATGTATTATATCATTTATTTACCAAAAAGTCAATATAGGCCGAAAAAACGGCAATGGTATAATAAGCCAACCATTAATAACTCATATGGATAAAAGACCTCTTATTTTATTGGGAGCTTTAGCCGTCTTGTCCCTGCTGGGATTTCTTTTTAACCAAAAGCAGAATGTGGTAGTGCAAAAACCACCCGTGCAGGACAATTCTCCGGCCGTCAATATTACAATCCAGAAAGGGGACTTTTCAATAACTTTTCCTTTTTATTGGCAAGAAGCCGGCAGCATGCCCGGTGCCAGCTACACAGCCTTTAATACCCGACATAAAGCCGCGCAGGATTCGACCCTGGGGCCGACCTATGCCACTATCAGCTATGACCAAAAAGGCGATTGGGAATTTTCCTCATATAAATCAGTGGTTAAGGGGAAATTAGCCGCCTCTTTCGAGGGCTTAAAATTTATCCAGGAGAGCAAGGAAAAATCCAATAGTGGGGATATTTATTTTATCGAAGCTCAAGCCGGCAAGCAGCGGCTTTTAATTATGCTTTCGGGATTTACTCAAGGTGCGGTGTGGGAAGTGGTTTTCGTTACCACTCAAGATTATTGGGACCAGTCGCGGGAGGAATTTTATACCATTGCCCGGAGCTTTCAGCCTAAATAATTTTGTCACAAACCCGATATTGGCGCGTTATCAATAATATAATTAATTTTTTATGAACAAGAAGTTATTCTTATCGGTTATTTTTGCCTTGGCCATTTTTGGGCTAATTGGGGCCAAGAGCGTTTCGGCGCAATCGCTTATTGATTCTATTCTTAAGCTGATGCGGATTAGGCCGGAAGCCAACAAGCCCTTGGTCTTGCCATCTATCGCCATTCCTTCCGGGCCAAAAACTAAAATTTCCATGAAGAAATTTTCTTCTCTGGAGGAGTTCAGGGAATTTTTGCGGAAGAACGATTCTTCGGCGCGTAATTATTCCAGCGGCCTTCGGGGTGAAATCATGCTGACCGATGCCGTTATGGCTCCCGTGGCAACCAATATGATGGCTAAAGCCAGCTCCCCAGAAGTTGCGCCCCAAGATTCGGTAGAGAGGGTTTCTGGCACCAATGTGCAGGTTTTGGGAATCGATGAGCCCGATATCATCAAGACAAACGGGGCAGCTATATTTTTTTCCCCAAATTGGACTTGGCGATCAAGGCCAACGCCTTTGCTGAAAGAAGAAACAACTAAAAGCAACTCGGCAACATCTAAAGTATCTTCCCTGATCGCTCCCATGCCTCCGCTTTACAACAATGAACCGAAGATTAATGTTGTCTCGGCTTGGCCATTGGATAAATTGGCTTATTTGGGAGAGATAGACAAGCGCGGGGAAATGCTTTTGGAAAACAATACTTTGGTGGTTTTTGCCACCGATGGCGTATTTGCTTATGACGTGAAGGATCTTAAATCTCCCCAACGCAAATGGAATATCAAATATAAAGGCAATACCGGCTTGCAGACCGCCCGGCTCCATAATGGAAAAATTTATTTAGTGACCCGCACGGGGATAAATCGTTATTCGCCTTGTCCGATAATTCCCTTGGAGGTTAATGCCAAAAAAATGTCTGTGGCCTGCAATGACATTTGGTATCCGGCTCGAGCCATGCAGGCGGACACGACCTTCTCGGTTTGGACTATCAATATGCAGAGTGGGGAAGTTTCTAACAAGGTTTCTTTTGTCGCCTCAGCTCGGGAAAGTGTTGTTTACATGTCAGAGGAGAATTTATACATCGGTTATTCTTTCAACGGGGATGGCGCCAAAATTTTTACGGACTTTTTTAAGACCAAGGCTAGCGACCTGATACCTGGCGAGATAATTTCCAAGATAGAAAAAGTCGGCAACCTTGATATTTCCAAGCGCGCCAAGGATACGGAAATCCAATACATTTGGGAAAATTATTTTGAGTCTTTTGAGGATTATGACCAAAGGCTGAAATTAGCCAATGACCTCAACAACCGTTTTGCCGATTACTATAAAAGTAATTTCCGGAATTTTGAGAGCACGGGTATTGTCAAAATTTCTTTAGGTGATTTAGCCATCCGCGCCCAAGGTGAAGTGGCGGGCCGGCCCTTGAACCAATTTTGTATGGATGAATATAAGGGGAATCTGCGTATTGCCACGACCGCGGGCAATCGGGGGCTAAGCCTCTGGCTGTCGGGCATTAATTTCTCTAATTCCCAGAGCGCTAATGACGTTTATGTTTTGGATGCGGCGCTTAAGAATATCGGCTCAGTGAAAGATTTAGGCTTGGGGGAGAGGATTTATAGCGCCCGCTTCATTGCTGAGCGCGGATATATCGTTACCTTCAAGCAGACTGATCCCTTTTATGTTTTGGATCTTTCCAATCCGGCTAGCCCGAAACTCAAGGGCGAGCTCAAAATACCCGGTTATTCCGGATATCTGCATCCTCTAGCCAATAATATTATTTTGGGCGTCGGGCAAGAAGATTGGAAATTAAAATTATCGCTATTTGATGTTTCCAATCCGGCCAATCCCCAAGAATTAGATAAGTATTTGATGCAGGAAAGTTATTCGGAGGCGATAAACAACCACAAAGCATTTTTACAGGACGCCAAGCATAAAGTTTTCTTTTTGCCCGGAGGCAGCGGTGGTTATGTGTTTGGCTACGAGGGCAATAAGCTGAAACTTGTTAAGGCGGTTTCCGAAATCAATGCCCGCCGTGCCGTATTTATCAATGATTATATGTATATCATTCATGATAATGGGCTGGTGGTGCTTGATGAGACAAAGTGGGAGAAAGCTACTGAGTTGGATTTCAACAAATAAAGTGGAAAATGCAGGTGAGAGCCTGCATTTTTGTTTGCTATAATTAATTATGGCTTGGCAGAAAAATAATATTCTTTTAACTGTTATTTTAACCTTAGCCGCCCTGGGCGCAGGTATGTTCTGGGGTGGGCGCGACTTGGGTAGTGAGGCAGGGCCGCCCAAGGCCTCATTAGCCGATTCGCTGGCCACGCAGGGCGCTCAAGATGGGTGTGTCACCATTGAGGATGCGCAAAATTTTGTAGGCGATGAAATTTGTGTGCGCGGCGCTTTGTTGAAAGTTTTTGTTTCTAAGAGCAAAACGGTGTTTTTAGATTTCTGCGAAAACTATAACCAGTGTCCGTTTACGGCTGTTATTTTCAAATCGGCGGCGGCCAAGTTTGACAACCTAAAGGAATACGAAGGTAAAATTGTTGAAATCAGGGGAATGGTCAAAACCTATAAGGGCAAGCCGGAAATTATTTTGGATAAGCCCGAGCAAATCAAAATAGTGCAATAAGATGCTGGTTTTTAACTTTCAAAATAAGAAGCAAGTGGCTGTTTGGATAATCGTTATCCTGGCGGTTTTATTGGGCGCCGGCACGTGGGCCTCCAGTTGGAAAGTGAAGTATGTGGTAGATGGCGATACCATAGTTGTCCAAAAAGGCCGGCAAGAAAGCACCATTAGGCTCTTGGGCATTGACGCGCCGGAAATCGCCCATGAAAAATACGGTAAAACCAAAGGTGATTGCTACGGCAAAGAGGCGACCGATTTTCTCAAAGAGGAGATTGGTGGGCAAAATGTTGTTTTATTAGAAGACCCAAATGCCGGCGACAAAGATAAATACGGCAGGAGCTTGCGCTACGTATTGGCTGATGGGAAAATCATTAATGCCGAGATGGTGCGCAATGGTTATGCTTTTGTTTATCAATATTCCGATTTCTTTTTTGCCAAATGGTTTTATTCCATGGAAAAACAGGCTAAAAATGAACGTTTAGGCCTTTGGGGAAAAACCTGCCAATATTATTTCAAATAATGTGCTAAAATAGTATTTGTAATGGAGTTTAATATTCCCTCTAAAAATAATACCAAGCTCGCCGAGGTAATGGAGCGGGTTAAAAAAAGCGTTAAGCTCGCTACGGCTTTGCGTATGAGCAATATTACCACTATCGACCGCTTGGGTTTTAATGATCACGGGCCGACCCATGTCAAAATTGTGGCCAATATGGCGCTTAAAATGTTGCGCACTTTTAACGAAGCGGGAATTTTGCCCAGTTCGGTTAAAAATTACGGCATGTCTCCCGAGGATGCCGAGGTGATAACAGTTTTGGGCACGATTTTGCACGATGTGGGGCAGGTAGTGCACCGCAAGGAGCATGAGGCTATCGGTATTATTGTGGCCGAACCGATTGTCAGTGAATTATTAAATGGCATTTATGAGCAGGCGGATTTAGAGGTAATGAAGTGGGAGATTATGCATTGTATTTATTGCCATGAGCCCAATATTGAACCTTTAACGATTGAAGCGGGGATAGTAAAGGTGGCTGATGCTTTGGATATGGAAAAGGGCCGTGCTCGCGTACCTTATCAGGCCGGCAGTATTTCCATCCATAGTGTTTCGGCTATGGCTATCGAAGAAGTGGCAATTTTAGAAACCGGCAACCCGCGCTGTCCGCTGCGCCTGATAATTACCATGGGTAATCCGGCTGGCATTTTTCAAATCGATAATTTACTTACGGATAAAATCATGACTTCGGGCATTGCCAGATACTTGCAGGTCGAGGCCATGCTGATGGAAGGCAATAAGGCCGTACCATTCAAAAAATACGAATTCTAAAAAACCCTCCGCCAACTGGCGGAGGGTTTTTCTATAAGTTATTTATTGACTCTTTCGCTGTATTCTCCCTTTTCTGTATTTATTCTGATGACGTCACCTTCTTCGATAAAGGCGGGGACGGTAACGGATATTCCAGTTTCTACTCTTACGGTTTTAGTCACGGCCCCGGCAGTATTGCCACGAAGGTTAGGCGGGGATTCGGTCACTTTGAGATCAACCTTCTTGGGTAAAAGCACATCAAGATATTGGCCCTCCACCATCATCAGATCCACCATGGTCTTAGCGATTAACCAGCCCATTTTATCTCCCATGATTTCCAAGGGAATACTGATGCGTTCCTTTTTCTTTTCGGTTAAAAAGACGGCGTTTTTGCGGTCGGCGTATAAAAACTCGGCTGTAATTTTCTCATATTCAACCTCTTCAAACTCCTCTCCGGATTTGTAAGTGCGCTCCAATTTGCGGCCATCGGTTAAGTTTTTTAAGATTGTGCGCGTAAAGGCTGAGCCTTTGCCGGGATTCACGAATTGGAACTCGGAAATTTCCCAGTAATTGCTGTCTATTTTGAGGATCATGCCCCTCTCGAATTCTGCCGTGGTGATTGTCATGTTAGTATTTATTAGCTTTATTAATATAATGGATTTTTATCTTTTGGTCAAATATTAAGAGAATTATCGAAAGGAAATACTATTGACAAAACAAGGATAGTATGATGTAATTAGTATATAACCATGGCCGTGAGTTTGTCCAAATACCCCGCTCGAAAGGAGCGGTTGGGACAAATAAAAACGGAAAGGTATTACGTTAAAATACGGGGGGATGACAATGTCGACACGAATTGGTTGGGTAATACTCTTAGTGGTAATTGTGGTTGTTGCTTGTGTTGTATTTGCGAAGGAACGACAAAAGTCAGTATCGTCAGCATTAGGTATAGAGCTGCAAAAGGTAATTGTGGACTTTCACCGTAATATGAAAAATATTACGACTAGTTGTTTGCCCGGAGTTAAAATTTTCTGGTTCGATGATAGTTGGGCATGGATAGCTCCAGATGATGCGGAATTCCCTAAATACATGGGAGATCTCAATGCAGAAAAATTTGTCAAGATAATAGCGAGTTATCCTCAAAAACAATTAGATGATTTTAGTTGGGATTGCCAAGATATTGTAAAAGCCGGGAAAGAAAACGAATATGAAGGGGAAGCTCAAAAAGTCATTAGGAACATAGCTAAAAGGCAGGTAACATATCATATCGAGAATGGCACCTTTAAGCGTTTTCTGGACAATGGGCTTATCGTTCAAAAAAATCCCCCGACGGAAGAATTTCTTTATAAATTTGTAATAATCAAGTTATAATATCGCTCAATGCAGGAGAGAATTCTCTCCTGCATTTTTAATAATCTTATTCAAAAAACAAATCTTTATCTGGGAAGGGCAATAAATCGTTTATATCTTTAACATCAAGTAAAAGCATTTGGAGCCTATCCACGCCCACGGCAATGCCTGAAGAATCAGGCACGCCCATTTTTAGAGCCTTAATAAACTCCATATCAATGGGCAAGATTTCTTTGCCCAAAACTCCGCGCAGTTTTTGTTCTTCTTGCAGGCGTTTGTATTGTTCATCCCCATCCACTAATTCTGAAAAACAATTCCCGATTTCAATTCCGCCAATATAGTATTCAAAACGCTCAGCATACCAAGGATCGTGTTTGCAAGGCTTGGAGAGCGCGGCCTGGGGGAGTGGGTATTCACAGAGAATAATGGGTTTGTCTTTGGGGAAATTGGGCTCCACTTCATTTAAGAACATCAGGTAAAAAACATCATCCCAGGTGGCATTGTTTGCCACTTTATAGCCTTTATTCAGGGCTGTTTTTTTAATTTGTTCAAATTCTTTGTTTTCATTCAAATCAAAGCTGGCGTATTTTTGGCAAGCTTGGCGCACCGTCATTCTTTGCCAAGGCTTAGCCAGTTCAATCTCTTGGCCTTGATAAGTGATTTTTGTCGTGCCATAAAGCTTTTTGGCCAGGTCCACTGCCAAATCTTCGACATCTTCCATAATGGCTGTATAGTCGGCATTGGCGCGATACCATTCCAAAATTGTAAACTCAATATTATGCGTACCCCCAAAGCTTTCGCCCCCGCGAAAAGCGCTGGACATATTGTATATTTTTTCAAAGCCAGCGGAGAGCATTTTTTTCATGGAGTATTCCGGCGAGGTGGAAAGATATCCGCGGTATTTATTGCGCTTTTCATCATAGAGATCCAAACCGATTTGTTCTAAATATGGCTCCATGCCCGGGCAGGCCAAAAGCAGGGGGCATTGGATTTCGTAGAACCCTTGCTTGTCAAAAAATTCCCGGATGTAGCGGAATAAAAGTGAGCGTTTGATTTCGCGGTCTTTGAGAGCCGGGTTATTGCGGATTTTTTGCCAGTTTTTCATATTTGATATTTTGATTTTAAGGTAAATTACAAAGAAAACAATATTGACTATTTGTCAATGATATGTTAATGTATAAATATTAATATTTCACAAATACATAAGGAGGATACTTTGAAAACAAAGAAAACAATCATCGAAATTGCTAATTTGTGTCTGGAGTTTAATGATGGTTCGCCAGAACAGTTTGAGCGCATTTGCAATGTCCGGAGTGCGGTTTGGTCTGGTGAGTGGTTGGAAGATTTGGGCATTGGCGATAATGCACTTATGGAAATGGGCCGCGTCTTTGCCAAACAGCCCGGCTATGATCATCTTCTAGTGAGCTCTGGGGGCGAGGATATTGGCTATGCTCTTTCTTATGTAGTTAAGGGTATTGGTCAAATAAACTTGGGCCAGGAAAGTGTCGTCTCGCCGCAGCTTTTAAGGGTTATGGAACCGCTTTGCAATGACAACGGATTCATTTTCATGAACGGTATTGGTGTGGTGCCGCCGGCGCGAGGAAACGGGATTGCCGAAATAATCGCCATGATGCAGATTACCAGGCTTTTCTATCAGGCCAAGGCTTGGAAGATAAAAAATCTTTTCCTATATACGGAAAACAATGTAGAAAAATTCCTGCCCATGGATTTGCTGATGCAATTCGGATTTGAACGTTTTCCTTTAAGCGATATTGCCGACGAAGGAAGGGTTGATGACAGCGGTCAAAGTATTTTCAAAACTTATTGGGTTTGCCCAGTCAAAACAGATGCTTGGCAGGCTGCCCAAAGGTATAAAGATATCAAATAATCCTGTAAGACAGGATTTTTTTATTATTGCCTTAAAATCAAAAAATCCCAAAATAACTGGGATTTTTTTAGTGCCCGCCAGGGATTATTAAATCTTAGAAAACAAGATTTAATAATGGGAGGCGCATGCATGGCCCACGGGCCATGCAAATTAGCTTCCCTTGAAAAAGTTTGTTCAAGACTTAATAACCTGACGAGCAAAAAAATCATAAGACAAGCCGGGAGCTTTGTCAAAAACTTTTCCACTGTTTGTTTTTGACACTCTCTGGCAATTCTGATAAATCGTAAGAACGGACATTACAAATTAAAAAATGGAAGGAGGAACAATGGATTCCCTGATAGAAAAAGCAAAAAATATTGCTGAGAAACAGCATGCGCAGCAGTGCCGCAAATTCGACGACACGCCTATGATTACGCATCCCAATAGGGTGGCGGGTATCGTCCACAGGTATTGGCAGGATGCAGACCCGCCGGTAGCTGAAGTTGTAGCGGCTGCGCTTTTGCATGATGTTATCGAAGATACCCGGGGCTATACTTTTTTGAATATGGAAAAGGATTTCGGCAAGAATGTGACTGATATGGTTGAAATTCTTACCGATCCCAATGAAGACACCCCGGAGTTTTGGCTTCCCAACAAAAGCCACTATTTGCAAGTATTGCGTCACGCTCCCCAAAACTATGGCAATGTAGGACGAGCCGCCATTGTCATTGCCTGTGCCGACAAATTGGATAATTTGGACTACTATATCCAAGTTTATCGCAAATGCCCAGATCAAGCCTGTCGCGACCGCTTCACCAAGAACCCCAAAAAGCTTTTTTTCTATGGGGAGATGACACGCATCGCCCGGGAAATGCTTGGCGAAAAAGAAATTATCAGAGTTTTGGAAGCGCGTTTAGGGGAAGCCCGCAAAGTTCTGAAATTTCATGAAGAGGCGGTGCCCAAGCCCTTCCTTGTCTTGAAAGATATTTAATAAAACGCCTGTTTGATACAGGCGTCTTTTTATGTTTTAATAGAAGAAAATTTTGGTTCAAGCGTAATAAACATAAAGATGGAAGTGTCGGACTTAGGGCAAAAAACCGATGAGCAAGTTGTAGCTGAATCTTTGCAGAAACCGCAGGCCTATGCCGAGCTTGTTTTACGCTATGGGGAAAAATTGCGCCGCTATATCCGGAGGTTGGGCAATCTGGGCCCCGAAGATGTTAATGATATTTTGCAGAACATTTTTATTAAAGTTTACGTTAATCTCAACGGTTTTGATCGCAATTTGAAATTTTCCTCTTGGATTTATCGGATTGCCCACAACGAAACAGTGAGCTTTCTGCGCCAAAAATCTTCTCGGCCCAAGCTGGTTTACCCGCAAGATGAATTTGATTATTTTGATACTTTTATCTCCGATCTTGATTTGCAGAAAGAGGCTCAAATGGTTTTTGATTCGCAAAAAATCGCTCAAGTACTGGGCGGCTTGGAAAGGGAGTACCGCGAGATATTGGTGCTCAAATATTTTGAGCAAAAAGATTATGCGGAAATCTCCGATATTTTGCAAAAACCCATGGGCAGTGTGGCCTCGCAGCTTTCCCGCGCCAAAGAAAAATTTCGCATTCAAGCCCGCCAAAGCGGTATAAAATTTTAGAAAAATATATGGTTTTAAGCGACGATATACTCAAAAAGATAGAACAAGAAAAAATAAAGCCTGCGCCGCGCTGGATGTTTTTGCTTAAAGGTTGGGTTTATTGGGCGGTGTTTGCCCTTTGCGTAGTTGTAGGCAGTATCAGCGCCTCCTTTATTTTTTACGAGCTGGCCGGTGGAGACTTGGCGGCCTTGGCTTTTTCAGTGCAGTATTTGCCGGTGCTGGCCCAAGTATTGCCCTTGGCCTGGATTGTCTTGCTTTTGCTCTTTGCCTTTGTGGCTTATTACCAATTCCGCCACATGGGGCGCGGTTACCGCTATCCGCCGATTTTAGTAATATTGTTGAGTTTGTTTTTATCGGGCATTTTTGGCTATGCGCTTAATGAGCTTAATTTTACCCATCAAGTGGAGATGCTCGCCAAAAATATTTTGCCGATTTATCGTACCTGTGTTAACCGCCAACAAGAAGTTTGGAATCGCCCGGCAGAGGGATTTTTGGCCGGCCGCATCGAGCGGCTTTATCCGCAAGCTGATTTTGATTTGCTTGATCCCAATGGCAAGCAATGGCATGTTATCGGCAGCCATGCCAAGTGGCACCATAATAACGAAGGCAACCCCATGCAGGCCGGCGCCCAAGTGAAGATTTTGGGCCGTATTGTCGGGGCTGACTTTGAGGCTGACCAAATTGTGCCCTGGGGCAAGTGTGGCTGTGCCCAAAGGGGCTATTGCCGGTTTGAGCCCTGAGAAGAATATTATTTTTTCGGCGTATTAGTTGTTAGTGGCGCCAAGAAAATAATAAACAAATAATGAATTATAAAAATATTTTACTCGCCGGGCTGTTAGCGGTGTCTTTGTCCGGAGCTTTATTGGCCTCGGCTGCTACCCGCCCGGGCTTTTTGAAGGGAAATACAAAGTTTGGCTGTAATTGTGCCCAGGGGCAATGCAAAAACGGTAGCTGTGCTCTCGGCTGCAAAGGGGATTGTGCCAAGAACGGTGTTTGTAATTGTTCTAATGGCCAATGCAAGAATGGTAATTGCGCCAAGACCTGCAAGGGCGGCTGTAAAGGCTCTTGCCAGAACCAAGTTGCCAGTAGCAGCAATCCTTTGCCCCAAAAAGGTTGCGGCTGCAACAAAAAATAAGGACCCAGTAAGCGCAAAACTTTTGAAAACAAGGGCTAAAAAGCCCTTGTTTTTGGTGTTTTGACAGAGGGGGTTTTCTATGCTATAATGCTAATACGCTACAAAATCTCCATGGTGGTGGAGATTGTAAACAAATAGCCACTCTTTTATAAAATGCCTTTAGCTAAAGGCATAGATATGTTAGCTGTCTGTTCAGTCGGCAGATGGGACATGGACCGCAAGGGTTTTGGCCCGCGGGCAAACTAACCTAAACCGTAATATGACAGATATTACTTTGCTGGGCTATTTTTTAGTCGGGATTTTGCAAGATTTCCTCGTAACCATGAACATGCGTTGCGTGGCCAAAGATAAAACGGCCGCCGCAGTTGGAACTTCGTTTTTAATGACGATGTTGAGCATGGTTTCTCTTTACAACATCCTGACAGGCCTGGATCAGCAAAGAAGCTTGGTAGCGATAATCGTCTACGCTGCGGGAATCAGCGTGGGCACCTATTTGGGAATGCTCTTGGATTTGGACAAAATGTTTTCCGGAAAAAGGAAAGCCAAGGCCAAACAAGAAGCAGCGCCTAAACAGGCCTCAGTCTAAGATTCTTTACGCCAAAAATCCCCCGCAAACGGGGGCTTTTTGTTTCTTGCCAAGGGGGATAAAAAATGATATGAAGTGCCAGCACCATTAAAAAGGAGGGCAGATGGGAAAAAGAAAAGCTCCGGTTTTCGAATATATTTTCATCATCAGGCTGGATTCCGAAGGCATACCCAAGAAGCCTTCCGGGTTCATTTTTGTTGTCGAGGCTGCCAGTTATTTGCAGGCCAAGCTTAAAGTTCAAAGGACCTGTAATTTCGCCAGGAACTTCCCGTATCATTACGGTATCAAAAGCACAGTTTTGTTTATGGGCGATTGGCAGAAGGACAGCGTCGAATATGTTTTAGGCGAAGCTATGAAGATTTTTCACGAATCGGTCTTGCCCCTTTCGGCAGAAGCCATTAGGATGCGCGTCGTTAAGATACGCACTGCTGCGCGGCGCTTTGCAGAAAAAAATTACAATTTGTTTGTAAAGGAGGAATGATGGCAAACGGAGAAAGAAGGTTGTTTTTTGCTGCTGGTTTGTTTGTGGGCGTTTTGGCCGCGATTTTTGGCCAAAGATATGCCAAACCCGCCAAAGTAAAGGTGGAAAAATGGATGAGAGATAAGGAAAATTTCGCAGCGATCAAGCATTGCTGCGATAGCTGCGGCGATTTTGGCCATAGCAAAAGGACCGAGGAGAAAAATGGCTAATCCGGAAACAAAATGGAAAATTATTTCCGGGTTGCTCGCCCTGGGTGCCTTGGCCCTTGCCGTTCTCTTGGGTAGGGAGTGGATTGATAATGCTTTTCTTGAGGTAGAAAACAAAGAGCTAGCATAGGAAATTACTGGTTAGCAAATAGCCCGGGGCAAGACCCGAGGCTTTTTATTTTTTTGTTTTGGCTCCGGCTACACCTTTTTTAGGGGCATAAACATCGCTATTTTTTTTGCGGAAGTTTTGCTCGGCGACTTGTGTCAGGAGGTCGCCTATCCGTAAAGTCGCAAAACGTTCGCGCTCCAGAAGGTTGAAATAGGCCCGCGCCTTATTGAGCTCGTTGTTTCTTTTGGAGTAATTTTTGAGGCCTTTCTGGAGCAGGTAGTAGCTGAAATTAGAAAAACGATGCCAGCCGAATTTTTTAACCTCAGAGACAATTTCTTCCATGGGGCGATTTTCGTATTTGGAAATGGCGAAAAGCTTAAACCAATTAAGCGGGTAAACTTGAGCATCAACGAAGCGGAGATATTTTTCCTGTGCCTGCGCCAAGGATATTTTGTATGCCTTGCACAAAACTTTTTCCGGCGAACTTTCCTGTTTGCGGTAAATAGTAGAAAATTGCGAAACCATTTCTGGCGCAAGCTGGACGGGAAACCCGTCTTTTATGATTTCCAAATGCAAATGGATGCCCGAGGAGTTGCCCGAATTACCCATCAAAAAAAGAGTTTTGTCGGGATTAGTTATTTGGCCCTTTTTGACGTAAACCCGGCTCAGGTGGGCAAAAAGAAAACGATATTTTTCTTCGAGGTCTTTGGCCAGAACAAAATTACCATAAAGGTAGTCATGGCCGGTTTCGATAATTTCTAAAGGGATGGCAATTTTGAGCGGAAGATAAGAGTGGGGGACACAGGAAAAGTCGTAACCATCGTGTAAAGTACCGTAAATATTAATGCCCTGGTTATTGGTGAAGTGGCATTTATCCGGGGAGAATTGCTGAAAAGTTGAAGAAAATTTTTGAAGCGTGGCGTCGCTTTCTTGCGCCTTCCCTGTAAGGGGTAAAAGGCAGGCTAAAAAGATGAAGGCAAAAAATAATGCTTTCCGGAAGAACATAAGTAATTTTACCAACTATTTTCGATTTTTGGAAATTGATCCCCCTTCCTTTTTTACAAAAATCCAATATAATAACAGTCGTATCGGGCC
>CAZQSQ010000005.1:41462-43291 GCA_964596325.1 uncultured Candidatus Saccharibacteria bacterium
TCGTCTTTGGCGCTGCGCTTGTCGGTCTTCCTACTACTGTTGTTATTGTGCTCATTTTAATCCTCCTAAATTGTGGCCTATTAAGCTTTGCCTAATAGGGTAGCGGTGTTCCCAACTACATCTATATTATAACACAAAATTAATAAAAAATCAATATACGAAGTTTGCTATAAACAAAGGCTTAAAGCCGCCTTGACAGATAGCGGCAAAATAAGGTACTATAAAGCAGACTAAAATAGTCGGAATTTGCTTCGACAAGCTCAGCATTAATTATGAAGATAAACGCCCAAACAAGGTACGGTCTGCAAGCCATGGTCTATTTGGCCCGCAATAAGGGCAAGGTTTTGGCCTTAAAAGAAATCGCCAAGGCACAGGGTGCGCCTTCGCCTTATTTGGAAAAAATTTTGTCCAAGCTGGAAAAAGCTGGTTTGCTCCAATCCCGCAAAGGCAAAAGCGGCGGTTATATTTTCACTAAAAATCCCAAGAAAATAAGCGTCAAAGAAATTTTTGAAGCTTCAGATAAGAAACTGGCCTTGATAGATTGTTTGGGAGATAAACACTGTTCCAAGCAGAACTGCTGCCGCACTAAGGTGATTTGGGCCAAATTGCAAAACGCGATGCTTACGACGCTTACCGATGCCAAATTAAGCGATTTAGCTAAATAACGAAAAAGATATGGCGAAAAAGAATATATATTTTGATTACGCGGCCACCACGCCGGTTTGCAAAGAGGCTCAAAAAGCCATGCTGCCTTTTTATAATAAAAAGTATGGCAACACTTCCTCCATGCATAATTTCGGGGCGGAGGCGCACGAAGAATTGGAAAATTTTCGGGCTTATTTTGCAAAAACCATTAATGCCAAAAGCGAGGAAATTTATTTCACGGCTTCTGCAACCGAGAGCAATAATTTGGCCCTTAAAGGGGTGATGCAGCGGGTGGTGAAATTTTTTCAAGGCGCAGAGGGCGAGGTCAAAAAGAATCATTTTATCATTTCTGCAATCGAGCATGATTGCGTGAGGGAGTCGGCCAAATGGCTCAAAGAACAAGGCTTTGAACTTTCCGTGGTGCCAGTTGACCCGCAGGGATTTTTGAATTTCCGGGAATTGGAAAAAATGATCAGGCCCGAAACGGCTCTCGTCTCGATTATCCACGCCAATAATGAAATCGGGACAGTGCAGGAAATTGCCCGCATCGGAGCGCTTTGCCGTGCGAAAAATGTTTTATTCCATACTGACGCCGCCCAAAGCTACACCAAGCTTGATATTGATGTGCAGGCAATGAATATCGATTTACTTACGGTCAGCTCGCATAAAGTTTATGGCCCCAAGGGCGTTGCTTTCTTATATGTGCGCCAAGGCACTCCCATTGAACCGATAATGCATGGCGGCGGGCACGAGAATGGTTTGCGCTCTTCAACGGTTAATTTGCCCGCTATTGCCGGTTTTGCCGCTGCGGCCAAAGTGGCTTTTAAGCTGCAAAAAAAGGAAGGAGCCAAGCTTTCCAAAATGCGCGATAAGTTTATCAAGCAATGTACGAATAAAATAGCCAACTGCAAGCTCAATGGCCCTTATGGCCGCAGGTTGCCCAATAATATTAATTTGCGCTTTGAAGGCATTGAAGGCGAATCTCTCATGATGGAGCTTAACAATCGCGGCTTTGCTGTTTCCACGGCTTCGGCTTGTTCTAGCCCTAAGCTTGAGCCCAGCCATGTTTTAATGGCTTTGGGGCTTTCCCACGGTGAGGCGCATGGGGCGATCCGTATCAGCTTGGGCAGATATACCAAACAGAAGGATGTTAACAAGCTTTTCAAGCAATTAGTGAAGGCGGT
>CAZQSQ010000005.1:43391-44842 GCA_964596325.1 uncultured Candidatus Saccharibacteria bacterium
GCGGCCATTGCCACTTCCAGTGTTATAACTGATTTGGCCAAGGGCCGGACTTTGGAGGAAGCGCTTAAAATATCGAAAAACGATATTATAGAAGAATTGGGTGGTTTACCGGCCATCAAGATACATTGTTCTATTTTAGCCAACGACGCTTTGGCCGAGGCTATTTATGAATACAAGAAGTCTAAAGAGCTTCCCATTTCCGAAGAATTGGAAAAAATCCACCAGCGCAACAAGAAGGAGAGAGAAATTGCCGATAAAAATGGCTAAGCCCCAATAACAAATTTCAAATTATAAATAGTAAACAAAATAAATTTGGAATAATTTGGATTTCATAATTTGGATTTTGTCGTAATTATGCTTATAAAGCCTCCAAGGAATGGCGAAAAAATTGTGGTCGGGATGTCGGGCGGGGTAGATTCCAGCGCCGCTTTGCTTTTGCTTAAGCAGGCGGGTTGGGACCCTGTGGGCGTATCTTTGCTTTTGCCTTCTTGGCAGTGCAATGCCAAACGCGAGAATGCCTGCTGTACCAATGAATCTTTGGAGATCGCCGCCAAGGTTTGCGCCTCTTTGGGCTGCGACTATCACCAAGTGGATGTTAAAAAAGACTTTGAGGATTGCGTGGTTTCTTATTTTGTCCAAGAATACTCCCAGCTTAATACCCCCAATCCTTGTGTAGTTTGCAATCGGAACCTGAAATTTAAGGAGCTTTTTGCTTTTGCCAAATCTTTGGGCATAAAATATGTAGCCACTGGGCACTATGCCAAAACCGCCAAATTAAGAAGCGGCCACTATCAGCTGCAAAAGGCCAAAGATCAAAGCAAAGACCAAACTTACAATTTATGCTTTTTGGATGTGAGATGGCTGCCTTATATCGTTTTTCCATTGGGCGACTATTATAAAAAAGATATTTATCAATTAGTGGCCCAAGCCGGGATAAAATTTTTTGAAAAGCGCAAACAAAGCCAAGATTTTTGCTATTTGCCCCAAAAATCATTGGATGGATTTTTGTTGGAAAAAATCGGCCGACGGCCGGGCAATATTGTCGATACTAAAGGCAATATTTTGGGTCGCCACGATGGGTTGCATTTTTTCACCATTGGCCAGCGCAAAGGGATTGGTCTTTCGGGCGGGCCCTGGTATGTGTGCGGCTTTGAGGGCAAGAAAAATGAGCTGGTGGTTTGCAAAACCATGCATAAACAGCCTCGAGGAATTTTTTTGGAGCCTTATAATTTATTTTCCCTCTTTGATAGGCCGCAAAAAGTTATGGCCAAAGTCCGCTATCGGCAAGAGCTTGTGCCTGCCACCCTTAAACATGTTTCCCCTGATCTGCTAAAAATCGAATTTAAGAAAGCTCCAGCCTTTATTACTCCTGGGCAGTATTGCGTATTTTATGTCGGCAAAGCCTTATTAGGGGGAGGAAGGATAAGGCAAGAAATATCTAATAACTAATG
>CAZQSQ010000005.1:44942-47717 GCA_964596325.1 uncultured Candidatus Saccharibacteria bacterium
GAAATACTGGGATAGACAGGCAATTTCTAAGTAGGCGTAAATTATTTGACGAAAACGTCAAGATTGGACAAAAATAAAATTTTGATAAAATCAATTATGAAGTACACTAAAAGCAGCACGCTTGAGGCGGTGCTAAAACATGAGCAAGCTCCTCAGATTTTGGAAAAATATAATGTTCCTTGTTTGGGCTGCGCTTTTGCGCGGGCCGAAATGGATAAATTAACTATCGGAGCCATTTGCGAAATGTATGGTTTGAACTTGAAGGGAATACTAGATGGCTTAAATGGCAAATCCAAAACTCCAACGCCAAGCGTCAAATCAAATCCAAAGAAGAAAAAGTAATATTGTCATTTGGACTTAAATATAAATTTATAAATTAATAAAATGAATATTATTATAAAGGCCACTGGTTTCGAGCTTACACCCCCCATCCAAGAAGCAGCCGAAAAGAAACTTTCCTCGATCGCCAAATTTATTCCGCCGGGCACTGAGCCGGTAGAATTAAGATTAGAGATTGGTTTAACCAGCAAACATCACGCCAAAGGCGATATTTTCCGGGCCGAAGCCAATTTACTCATCCATAATGATTTGCTGCGCGTAGAATCCTGCAAGGAAGATTTGATGATGGCTATCACTGATGCCAAAGACGAGCTCCAAGAGCAGATCCGCAAGTACAAGGGCAAGCAAGCTGATGCCGGCCGGGATCTCAAAAAGACCTTGCGGGGATAAAGGGTATTGACACAATTTTTCTGGCGGATAAAATATTAGCAGTCAGATATTCTGACTGCTAATTTTCTACCTTGCGTGAAGCGCAAAATAAAGTTAAAAATAATCGCACAAAAATATGAATATTAAACCTTTAAGCGATAATATTTTGATCGAGCCCATTGAGGCTAAAAGTAAAACCGAAGCCGGAATTTTGCTACCAGACTCGGCTGATAAAGACCGCCCAGAGCAAGGCAAAGTGATTGCCGTGGGCCCGGGCAAACAAAAGGACGGTAAGCGTTTAGAAATGGATGTTAAGGTGGGCGATGTAGTTTTGTTTTCCAAATACGGCCCGCATGAATTGAAAATCGATGGCAAAAATTATTTGATTGCTAAGCAGGAGGACATTCTTGGGATTATGGGATAATTCCGGAGTCCAAATAACAAATTATAAATAATAAAGCAGTCAATTTGAAATAATTTGGATTTTGAAATTTGAAATAATTAATTACTACTATGCCTAAACAGATTATTTATTCAGAGGAAGCCAGAAAAAAATTAAAAAATGGTGTGGATAAGCTGGCCAATGCCGTCAAAATTACTTTGGGGCCCAAGGGGCGCAATGTGGTTTTGGAAAAAGGCTATGGCAGCCCTACCATTACCAATGATGGCGTTTCCATTGCCAAAGAAATTGAGCTTGAGGATAAAGTGGAGAATTTGGGCGCCCAGATAGTCAAAGAGGTAGCCGAAAAGGCCAATGAGGTTGCCGGAGATGGTACTACTACCGCCACTTTGCTTACGCAAGCCATTGTGGCCGAAGGCCTAAAAAATGTTTCCGCCGGGGCCAATCCCTTGGCTTTGAAGCGCGGTATTGAGAAGGCCAGTAAATTGGCTGTCACCAGTTTGAAGAAAATGGCCAAGCCGATCGCCAAGCAAGAAGAATACGCCCAAGTGGCTACGATTTCGGCCGAAGATGAGGAGATGGGCAATTTGATTGCCGAGATTATCAAAGAAGTCGGCGAGGATGGGGTGGTGAGCGTGGAGGATTCCAAATCTTTTGGTTTTTCCAAAGAAATAGTCAAAGGTTTGCAATTTGATCGCGGCTACATTTCTCCCTATATGGTCAGTGATGCGGAGAGAATGGAATCAGTTTTAGATGAGCCTTACATTTTGGTGACTGATGAGAAAATTTCTTCTTTGGAAACCCTGCTTCCTATTTTGGAAAAAGTAGTGAAGAGCGGCAAAAAAGAGCTTTTGATAATTGCCGATGATGTTGATGGCGAAGCGCTTCCGACTTTGGTCTTAAATAAGATCAGGGGAGTTTTCAATGCTTTGGCCGTTAAGGCCCCCGGCTACGGAGACCGCAAGAAAGAAATGCTCCAAGATATTGCCTGCGTGACTGGCGCCACTGTTATCTCCAAAGAAATGGGATTTGATTTTAAGAATGCTAGTTTGGATATGCTGGGACATGCGCGCAAGGTTGTGGCCAAAAAAGAAGCTACCACCATTGTGGATGGCAAAGGCAGTAAAGAAGAAATTGAAGCCAGAATTGGGCAGATTAAAAATGAGATAAGCAAGACTGATAGCGATTTTGATCGCGAAAAATTGCAAGAGCGTTTAGCCAAACTTTCCGGCGGAGTCGCCGTGCTTAAAGTTGGTGCCGCCACCGAAGTGGAGCAAAAACAGCGCAAGGATAAAGCAGAAGATGCTGTTAATGCCACCAAGGCTGCCATTGCCGAGGGAATTGTTTTGGGCGGAGGCGTGGCTCTTTTGCAAGTCGCTAGGGAATTGGAAAAGGATAATACGGAATTTAATCCTAATGATCCAGATGAAATGCTGGGCAAAAAGATTTTGGTTAAAGCTTTAGAATCGCCCATTAAGCAGATTGCCGAGAATGCCGGCTTTAACGGGGATGTGGTGATTGCCGAAATTTCCCGCAAGGGCGGAAACTTTGGCTATAACTTCGCCAAGTCCAGCCACGATTTGGTGGATTTGATTGAAGAGGGAATTATCGATCCGCTCAAGGTTGTGCGCTCCTCGCTTGAAAATGCTGTTTCGGCTTCTGGGACG
>CAZQSQ010000006.1:0-5857 GCA_964596325.1 uncultured Candidatus Saccharibacteria bacterium
GTTGCGCAACCAATTAACCGACATCGGATTAATAGTTGGAGAAGACGGAACTTTAGAGGTTAAAGCGCTCAAGGCCCAAAAAGTTATCACTAATGAATTCGAAACCATTGATAAAGCTACGGGGCAAACTTATTGCCTCTGGATTGAAAACGGCGATTGGAAAAAAGTTTTAGGCGCTTGTCAGGGAGCCGCGGCGGCAGTAGTGCCTTTGGGGGGAGGGGACGTGATTATTCCGCCGCCGCCCGAACAAAATGTTGCCAGTACTTCTCCTACATCATCTATTAATTTTGATGCTCCTGCCCTTGATTCTCCTACAACGACAACCGATTTAGTTGTGCCCGTTGCCGATCCGGCTACTTCTTTGGCGCCAATAGAATCTCCACCTGCCCAGATTCCGCCGGTTACTGAAGCTTCGCCTATGCCCCCTGATGCGGCTCCGGAGGCTCCGCTACCCGATCCGGTAAATGTGACTCCGCCAGCGGATTTGCCCGTTGAGGCGCCAATCCAATAATAATTTGCAAAGATTTTAAGGATAAAATATGCCCAAGTTTGATATATATAAGATATTATTTTTTGCGACAGTAATAGTGCCGATTTTGATTTTCTCTCCCTTATCTTTTGATGCTTTTGACCTACCTAAAACTTTAGCCGTTATTTTTTTCTCGGGGATTCTCTTTTTACTTTTTATTTTCAAAAAGAATAAAGCAAAACAAGATTGGTCGCTTGGCGGTCTGGATACGGCGGTAATTTTTTATTGCCTGATATTGGCAATTTCGGCTATTTTTTCCCAAGATAAGATCTCTTCTCTTTTGGGCGGTTTGGGGGCTTATAGCCAATGGATGATTGGCCTAGCCGGAAAACTTTCCAGCGGGCTTTTGGCCACCATAGCCTTTTGTTTGGTTTATTTTTCTTTTAATTGGGGCGCCAAAGAAAAAAGGTTTTCCGCCAATGATTTTTTTAAGGCCTTGGTAACCTCGCAAACTTTTTGCCTTGTAGCATTTTATTTGTGTTTGAGCGGTTTTTGCGACTCGCCGCAGGGGGCTTTTTTACCGGAGATAATGAAAGCCTCCCTAAAAACCCTTAATGTCTTTTCGCCTTTAGGCCGGGTGATTTTTCCTTATGCGGTCTTTACGTCCATTATCTTATCCTTAAGCATTTTCAAACTCTCGGAAAAGTTAACGGCCGCCGGAAATGGCAAATATTTTTTGAGCGTGTTCATTTTGCTGCAGCTGCCAATAATTTGGCTGGCTAATTACTTTTGGGCCTATGTTATTTTTGCTCTTTGTTTGCTCATTTATATTTTTTGGGAAATTTGGAGGCAGAAAGGCAACTTGTCGTTTTCTAAATTATTTTTGCCGTTGCTATTTGTTTTAATGTCTGCTTTGTTTGTTATCCCGCAATTTTCCAAGTTGATTTCTAGCCCTTTGCAGAGCCAAGTACCCAATGAGCTCGTCTTGCCGCAAAATTATTCTTTGGCTGTAGCTAAAAATTCCTTGGCGGCAGGGCCTAAAGATTTTGCCGTTGGTTCGGGCCCGGGAACCTTTTCTTATGCCTTTTTGAAATATCGCCCAGCTGAGCATAATAAGGAAATGTATTATGCAGTGCGTTGGCCGGAGGCGGGAAATTATTTGGCCGAGCTGACTACCACTACCGGGTTATTAGGCTTATTAGCTTTTTTGGCACTTATTTTTTTGGCTTTTGTTTTAAGCCAAAAGGCAGGGGAGGTGCCTTTGGAGGCAGATTGGATCTTTCCATTTTTAGGCGGGATCTTGGTTGCGTTTTTTTTCTACCATCAAAGCGTTTGGCTTCTTTTAATGTTTTGGATTTCCTTGGGGTTGATTGCGGGCTATTTTGGCGGGCAGGACAAAAAACTTATCATTATCTCTTATAAATGGCTTGGGGTCGGCGCAATTTTATTTTCCATTTTATTTTTGTATACAGCATTTATCGGCTTTCAGTTTTTTCAAGCGGATCTGCTTTACTATCGGGCAATAATTTCCGGCGATCGGGCCCTAGCCAAAGACACACTGGCCCAGGCGAGCAGCCTAAATCCATACAGCGAGTCATATCAGCAGGACTACGCCCGTCTTTCTTTTGCCGAGCTGCTTGATTTTGCCAAATCCAATGACATTAAAAAAGAAGTTAAAGCCTTCGGAGAAAAAGTAATTAGGATTGATAATTTGCTTTCCTCTAGCACGAAAATGTTTCCCAATAGGGTAGCGGTATGGGAAACTAAAGCGGCTTTTTATCGGGAGTTGGCACCATTTGAGCCTAGTACTCTGAAAGGGGCCATCGAATTGCTAAAGAGGGCTCAGGCTTTAGACCCCAATGATCCGATTATTTTAACTGAACTTGGAAAACTGTATTTTTCTGCCGGTGCTATTGAAGAGGCGCAAAACTCTGTCGCACTTGCCCTGCAGCTAAAGCCCGATTATATCCCGGCAACTATTGAACAGGCTTTGATTTTAGAAAAGCAAGACAAGCTCTCAGAGGCCGTAGTTTTATTGGAGGGAGCTTATGCGCTCTATCCGCAAAGCGACCCGGACAATCTTTTTCAGCTTGGCCGTCTTTATTTTCGGCAGAAAAATTTTGCAAAGGCGCAGCCAATTTTTGAAGCCATAATTTCTAGCTACCCGAATCATTCTGATTCCTTATTCCTTTTGGGTGAGATTTATCAGCAAAAGGGAAACCAAGCTGAGGCCGATGAATATTTTAAGCATGTTCTGGAATTGAACCCGGGCAACCCTGAAGTTTTGAAGGCTATGCGTAGAAATATCCCAATGGTTCCCGCAACCTCGAGTAAAGAAATAATCAAGAAAAATTAATGACGCAATACGTATATCGGGCAATAGATAAAGTCGGCCAAGATGTTTCCGGGAGTAGGGAAGCGGCCGACGAATATGAATTGGCCAAAATTCTAAAGCAGGAAGGATTGGTAATGGTCAGTTCGGAAATTGCTACCAAGAAGAAGGGCGGCTTGAATATGGAAATTAAAATCCCTACCCTCGGGGAGATTGGTTTTGTTGATAAGTTGATGTTTGTCAGAAATCTGCAGATTATGGTTGCGGCGGGTATCAGTTTGCCTCAAGCCTTGGAAATAATTGCCGCCCAAACCGAAAATACCCAATTACAAAAAATCATCTATAATGTTAAAGACGAAATCATAAAGGGCAAAAGCTTTTCTGAAACGGCCAGAAAATATCCGAAAGTTTTTTCTGATTTCTTTTGCGGAATGGTCTCTATCGGGGAAAAGACCGGGGGATTGGACAGGGTGCTAAAGGATTTGGCGTATCAGATGGAAAAGGAGTATAAGATTACCTCTAAAATTAAAGGCGCAATGACTTATCCCAGTGTCATTGTCAGCGTGATGCTTATTATGGGTGTCGGTTTGATGATTTTTGTCGTGCCTAATTTGTTAAAAATGTTTGTAGACATGGGTGTGGAGTTGAAAGATCTCCCGGTAACCACTCAAGCTTTGGTGGCCATTGGGGATTATTTTAAGCAGCCGATAAATATAGCTATATTCTTGGGGGTGATAGCTTTAATTATTTTTGCTATTAGTTCTTTTGCCAGGACAAAATCCGGTAAGAGATTTTTTGACAATCTTTCCATCAAATTGCCGGTAATCGGTACTTTGGTACGCAAGAGCAATATTGCCAGTATTATCGGTAATTTTAGCGTTTTATTGCAATCGGGGGTTCCGGTAGTGCAGTCGCTGCAAATTTTATCTAGTGCTACGACTAATTATTATTATGCCAAGTCCCTCGACGAGGCGATTGAAAAAATTCAAAAGGGTAAAAAGTTATCGGAGGCACTTCAGCCATATAAAAATTTATATACTTTATCCGTTGTCCAAATGATTGGCATAGGGGAGGAGACGGGTATGACAAGCGATATTTTGCGCAAATTATCGGAATTTTATGAAGAAGAGGTTTCTCGGGCGGCGGATAGTTTAACTACCGTAATTGAGCCGCTGTTGATGATTGTAGTGGCTATTGCGGTCGGTTTTTTTGCCTCGGCGCTGTTCTCGCCAATTTATTCGACATTAGGAAACTTATAATAATATGGCTAATATTTTCGGACAAAATGAAGCTTTTGGGCTGGATATTTCTGAGGATTCTATCAAACTGGCCAAATTAGCCAGAAGGGGCAATGCCCTGTATTTGGCTACTTGGGGTAAGGTTGATATCATTCCCGGTATTATTTCCGACGGGGAGATTAAACGACAGGCTGATTTAACAGCCGCTATAAAAAATTTATGCGCCAACTTAAATGGCGACAAGCTTCGGAGTAAGTATGTAGCCGTGGCTTTGCCCGAGGAGGAGACATTTCTAAGGATAATCAAGCTGCCCAAAATGGATTCGGCAGCTGCGAAAAAGGCGGCAATATTTGAGGCGGAAAATCATATCCCCATGCCTTTAAGGGATGTTTATATCGATTGTGAAATTTTTCAAGACCTCCAAGGGAGGTTCACTGAGGCTCTTATTGTGGCAACACCTCGCAATATTGTTGACGATTATGCCTCAGCAATCGAAGGGGCGGGTTTGATGCCCGTAATCATGGAAACAGAAAATCAAGCGGCGGCCCGGGCTTTGGTTCCTTCTTTGGCTACCCAAGAGACAATTTTAATAATAGATATCGGCAATACCCGCACAAATTTTTCGATTTTCCACGATGGTAATTTAAGATTTGGCGGCACGATAGCCGAATCAATGCTAAAAATGCAAAAAGCCATCCAAACGGAGCTGGGGGTCGATCTCAAAAAAGCTCTCGAACTAAAGAACAAGTACGGCCTCTCGAGGGAAAATGAAGAGGCTAAAAAAGTGGCTTCTGCAATTGAACCAATTATTGAAAATCTGGCTAGGCAGGTAAAAAAATATATGGATTTTTATTACGGAAAGGCCGAAAATTGTTTTGAGGAGAGTGAAAAAATGCGGGCGATTTTATGTGGGGAAGGGGCGATCTTGCGAGGTATTGAGGCATTTATCTCTGGCCGGCTTTGCGTTCCGGTCGGGATCGGGAATCCTTGGGTTAATATTATCTCTGAAAAACATCGGCAAATACCGACAATTGATTATGCACAATCGGTAGGCTTGGCGACCGTCTTGGGGCTGGCTATGAGAGGATTAAATATTGAGAAAGAAAAATATGATTAATTTAATCCCTGAAAAATTCAAAAAAGAATTGAAACAGCAGGCCCAACAGCGCCTCATTTTCGGAGTGGAGGGGTATTTTCTTTTGCTTCTCATTTGCTTTTTAGTTGGTCTCGGGCTGATTTATTCTTTTCTTTGGGCGGAATTGAATTTCCAAAAAGCTACCCTACAGGGTTATCGGCAGGGCGAGGAGGTAGTTAGGTTGGATGCGCAAATCAAAGAGCTTAATGATCGGGCCTTGGCAGTTGCCAAATTTAAGCAGGGGATGACCAGCCAAGTGGGGATGCTAAGAAAAATTTCTGACAATTTGGTCAGTGGAATAAAAATTTCCAATGTTACCGCCAAAAAAAATAAAGACGGTTTATCATACCAAATAAAAATAACCGGTTTGGCTAAAGACAATTCTTCACTCTTTGATTTCCGCAGCAAATTGGAAGGGGACAAAGAGATAAGCAAATTAGTCATTCCCGATACGCTTTTTTTGCAGGATCAGGATATAAATTTTGAGATTTCTTTTGAATATAAAAAATTATAATAGTTATAGATATGTCTAAGGGCGCCCCGCTTAAATTAATATTTTCTGGTTTATTATTGCTTGCCTTAACCGGTTTGGCATTTTGGGGGATAATAAAGGTGTCCGCCATACATAAAGAGATTAAATCGGTTAAAGGGGAAGTAGCGCAGCTCAAAAATAAGGAAATTTC
>CAZQSQ010000006.1:5957-42208 GCA_964596325.1 uncultured Candidatus Saccharibacteria bacterium
TGATTTTGAGTATAATATTTGAGTATTTGAAATCCCGGAGGCGGGTTCAATCTCTTATCTAGTCCTCGTAGTTCAATGGATAGAACTCTAGCCTTCTAAGCTGGTGATGCAGGTTCGATTCCTGCCGAGGACACAGGGGAAATTAGAATATTTATGGTGGCTATGGTGTAGCGGCAGCACAAGAGTTTGTGGAGCTCTTAGCACGGGTTCGAATCCCGTTAGCCACCCCAAAGAAAAACCTCTGTAAAGAGGTTTTTTGTTGCTAACGGGATTCGAAAAGGAGGGGGTCGGGGAGGATGACACCCTCATCCTCCCCGTGTCGGAAACGATTCAAACTTTTTCTTCCAGCTTAATATTTATTTTTATTTCTTTATTGCTGCGAATGAGGGTAAAGATTATCTCGTCGTGTATTTCATGGCGCTGCAAAACATCCCCTAATGTGTTCTGTTCGGTAATTTTCTCCCCATCACATTCAGTAATAATATCAAATTCTCTTAGGCCGGCTTTATCGGCAGGGGAAAAGGGGGCAACAGCCGGTTCGCCCAGTCTTTCGCGCACAATAATGGCGCCATTGTTAACCGGTAAATTGTTTTGTTTAGCGATTGTTTCGTTAAGGATAAAATAGCGCAAACCAAGATAGGGCCTTTTGATTTTGCCGAATCTTTTAACCTCGGCGATCATATTTTTGGCCAAATTAATCGGAATAGCAAAGCCGATATTTTGGGCCCCCATAACCACGGCCGTATTAATGCCGATGGCCTCGCCATCCATATTAACCAAACAGCCTCCGGAGTTTCCGGGATTAATTGCGGCATCGGTTTGGATAAGGCCGCCTAAATTAGCTGCTCCAGCGTGTATTCCGGCGTAAGCCGTAATGCGACGGGAAAGACCCGAAACAATACCCATTGATATCGTGTCATCGAATTCTCCCAAACTATTGCCCACGGCCAAAACATTTTCCCCTAGCTCAATGGAATCAGAATCACCCATGGGTACTATCGGCAATTCTTTTCCGTCGATTTTAAGAATAGCCAAATCAACTAAGGGATCGCGGGCTAACACCTCGGCTTTATATTTTTTCTCCGGGCTAATAACTACCGTATATTCGCATTCCGGATCTTGTACAACATGGTTGCAGGTAATTACAAAGCCATCGGCAGAAACTACAAAGCCCGATCCGCCTCCGACTTTTGTCGGTTCTTTTTTTTCATTGCTGGCCTTGGGCAGGCTAATACTTTTCCCCTCAAAGGCCAAAGCATAGAATTCTTCTAAAGAGGGGAGGTCTTTGGTGGCCACAATAGTAATGGCTCCCGGGCACACTTTTTTTGCTATTTGGGTTATCGGTGTTTTGTGAGTCATATTTTCCTTATATATTGTAGCATGCTTTGTTTGGGTAAGGCAAAGAAAGATGACACACTTGCCATTTTTGTCCAAAAATGCTATTCTCTTTTTGTCAGAGGAGAGGCCAAATAAGCCCTCATAGCTCAATGGATAGAGCAATTCCGTCCTAAGGAAAAGATGGGGGTTCGATTCCCTCTGAGGGCACACCAGAGCCTTATTTAGGATGTTTTTGGGCCCATAGCTCATCTGGTAGAGCGCATCCATGGCATGGATGAGGCGACCGGTTCAAGTCCGGTTGGGTCCACAATTTGAGCAAATAAAAAAGGAGTAATTTTTACTCCTTTTTTATTTAATGTTTTTTAATTAGGAAGCTCCTCCCAAGAGATAATTTGATAGTGGTCGGCCGCCAGAGGAAAATGAGGGGGAGGGGCATACATCAGGTTGGAGTCATAATAAAGGTCACGATATTTATAGCCAGTGCCATCGGTGTAGGCAAATCCATAGCGCTCAAATGTTCCAATCATACCAACGAGTTCTAGCCGGTTTTTGTTATGTTGCCCGCAGCCGCTGCCATAATAATAGCGCCCCACGCGGCCATATTGGGCAATGGCCGCAGCATCAATTTTCAGATCATTATTGCTGAATAGTCCGACATTAATATTTTTTTGGGCAATAAGTCCGACAACATCCCGTCCGTCATAATAGGTGTAAGTAAGGTTTTGATTGATGGTAATGCTGGTGCGCGTAGAGGTAGTATCGGGAAATCGGGCGGCTGCAATCGTAAGTCGATTATTATTAACCTGGCCGTCAATCCAAAGATTATCCTCGACAAAAATTATTCCGTTGGAAGGGTAAGCATAATTATTGATATATTCTTCGCCATTGGTGCTTTTAATGCTCCAAGTGCCCCAGTCATCTTGCCATAATTCATTGCTACAGCCACCTGAGGCTTTTTCCAACCGGTTAACTTTGTAAATATCATAAGTGCCATTATTTTTAAGGACGATATGATACCCCAGACTTCCGCTATGGGCAAAGTATTTTCCGCTGGTGGAATTGGCAATTGTTTTAAGATTACCTAAATCCCCAGTGAGGCCGGGAAAATCCAAAATCGGCACGGGAAATTTCCTTCCAGCCATAAAAACATCCGAGCGGTTGGGTACGCTATTAGGTGGCAGGGGATCGATCGGCGAGGTGTGGGTATGTACGCCAAATTCATTTCCTCCGTAGTGATCCGGATCATTATAAGAGGCGACCGCCGAGGTGATTATCCCATGTGCAACGGCGTCAAATCGTATTCCGCCGTTAGAGTGTATAGGGCCATAAGTTTCCGTACCTGAACCGAAGCGTAAATTGGCATTGGCCGCCACTGCGTATTGCGAAAATGAGGGGATGGCCAAAACCGCCTTAATTTTTCTTTTGATTGAGCTTTCATTAGCTGGTTGTCCGGTTGCTTGAATACTAACAATACTGGAGCCGGTGGCGGCCGGGCTGATTTCCAAGGAAAATGTCCCTAAGAGATTGCCGTTTTTATCTTTGACTTGATGAATATAGGGGCCGGTGCTTGTTGTGCCGTCTTGATAATCAGTTGCGGCATGGGCGAGGTGCCAGCGGTAGTAATTTACACCCGATTCGGCTAATTGCAGGGCCAGTTCGCGTTTTTCTTGGTAGCGCGCAGCGCGGACATTGTAAGTGGCGAAGCTTGTAAAGCCGACTATCAATAATATGGCGACAAATAAAACAAACATTGTCTGCAAAATAGTCGAGCCTTTGGCGGTAGTTTGGTGGTTCATAAATTATCTTTTAAGTTTCGGAGCATGGCATGGGTGGTCATAATTACCGTGAGAGGCTGTTGGTTTCCTTCTTGGGTTTTTATTAATATTTCAATTTTAATCAGGCGAATATCCATCATATTGAGCGGATAGGAGAGTGGGGAGGTGCTGCTCGTTCCATTGTAATTGGCATTGTAATAAGTGAATATCGGTGTGGAAGTATTAAAGACCTTGCCGACTAAAATAGAATTAACTTCCGGTGCCGAATAGCTTATTGGTTGGGTGCTGGTAATTGGTTTGATAATTCCGCGTCGTAATGTATTGGAACCGTCTACAAAATAGCGGACCTGTTCTTTATATTTATCGCCATCAACATCGGCAAAAAATGTTAGGCTGCTACTTGAGGCCAGGGTAACTGGATAGGCCCCGTTAGAAGCATAAGAAGCATTTCTGATATCTTTTGTCATTTGAGTGAAGGCCCTTTTTGTTTCTTTTTGCGCATCCAAATTTTCTTGGATAAGCTTTCCAAAGCTAAAAATATTTCTTTGCAGGAGAGCAAAAGAAACGGTAATGACAATTAATATGCCTAAGGAGGCTAGGATTTCTACGAGACTAAAACCTTTTTTCTTTGCCATATTATTCAGGCATTAATTTAATTTCCGTTTGCTGCCAAGCACTGCTGATACTAGTTGTCACACTGGTGCTGACATAGCCGGATTTTTCGACTTGGATTATATAAGTCCCGTTGCTTAAGCCTTGAAAATGGGTTTGGCCGGGAGGCATGCAGGCCGTGGTGAAAGTAAAAGAAATTTCGGCCACATTGGGCGTAGTAGTAGGCGTTACGCTAGATAAAAATACTTTATAGCGAAAATAGCGGTCGCCATTATGTAAGGAATTAATGGTGTTGTTGGTGGCAGTATAGTAAGTGGCAGAAGTCCCATCCGGACCTTTATATGTAAAGGTGCTTGAGGAGCTCGTAGCTGTGGCAATTTGGAATTTCACGCTATCTGTGCCATTTTCCGGTTGTTGGTCAGTTGGATTCCATAAAATATTATGGAAATTACTGGCGGCGCCAGTGTCAAAAGTTGATGATTCGAGCCAGCCGTCGGAGGCATAATTTTCTCCGCTTTTGGCTAGCTTTATCTCTCCGACAGGGTCGCTGCCGCTGATCGTGCCGCTTTGTTGGTAATAGCGGTTAATTTCAGAGAATATTTCTTGGCCGGCCCCGCCGCTCCAATCTGTTTGGTGCAAGAACCCGCGGCCAGTGCTTCCCGTGCTCAAAACCGTTTCTGATTGGGTTAAAGAAACAGTTGCCCCGGAGATCGGTAACAGGGTGGCCGCATCCTTGATGTTGATTAATAGAGTATTGGGGTTAAGCGGACCAAGTACTAGTTTTACTTCTTTTAGCCCTCCGGGAGCCAAGTTAAGTAGGGCGGAGGGAATGGTGCCGATAAGATCGTAGGCATTTGACTGCAGCGTTATCGTATAATCGTCCCATTCCAATTCCTGAAATGTTTTTTGTCCTGAAGCATCGGTTTGGCTCGTAGTTGTAAATTTGAATGTGGAGGGATCAGTTCCAATTATTTTGGCACCGGTTAGATTAAGCCCGACATTGGCAATCGGGTTGCATGCCGGGTCAAGCGAAAAGACATTTATTCTTCCCAGACTGTCAATGGCAAAACTGATTTGGGTAATTTGCTGCCAAAGCACCGTAGCGGGCGGCTTAACCGGGTGGGGAAGGCTGGTGGTTACGGCGTAGGTTTTGTCGGTTGAATATCCCGGTTTAGTCACGGAGATATTATAAGCTTCTGTCCCGGTCGGCGCATCAACTATTTGCAAGTAGCCATTGTTGTCGGTTACTTCTAAAATATTTATAGTTGAAGTTCCTGTATTGTTGGTGATAGTCACAAAAGCTTGCGGTAGTGGTTGGCCATTTGCATTGAACACTCGCACAAAAAGAGATCCGTTATTGGCATTAGATTCGAGATTTTTTGCAGCTACGTAGGTAGTTAAAAAGATATTATTCAGTTCCGGATGTTCGGGAGCCCCGATTTCAATTTCGACCAATTTGTAATCAGCGGGGGAAAGATCGGCTGGGGAGGTAGTTACTGTGCCGTCAAAAGGATCATCAATAGTTCTGACGGTTGTAGTAACATTAAAAGTCGTATTATCTCGGGCGAGTTGCTGAAAACGCGGTATTATGCCCGGGGGTAAGCCATTTTCAATGCCAACACTGGCATAGGGCATATTGCGCACAATCTCCATCTGCTCATTGGCGAGTGCCAGGGCCGAGGAACGGAGTTTGGCAAAGCTTGAGGCTGAAAGGATTGAGGTGTAGCTTTGGTAAATCATGGTCGCCACGATGGCAAAAAGGGTGATGCCGACCACAGCCTCAACCAAAGAAAATCCCTTGCGAAAAAAATGCGTGCGCATAATGTGCCTTGCTTATATTTTACAATATTTTTTGAGATTTTTGAACGCACTGTTGAAAAGTGATGAGGCAAGCTATATGATGCAGTATGAAAAAAAATAACCTTGCCATTGTCGGAGCGGGGATTTGCGGTTTATATGCTGCTTATCGTTTGGCCCAGAAGGGGTTTGAAGTGACTGTTTTTGAAAAAAAATCCGCACCTTTCGGTAAAGTTTGTTCTGGTTTGATCTCGGCAAGGCTGGGAAATTTTATTAAAATCGAAAAGGATTTTGTTTTGAACCAGATTGATAAGTGTTTGATAAATTATCCGCAAAAACAGGTTGAATTAACAATGGAGCCAGTACATTATGTTTTGGACAGGAATAAGATCAACCAAAGATTAATGGACCTAGGCAGGCAAGCAGGCGTTAATTATCAGTTTGGCCGGGAGATTGTGGAGATTCCTCCAGGTTTTTCTCAGTATATTTTTTGCGATGGGGCGTATTCACGGGCCGAAAAGGAATTAGCCATGGCTAGTGGAGATTTTTATCTTGGCATCCAGTTTATCAGTGAGGAAAAAGATAGCCAAAATTATGTCCAAACTTGGGCGCATAAAAGCGGTTTTTATTGGCGGATACCAAGGGGCCGGGATGTGGAATACGGAGTCATGGGTGAGGCTAAGGGCCTGATGGATTCTTTTGAAAAATCTTGCCAAGAAAAAAAATGGCCCTACCAGCGGGAAAAAATTCATTCTGCCCTTATTCCCCATGGCTTAAGAAAAGTAGTTTCTGGTAATATGGCGGTCTGCGGGGATGCGGCCGGGCTTTGCAAGCCTTGGAGTGGGGGAGGAGTAATTTGGGGCCTGACCGCCGCCGATATTCTAGCTGAAAATTTTCCAGATTTAGAAAAATATAATAAAAAAATACAGGCCCTTTTTCGGCCTGCTATCGCCCGTGGCAATTTGGCTAAAAAGTTAACGGGTTTCCTGGGGTTTAATTTGCCTTTTTTACTTCCAGCCAGATACCGGCGGGATAATGATTTTCCGCTTTTATGATTTGGTTGGCCGGTGGCTGAGTATCTTTTTAGTGTATTCGACACCGGTTTTTGTTCGGGCTAAGCCGCCGCGGCTTGTTTCTCTGAAGGCAATGCTCATTTCTCGGCCCACACCCATCATAGCGTCAAGAACCTCATCTAAATAAATTACAAAATTAATCCCCGCTAAAGTCATGGCCGCCGAGGCAATGGCCATGTTGGCATATAAACCATTCCTTTGGATACAGGGTACAGCTACAATTCCCCCAACTGGGTCACAGACCAAACCAAGGGCATTGCCCAAGGCCAATCCAGCCGCATTATCAATTTTATCTACTGAGCCGCCTTGGATATATGTAATAGCCCCGGCCGCCATGGCTGAAGCCACGCCACATTCGGCTTGGCAGCCGGCTTCGGCGCCGGCCAGCGTGGCTCTAATAGCGGCAGTTAAGCCAATAGCCGAGGCAATCAATAGGGCATTTATAATATGTTCTTCGCTTATTTGTCGATTTTCCCAAAGAGAATAAAGACAGCCAGCTAAAATTCCGGCCGAGCCGGCCGTGGGGATGGCTACTATTTGGCCCATAGAAACATTGCGCTCGCCAATAGCCATAGCATAAGCCATGGCATTTTTAGTCAAATCATTGAGTAAAAAAAGATTGTCAGCCTTTTTCATTAGGTTGGCATCTCCGCCGCAAAGCCCTTGGAGCATTTTGTCTTTGAGCTTAACGTTTTCCGTAATGCCTCGTTTCATGATGTGCCAAATTTCAATCATTGATTGGCGGATCTCAATTTCATTTTTTCCACTCAAATCCTTTTCCCGGGCGATTAAAATATCGATTATTTTATCGGGAGTTTTGTCGTAGTCTTTAATAAAACCAGTAAAAGAATAAAATGGATCTTTTTGGCTAAGGCTTTTGATACTGGTCCTTTCTTTGCTATAGTCGGTGGTTTGGGCGTTTACAAAGTCTTTAGTAATGGCGCGGCCCCCGCCCAAAGAAATGCCCAAAATATGCACAAAGTTATCTTTGTAGTGCATTTTTATTTCGGCGGTATTTGGGTGGTATTTTTTGTTATGCTGTTTGGAAATTTTATACTTGACTCCTAAGCTGTCGGCAATTGAAAAGGATTCTTTGAGCTTTTCTTCATAACAAGAAATGCCTAGGCAGCCGGCTAAAATAGCTTTGTCGGTACTATGGCCTTCGCCGGTATCGGCAAAAGAATTGAAAAGCGTAATTTCGATAATTTCCGGTCGATTTTTTAATTTAGCAAAAGCTTCCTTCCCGATTTGATTTGCCCCCGCGGTGTGCGAGGAGGAAGGGCCGACCATAATAGGGCCGGCAATATCAAAAAGTGAAATGGACATAAATGGATGCTTCTTTATTGTATGCTACTGCCCGGATCTGGCAAGTTTTGGGCCTTGGGTAAGGGGGCTATTTATGTTTTAAGGTATTTTTGCTAATCTGATTTAGTAAAATCTTGGAGGGGTGGCTGAGTGGCCGAAGGCGCCGCACTCGAAATGCGGTATCGGGGCAACCCGATCGTGGGTTCAAATCCCACCCCCTCCGCCAGAAAAGAATTGCGCGACTGGCGCAGTTCTTTGGAGGCGGAAATAAGCAGGATGGGATTTGAAACAGGTGCTGGCAAATTCAGCAGAATTTGTCAGTGAATCCCACCCCCTCCGCCAATTTGAATAATAGCGCTTCATGAAAATTATATTGCCAGACTCCAAAGAGATAAAAAGATATCGGGGGGAGGGAGGGTACCAAGTATCCTCAGTAAGTTTGCCTATTGGTAAAATGGTGGAGAAAATGGCTTTTTTAGAAGTAGTCATTCCGGCCGGTTCTAAGGCCAGTGAGCACTATCATGAACATTTTACGGAAGTCTTTTATTTATTAACGCCCATGCGCGCCAAGTTTAATGGGCAGGAGTATAACTTGCCATCTGGGTCCTTGGTTGTGTTAGATCCCGGTGATAGGCATGAAGAATATGCGGACAAGGAAAATATTTGTTATCTGGTTTTTAAGCTGCCCGAAGTTGAAAATGATAAAATTTTGACTGGAAAATAATTAGTTTCTGGCTTGCCCAAAAGCCCAAAAAGTGCTACAAATACTGGTAGCGCTTTTTGCGAAAAACTATGGAGCAAATGCTTTCTTTGGCTATTGGTTTGGGGGCCATTTCTTTTTTAACCTCTTTAATACTTCTGCTTTATTGCCTTAAAATTGGTAGCCGGGTTACTAAATTTTTCAAGAAAGGGGATGCTAATTTCGAAGCTATGCTTGACCGCCAAGTCAGGGATTTGGTGCGCCAAGACGAGGAAATGAAGGCAATCCGCAAAGAAATGTCTATCCTCAAAGAGTTTTCCCAGATAAGCTTCCGAAAAATGGCTTTTATGCGTTTTAATCCTTTTCAGGATGTGGGCAGCGATCAGAGTTTTGTCATGTCGCTGCTGGACGCCAATAATAGCGGCATAGTTTTGACCAGTCACTTTGGCCGGGATTTTAATAAGATTTATGCCAAGCCGATTGTGGAAGGCAAATGCGAATATCAACTTTCAGAGGAAGAAAAGAAGGTTTTAGCTGAAGCGATTGCCAAGCGGTAAAATCATTTGAGTAAATTATGGTAGATACTAAAGGTAAAAATAAGCGATCTCCCATCGTGGTGGTATTGGGCCATGTCGATCATGGTAAAACCACCATTTTGGATTACATAAAAAAGTCTAATGTGGCCGCTGGAGAATCCGGAGGGATCACTCAGCACATCGGGGCTTACGAAATAGAATTTAAGGGTCAAAAAATTACCTTTATTGATACTCCTGGCCATGAGGCCTTTTCAGCTATGCGGACTCGGGGAGCCGGAGTGGCTGATATTGCCATTTTAGTTGTGGCGGCTGACGAAGGGGTAAAACCCCAAACCAAAGAAGCGATTGCTGTTATCCAAAAGGCGAAAGTACCTTTTATTGTTGCCATTAATAAGATTGATAAAGAGGGTGCCTATCCGGAAAAAGTTAAGCGGGAGCTGGCGACCTTGGGAATTTTGGTCGAATCGATGGGTGGAGATATCACCTCGATAAATGTTTCCGCCAAGAGCGGGGCAGGAATAGAGGAATTACTCGATATGATTTTACTGATGGCGGAGATGTCCGGCCTTTCGGGTAATGAAAAATCCCTTGCCACGGGAGTCATTATCGAATCAAACCTTGATAAAAAAAGGGGGCCAATGGCCACGCTTTTGGTATTGGATGGGACGCTTAATATTGGCGATGTTTTGGCTACCAAAACGGCTTGCGGCAAGGTGAGAATCCTGGAGGACTTTATGGGGCGGCCAATAAAATCTGTGAGGCCGGCCCAACCCTGTTTAGTGAATGGATTTTCTAATGTTCCCGGCGTGGGAGAAGAATTTAACGTTTATCCTGTGTTGGGCGAAGCGGAAGAGTGGGTAAAAAAATGTGAAGAGGAACGCAAGAAGAAGAGGAGGGAATTTGATCCTTTAGATACCCGTCGACCCCTTAATTTGATCTTGAAAGTTGATGTGGCCGGCTCTATTGAAGCGATTGAAAAGACCTTGGAACAGCTGCCCCAAGAAGAAGTGCCTGTGCATATTTTGCGCGCCGAAGCTGGTGATATTACGGAAAATGATGTGGAATTTGCCATCAGCACCGGGGCCAGGATTGTCGGGTTTCGGGTTAAAGCCAGCCCAATGATTGAAAGGCTAGCGGATGATAAAAAAATCCGTTTAATGTTTTTTGATATTATTTATAACCTGTCCCAAGGGGTACGCGTTTGGCAAACTGAAATGATTAAGCCAAAAATTGTGCGTAAGGAAATGGGCCGAATCAGGGTTCTGGCCGTGTTCTTTACGGAGGGGAGCCGCCAAATAGTGGGCGGTCGGATAACTGATGGTGAGATTACCAAGAATCTGCAAATTGAGATTGAGCATGAAGGGCAAATTGTGGGCAAAGGCCGAAATTTGAGTTTGCAGAAAAATAAAAAAGATATCGACAAAGGCGTACGCCGCGACGAGGTCGCAATCCTTTTTGAGGGTGATGCAAAAATTAAGGAAGATGATACTTTGATTTTTTATGGCAATGTTCAGGCATGAAAAAATGGCGGAATTGTTGCGCCATGAAATAAGCGAGATAATTCTTAAAGAAGTTGATTTTCCCTCTGAGGCTATCGTGACCATTACGCGCGTTAAAATCAGCCACGATTTTGCCAATGCCGCAGTATTTGTGGGTGTTTTCCCGGATAAAAAGATTAAGGAAGCGCTTGAAATCTTAAGTAAAAACATTTATCATATCCAAAAGATATTGGATAAAAAGTTAAGGATTAGGCCAGTACCCAAGATATCATTTAAGGATGATAGCGAGGAGCGGGAAATGGTCAAAGTTAATGATATTTTATACAAGATAGGAGAGGGGAAATAAAAGAATTTTTATTTTCTTATGGCCTGGTAGCCAAGTAGCAAGGCAAAGGTCTGCAAAACCTTTATGCGCGAGTGCAACTCTCGCCCAGGCCTCAAACAAAATCCGCCCTTTGGGCGGATTTTGAATTACTGTGCAATGATATAATTCTTGCTTCACTGTGCCGACAGGCACGCCCGGCCCGTCGAGATTCTTGTCCCGAAAATATCTATGTAAACAAAAAATCAATCTTCCGATTGATTTTTTGTTTATTGTGCCCGGGGCGGGATTCGAACCCACAAGGTCGTAAGACCAAAGGATTTTAAGTCCTTCGTGTATACCATTCCACCACCCGGGCATAGGATATATTTAGCATAAAAAATGGTTTTTTTCCATATGTTAAATTAAAAGTTAATATTGTATTTTATTACCAATATGTTATAATATAGTAATTAAAAATTAAATATAGGAGGTATTTAATGAAGGTGATTTTTGCCGGAGAGCCAATGCCTGGAAGTTTTTTTGCCAGTATTTTTCTGGCCGGGCCGACCCTGCGCGGAAAAGAATTAACCGCTTGGAGGACTTTTGCCATTAGGCTGCTAGAAGCAAAAAAGTATGACGGTGTGGTTTTTGTGCCCGAACCCAGAGAGGGTTGGGATGAAGACCAAGATTATCAGAAACAAGTGGCTTGGGAGCATGAAGCTCTCAACCATTCTGATTGTGTACTCTTTTGGGTGCCTCGGGATATTGAGTCTCTGCCGGGCTTTACCACTAATGTGGAATTTGGTTTCCTATACCAGTTAGGCAAGGTTGTTTTCGGTGCCCCGCCTGACGCGCATAAAGTGCGTTATTTGGAATACCTTTGCCAAAAGGAATTCCTGCCGCGGGCCCAGACTCTGGGCGAAACCATTGATATTGCTTTGGCTGTTGTCTCCCAAGCTGCGCAAAGACAGGGAGGGGAGTGCTGCATCCCATTATTCATTTGGCATACGCCATCTTTTCAGCAGTATTACAACGATCTGCGAACTGCCGGTAACAGGATTGATGGCGCCAAATTGATGTGGGTATTTCGCGTTGGTGGCAATAAGCAGCATCTTTTCGCTTATACCATTAAGATGAATATTTGGGTGGAAGGGGAACAGCGAAACAAGGTCAATGAATTTGTTTTTTTCCGGTCTAGCATTTCCTGTGTTGTTGTTTATTGCCCCTGCGAATATAATTCGCGCGACATCGAGCAGGCTCGCATTGTTTTGGTTAAGGAGTTCCGCAGTCCGGTTTCCAATATTTCAGGCTATGTTTTCGAAGCGCCCGGCGGTTCAACCGTGAAAAACGGCACAGATCCGCGCGAGCTAGCGGCTCATGAGGTTTTCGAGGAAACAGGGTTGGATATCAACCCCTTGCGCCTAAAATATTATGAGGACCGTCAGCTCTCTTCCACTCTTTCCTCGCATAAGGCGGCGCTTTTCTCGCTTCAAATTACACCCAAGGAACTCAAAGCGCTTGAGGCTCAGGCCTCGCAACCCCTGGGTGTTGTAGAGGATTCAGAAAGGACCTATCGTCAAATAGTTCTTTTCCGAGACCTATTAGCGGGAAAGGGGTGTCAGGTGGATTGGAGTATGGTTGGCATGATCAGCCGGGTAATTATGGAAGAATTGGCTTGAAAGGAGAAAAATGCACAAAGGTTCTGAAGTGAAAAAGCGCATTGGATTGTATGCCGGGTCATTTGACCCGCCAACCAATGGGCATATGTCAGTCATCAAACAGGCTTTAAGGCTGGTTGATGAGCTCATTGTGGCTGTAGGTACGAACCCCGAAAAGAAATGTCTGTTTACGGTTGAGGAACGCATGAAAATGTTAGTCGAGGCCACCGGTGAAATGTGTGGCATCTCTGTACGGAATTTTGAAAACATGTACTTGGTTGATTACGCCTACCAGTGCCAAGCCAATATTCTTATCAGAGGCATTCGTTCTCCCACTGATTATCAGTTTGAGAGGGCCATGTATGATGTGAATACCGCGATTTCTGATCCAAGCATCATAACGGTTTACTTGTTTCCCCCTGCGGAGCTAGTTGGCATTAGTTCGAGCCTAGTAAAAGGTTTGATTGGGCCGAAAGGTTGGGAAGTAGTCGTTAAACGTTATGTTCCGAGCTGCGTTATGTGCCACCTAGAGAATAAGATTGCCCAAAAGCGTCTTAATCAATAACCCTTATGAAAGGGTTTTTTTGTGGATAAAAATTTGCAGGTTAAGAATAGTTTCTATGTTATAATTAACCAATATCATGAAAAAGGGTTTTACTATTATAGAGCTCTTGATAGTTGTCACAATTATTGTGACCATTTCAGGTTTATTATTGGTCGGGGTAAGGAACGCCCAAATTTCGGCCCGAGACGGAAAGCGCATTGCCGATATCAGCCAAATAAAGAAGTTTTTGACTTCTTATTATATTGATCCACAATTCAGTAAATTTCCTGATTCTGTTCCTAGTCCTAATAATCCGGAATCTTGTAAGGATTGGGAGGTGGGTAATAGAGTTGTGCAGGGGAATTTTTTGAAGGCGGTTGTTGATTCTAAATATGCCACAAATTTGCCACTGGAATCCGGAGTAATAAATGGCACCCTTTGCACTTATAAATATCGAAGATGGCTTAATCCTCCTTGCGCCCCGCCGGGTACCTATGCATTTATTTATGGGCGCTGCGAAGGTGGGAATTGCACTACTAATGAAACGCCGCAATGGTGCGATAATAATTGTGGCCAAATACCCGAATGCGTAGACGATAAGGGAGGCAAGGATGCTGAGAAAATATTTTATATTCTAAAAGAAGGAGCAGGGGATGCAACGTTTTAATCAAAAAAATCTCCACCAGCCGGTGGAGATTTTTTATTTATATATTTTCATGTAGTTACGCAGTTTTTTGAAGGCTCGGCTTTGCAACTGGCGTACATTGCCCTCAGTAGTATTAAGTATCTGAGCAATTTTTTTATTGTCATAGCCTTGGATGATGCGCAGCACCACCGCCTCTTGCTGGTCGGTTGGTAGAAGTTTGAGGGTCTGCATAATTTTGCCGGCAAGGTAATCGGTTTCGTTGCGCGAGGCCTTTATTTCAGTTGCCGCCTCAACAATTTCTTCACAATAAATGGGCTTTTTCTTTCGCTGCCAATCAATCACTGTATTTTTGGCAATGGTGAAAAAATAACAAAGCGGATCTTTTTCGCCCACTTCAAAACCCGCCAAATGCTTGTAAAATTTAATAAAAATATCTTGGGTCAAATCTTCGCTTTCGGTTTTGCTTTTAGTGCGATAATAAACGTAGCGGAAAATAGGGGAGTAGTATTGCTGGTATATTAAATCAAAAGACTTTTTGTCTCCAGCCTTGGCGCTCTCAAACAATTTTTTCAGTTCAAGGCGATCCATTATGGCAATATTATAGCGTTTCTGCTCGTTTGAGGAAAGTGAAAAACTAAAATAAAGGCCCTCTTAGGAGGGCCTTTATTAGTCTAAAACTTCAATGTAAGTGTATTTTTTTCCAAATTCCATGGCGAGCGCTTTGGAAGGCATCCAGATATCAATATTTTTCTTATTGCGTGGGTGCATCCTGTCATCAACAATAAATTCTTTGTCACCAAAGACTTCCGGAATCCTGATTCTAGTTCCAAAAGGGACGAAATTAGCGGCAACAATACCTTCGCGTACATAATTGCCCGTGGCGGTCACAAAAGGGGAGTTATCACATTCTTCGATCGTGGAAGAATAGGCCGTTACGGTTACTTTTATTTTTTTGACTACTTTGCGGCTTAAGGCAAACAAAGAGTTTCCCTGTAGCATTGGGAAGTTTGGCAGGCTTAGCTCGCTCGTTGAAGCGGCGTAATTATCCTTTTCTGATGCTGTGATAAACATCATTGGATCAAAGCAGATAGCTGCGGCGCAAACAATCAAAAGTGTAATAATACTGCGTAAACTCATAATAAATAAAAATCATCCTTTCGGACGAAATTATACTATAATGTTAGCAAATTTTTGGGCTTTTGTCAAGCGGCTATTTTCGAAAAACCCTTGTAAAATAAGGCTTTTTCGCTAAAAACCACGTAAAATAAGGCTTTTTTGGCCTCGAAAAACCCTTGTAAAATAAGGGTTATTTTGGTAAGGGTTTTAGCTGTTTAGCTTAAAATAAAAACACCCCTTGCGGGGCATTTTTTCTTGGAGCGGGTGAAGGCTTGTCCGCCTGCGGCGGAGAATCGCCCTTCGGTTCCCGATAAATCGGGACTCGCTTCGCTTCGCGCGCGCTGCACAGCAGTGCTCCCGACTTGTCGGGATTCGATTCCCTTCAACACACAACTAAACCAACAAAAAACACCCCTTGCGGGGCATTTTTTCTTGGAGCGGGTGAAGGGAATCGAACCCTCGTCTCATCCATGGCAAGGATGTGTAATAGCCACTATACGACACCCGCATTCTGGTGCCTCGGAATGGAATCGAACCATCGAAACCTTTCCGTTTTCAGCGGAACGCTCTACCACTGAGCTACCGAGGCGTACGGTATTCTAACAGAAAAACTATATGCTTGAAAAGGGGGAAGATATTACGGCTTATATCATTTGGTGATGCAGGGAAGGGCTCGGTGCTCGCCCTTGTATCTGTGGACGATGCAGGGCTCGAACCTGCGACCTCATCAGTGTAAATGATGCGCTCTGGCCAACTGAGCTAATCGTCCAGCAAGCCTGTGCCCAGGAGAGGACTCGAACCTCCACGCCATTACTGGCTCTACCACCTCAAGGTAGCGTGTATGCCAATTTCACCACCTGGGCAATGCGCGCCCAAATTCAGGGCGCGGCTAATGAAATTATTTTATTCGCTTTTAACAGTCTTGGCAACAGAAGCGGGCTGTTTAGGATGTTTTTTGAGTCTGGCCCTTTTGCCTTTAGCTTCGCGTAAGTAATAAACCTTGGCCCTTCTGGTTATAAACCTCTCTAAGACAGTGATGCTTTCAATGGCCGGGGAGTGGATGGGGAAGATTTTTTCAACGCCCACACCATCGATTTCGGCGCGTACAGTAAAAGTACCGCCAATCTCCTTGTTGTGCTTGATAGCCAAAACCTTGCCTTCAAAAGGTTGGGTTTTATCTTTGCCGCCTTCCTTGAATTTTTGGATAACGCGAACGTTATCGCCGGGCATAATGTCCGGGGTAGCTTCCTTCTTGTGGGCAGCTATGAATTTGTCTGCTTTGGTCAACATATTATTTTATTTCAAATTTTTCAATACAATTTCTAAATCCGGGGGGAGCGGGCATTCTAGTGTTAGGGTTTGCCCGTCCTTGTTTTTTAGCGAAACTTTGGCGGCGTGGAGGAAGTGTCTGGTTAGTCCCTGGGGCAGGGGCTGGTCTTTGAACCCATAAACTTTATCTCCAGTCAGTGGATGGCCGATAAATTGGAAGTGGACCCTTATTTGGTGGCGACGGCCTGTCTCGGGCTGCGCCTCCACTAAGGTATAGTTTGCAAATTCTTTAACCTTCTTCCAGTTTGTAATTGCCGGTCTTATGCCCTTTTTTTGCGCTTGCGGATCAATGGGCAGAAATGCTGCTTGCTTGGTCCGATCACTGGGGTGCCTGCCGATTACTGCCTCAATAGTTCCTTGGCTTTGGGGCAGCTTTCCGGTTACTAAGGCCAAATAGGTTTTGCTTACGCCATGATCCTTAAACCCCTCCTGTAGCCAAGATAATGTTTCGTTATCTTTAGCTATCAGTAGTAGGCCGGATGTTTCTTTATCTAGACGATGGGCAATCCCGTATCTGGGCGGCTCTCCGATTTGGGCTTGTTCTGGGTAGGCTTCCAAGAGCATTTTAGCCATAGAAGGCTCATTCCTTTGGTATTCATTTTCTCCAAAACAAATAATGCCGGCCGGCTTATCTATGGCCAAAATGTGCTGGTCTTCATAGATAATATTTAATCCGGCCATATTTTTCAAAGTTTAGCTGACAGGCACAATTCTAACATATAAAGCCAATATTTGCAAGGGTTTATTGGGACCCGAAAACGCGGGAAGAAAGTAGAAACAAAAATGCCCCGCAGTAGAGCCTTGGGCTCACTACAGGGCATAATAAAATCAGGTATTCGCTCCGCTCGTTTGATTTTCTAATGTGGGCGTAGATGGAGTCGGACCATCGGCCTTCTGTTTATAAGACAGATGCTCTAACCGCTGAGCTATACGCCCAATTAATATATCGATTTTATTACTTCAAGGGCAGATAGAACCCTCCTCGCAATATTAGCATTATTGATAGTGGCATTACAAGTACCATGATTGTTATTGCTATGGTGGGTTATGGTTGTAGAGTTTGATTCTTTGATATATGGCTTAAAAAATTGGTTTTCTGGTATTTGGGTTATTTTAGACCAATAAATAAGTTCTTTTTTTACATCCATATTGGAATAAAGGTGCACCAATAAGCGGAAATCGCTTGTTCTTACATTAAGACATTTGCGAGCCCAGTTAATGAAGAATATTATCATTTTCGGATCGCTATTTGATAGTGTAATCCTCCAAGGGGAGGTTTTTCCCCCTTCGCCCCAATAGAGAAATAGCCCGGCAATATATAATTCTTTATTGCTTATCGGAAGAATTTTTTTCAATTCTTCTTTGCGCAGGGCGGACATAATAGCTTCCCGTTTTTTCCGCATCGTGCTTTGGTATTTTTTTATTCTTTCAGGATTTTTATCGCGAATAGCTACAATAATATGTTTGGGTAGGGGATAATCTTTGAGCCAGCCGCTGAGCGTGCTTTTTGGAATATGGAGTTGCTGCGATATCTGGGAATAGCTCATATTTTTTTGCCTCAATTCTATTGCTGCAAGTTTTTTCGTCATAACATTTTCAGCTTATTTAAGCTTTATTCGATGGTACAATATATTATAACAAAAAAATACCCGCTTTTCTAGCAGGTATTTTTTAATAATTATTCTTGCTTTTTAGTTCTTGCTTTAAGTGCCCGGGGACCCTTTTCCGCCTTAATAATCTCTTCAAAATCTTCTTTTTCAATAGTCTCTTTTTCAATGAGGATTTTGGCAGTTTTCATTAAGAGATCGCGGTTTTCATTAAGCAATCTCTGGGCCTCATTTTGGGCAGATTGGATAAGATTTGCCACCTCCTCATCAATTTTTTCCGCCACTTTTTCGGAATAATTTTTTGTTTCGTATTCGGGTGATTGCAAATACATCAGCTCTTCTCTCTGGCCAAAAGTAATAGGGCCTAAAGCGCTCATACCATATTCTTTCACCAATGATCTGGCAATATTAGACGCGACATCCAGGTCATTGCCCGCTCCGGTTGTGATATCGTTAAAGACGATTTTTTCCGCCACATATCCCCCCAACAGGGTGGCGATTTCAGAAACGAATTCCGTTTTGGTTTTGAAGTGCCTTTCTTCCTTGGGCAGGGTAAGGGTGTATCCTCCGGCCATGCCTCGCGAAATGATGGAGACTTTGCGCACATCCTTGCCATTAGGCACAAAAGTATTAACAATGGCGTGTCCGGCCTCATGATAGGCGGAGATTTCTTTTTCTTTAGTGGAAAGCAAATGGCTTTTTCTTTCCGGCCCAAGCAAGACCTTATCTATCGAATTAAGTAATTCGCTTTGGCCAACCCTGGCTTTATTATGTTTGACAGCCAAGAGGGCTGCTTCGTTTACCAAATTAGCCAGATCGGCTCCGGAAAATCCCGGTGTTCGCTCAGCAATTTCATCGAGCTTTATCGTGTTGTCGATTTGTTTGTCTTTACAGTGGATGGTTAATATTTCCTCCCGATTTTTTACATCGGGCAGGTCAAAAACTACACGCCTGTCAAAGCGGCCGGGGCGTAAGAGGGCGGCATCTAAAGTATCGGGCCGATTGGTAGCGGCTAAAATAATGCAAGTGCTGTCCCTTTCAAATCCGTCCATTTCTACCAAAATTTGATTCAACGTTTGTTCTCTTTCTTCGTGGCCTCCGCCAAAGCCGGGGCCGCGCTTGCCGCCGATAGCATCAAGCTCATCGATAAAGATAATGGAAGGTTGGTGCTTCTTGGCCGTGGCAAAAAGATCGCGCACTCGGGCCGCGCCTACGCCAACAAAAAGTTCGATAAACTCCGAACCAGAGATAGAAAAAAATGGAACATTGGCCTGAGCGGCAATGGCCCGAGCCAACAAAGTTTTACCGGTTCCGGTCGGGCCCACGAGCAAAATGCCGCGGGGCACCCGCGCGCCGATTTGCATGAATTTTTGCGGGGTTTTCAGGAAATCCACTACTTCCTTGAGTTCTTCTTTGGCTTCGGTTAGGCCGCCGACATCTTCAAAGGAGGTTTTATGTTTGGTTTTATCCTTATCGAAAAGTTTGGCACGGGCCTTGGAAAAATCAAAAACCTGCCCACCCTGATTTTTGCTTTGCTTAAACATTTGCATTACAAAAAATCCAATTACCAATAACGGCAAAAGGTTATAGAGGAGTAGGGGAAGGAGCCAGTCCCAAGTGCTTTGCTTTTGTTCCTGAACGGAAAGCTCAACGCGTTTAAGCGCTTCCTCATTAACACCAAAGTTTTTCAGGGTTTGAGTTAAAGCTGAGCCTTCTTCCTTATATGTTTCTTTGACGGTTTTATCGTCAGAATAAGTTGCTTCAATTTTTTGCCCCGTAACTGTAATTTTTTTGACGTTGCCATCGTTTATATCTTTGGAGAGCTGGGATAGCGAAACGCTTTTGTCTTTGGTTTGGCCAAGGCCCGATAGCCCGGCTAAAACCGCAGACGCGACAAAAAATACCAGGATTACAATGGCAATGTTTTTCCCAAGGTCTTTGAGAGATTTGTTCATGTGCTATTTAGTTAAATTTCGGGCTTTAAACCCCCAATATGCTTTATTGCGCGGCTGCTTCAGGAGTCTTTTCGGACTCTTTGGCTTTAGGCTTAACGGTTCTGGCCGGGCGCTCTTTTAATGCTTTGAGCGATAAGAAAATTCTGCCATCGTCATTAATATTGACGATTTGGGCATCAACTATTTCGCCGGTTTTAGCAATATCGGCCGGGTTGCGGACCATTTTCCAATCAAGTTCAGAAATGTGGATTAAGCCCTCATATTCCAAATCAGGGTGGGGGAACTTAATGAAGGCGCCGAAATTGGTTACTTCGGTAATTTCACCCTTGATCACGTCGCCGATTTTGTATTTCTTCAATATTTCCGTCACCTCTTGGGTAGTGGCTTTTTCGGAAACAATCAGTTTATTTTCACGCTTGGAGACATCGATGACTTTGACGTCCAAATCTTTGCCGACAAGTTCTTGTAGCTTTCGTAATATTTTTTCCGAATCCTTATCATCGACTTTCGGGTAATTCTTGGCTGAGAGCTGGCTGACTGGCAAGAAAGCGGGCACGCCCAAAACGGTCGTCAGTAATCCTCCTTTGTTGGCGCCGGTTATTCTCGCTTTAGTGGTTTCCTTTTTATTCTTTAGCTCATCGAGCTTATCCCAACTATAGAAATCTTGGGCATCGCGGATAGAGATTTCAATGTAGCCTTCCTTGTTTTCGGGGCTAACAACTTTTCCACGAATCATCGTGCCCTTTTGGATGTTTTTGAGCACGTTTTTGGCCGCTATAAATTCGCGGCCATAGATAATGGCAGGCCTTGAGCCCTTGATATCTATATAGACAGCCGATCTGCCCGTGCCGATTACCGTGCCTTCCACGATATTGCCCGGCTTGGGGATTTTTACGGTGTCCTGAATTATTTCTTGCGTTTCTGGCTTCATAGTTTGACTAAGCATTAAAATAATACATTTTGGCGGAAAAATCAAGCCCCCTAGGCATTTTTTGAAGTTTTTGGCGTTGATAATTGAGGCCGGCCATGATAAGATAAAAACGAAAGAAAAATTTATGCATATTATTTGGAAGGGGCAATCCTGCTTTAATCTTTTAGTGTCGCCAAATAAAGGCGAGCAAATCAGCTTGGTAATTGATCCTTACGATACTTCAACGGAAACGAAAATTTCCCGCGTTAAGTCTGATATCATTTTATCCACCCAGATAACGGAAAAAGAAAATTTAGTGACCGGCTCGGACGAATTGGTCCATGTTATTGATGGGCCGGGAGAGTATGAAATCAAGGAAATTTATATTAAAGGCATTGCGTGCCCGGCTTCACTTTCTAAAAATAAAGAAGGCAATGCCAACACCCTTTTTACCGTTGAGGCCGAGGGTATGAATATTTGCCACTTAGGTCTTTTAAATCAAAAGGAGCTGACTCCCTCGCAGCTAGAGGAAATGGGGGATGTGGATATTCTATTGATTCCCGTGGGCGACGGTGGCTATACCGTTGATGGTAATGACGCGGCTGCGATCGTAACGCAGGTTGAGCCCAAAATTGTCATTCCCATGTTTTACCATTTGCCGGATTATAAATTAAAAATTGATGGGCCAGAGAAGTTTTTGAAGGCCATCGGGGAAACACCCGAGAAACAGGATAAACTTTTAATCAAGCAAAAAGATTTGCCTGATGATAATATAAAAGTAGTCGTCTTAACTCCTTAATGACCGAAGACCTTAAAAAGTTTTGGGAAAAAATTCTCAATCGCCCCCAGGAAGAGAGAATTTTGCTGCTTTATGCCTTGTGTATAATAATAGCGGTTATCGGTGGCTTGATTTATGCGTCAATTTTTCAGGCTCGCCTGAAAAATATGAATATGAAAGAGGGCGCTAGCTTTATTAATTGGGATAACGCTGGATATCAAGAGGCTAGGCCATTATTGGATAAGGCGAAGAATAATGCCGAAAAAATGGGGCAGGGAGTGCAGAAGATAGATGAAGCGAGAAAAAATATGGAAGCTTTGGATAATGCCACAAGCTCGAGCTCGACTTTAGAGGCCCTTAAGGAATTACAATCGGAAATCGGAGAACAATTTTTTGAAACTACAACAAACGCGACAAATTCGCAACCGGTGAAAAACAATTAAAGAGTATGCCAAGAACACCAAAAGACAAAGGAAAAAAACAACAGACTATCCAAGCGCAGATTATCAAGGGCGACGTTAAGCCTCGGGAAATTATTGATGAGATGCGCGAGAGTTATTTGGACTACGCGATGTCGGTTATTGTTTCGCGGGCGCTTCCTGATGTGCGCGACGGTATGAAGCCGGTACAACGGCGCATTTTATATTCCATGTATGAGATTGGCTTAGATTACAGTGCCAAGACAAAAAAATCCGCGGCTGTTATCGGAGATGTGTTAGCCAAATACCATCCGCATGGCGATATGGCAGTGTATATGGCCATGGCGCGCATGGCTCAAGATTTTTCTTACCGCTACCCCTTGATTACCGGTCAGGGTAACTTTGGTTCTATTGATGGCGATCCGCCGGCCGCTTACAGGTATACTGAAGCTAAATTATCTAAAATAGCCGAGCAAGCCCTTAACGAGATTAATCGGGGCACGGTAGATTTTATCGATAACTATGACGGCACGAAGCGCGAGCCAGTAGTTTTGCCCGCCCTTTTGCCGAATTTGTTATTAAATGGTGCCATGGGTATTGCCGTGGGTATGGCTACCAATATTCCGCCGCACAATCTGGGGGAGGTAGTGAATGCGGCTATACATTTAATCGATCACCCCAAGGCCACCACTGAGGATTTATTCGAATATATCCAAGGCCCGGATTTTCCGACGGGGGGAATTATTTATGACAAAAAAGAAATTATTGCCGCTTATTCGCAAGGTAAAGGCCCTATTCGCATTCGCGGCAAGGCTGAGATAACCGAGGACAAACAAGGCAAGCCGATTATTTTAATTACCGAGATACCTTACGAAACGGAAAAATCTTCTTTGGTGGAGCAATTTGCCGAACTGGTGGAGAATAAAAAAATTATTGGCGTGCGCGACATCAGAGATGAATCGGGTAAAGAGGGTATCAGGATTGTTATCCATTTGCAAAAAGACATCCCGCCGCAGAAAGTTTTGAACCAGTTTTATAAATACTCCGGCCTGCAGAAAAGTTTCCACCTGAATATGTTGGCCCTAGTCAATGGTATTCAGCCCAGGGTTCTATCCTTATCGGAAGTTTTGGTCCATTATTTGGATCATCGTGAGGTAGTGACACGGCGCCGTATTGCTTTTGATTTGGAAAAATGCAAACAGCGGGCTCATATTTTGGAGGGCTTGGCAAAATGCCTGGCCGATATCGATGAAGTAATTGCAATAATTAGGCGCTCTGACGATCGGGCCGACGCTCAGAGGAATTTGATGAAGCGTTTCAAGCTCGATGAGATCCAAGCTAATGCCATTTTGGAAACCAAGTTGGCGGCTTTGGCAAAATTGGAGCGCAAGAAAATCGATGAAGAGCTTAAAGCCCTTCATGCCAAAATCAAAGAATTGGGCGATATTTTGAAAGATCCCAAAAAAGTTAAGCAGGTCATGAAAGACGAGCTAAAAACACTTAAGGAGCAATTTGCCGATGAGCGACGCACCAAAGTCATGGTACGCAAAATCGACGAGCTGACTGATGAGGATCTTATTCCGCAAGAAGATGTGGTTATTACTATGACGGCCACGGGTTTCGTGAAGCGGATGAATCCCGAGTCTTATCGTTTGCAGCATCGGGGCGGCAAGGGTAGCGCGGGCGTAAAAATGTCTGGCGATGATGTTATTGAGCATTTTGTGACCGCCAATACGCATGATTCGCTTTTATTCTTTACCGATACGGGGCGGGTTTTCCGAATCCCTACTTACGAAGTGCCCGAGGCTAGCAAAGGTTCAAAGGGCCGTGCCATAACTAACTTTTTGGAAATTTCCTCCAACGAGAAAGTAATGGCGGTTTTAGCCTTGACTAAAGACGATATCAAAGCTGGCAAAGATTTTCTGATGATGGTTACCAAACATGGTGTCATCAAAAAATCTCCCTTGGTTGATTTCCAGAATATCCGGCGCTCTGGCTTGATTGCCTTAACGCTTAAAAAAGATGATTCGCTTTGCGCCGTAAAGCAAACTTCGGGCAGTGATGAGGTGCTGATTGTTACCAAAAACGGCATGTCGGTGCGCTTCCCGGAAAAGCAGGTGCGCCCCATGGGCCGGCAGGCCGCCGGCATTACGGCCATGCGGTTAAAGGATAAGGATACTATTGCCGGAGTAGGCATTGTGAAGAAGGATGCGAAAAATAATTTTGTTTTGCTTGTTTCGGAAAATGGCTATGGCAAGAAGACTGATATTAAAGAATACCGGCTGCAGAGCAGGGGAGGTTCGGGTGTGAAGGCTTTTAATTTGACTCCTAAAACCGGCGCAGTCGCCTCGGCCACTATTTTAAGCGGAGAAGAAGAGGATTTGATTGTTGTTTCTATTAAGGGGCAAGTTATCCGTTTGGCGCTTTCTTCAGTCCCTAAGCTTTCGCGCACTACTCAAGGGGTAAGGCTAATGAAGTTAGAAGAAGGGGAGAAAGCCGCCACCATCACGACGGTGTAAGCGAATAAAATAAGCAAATTTCAAATTACAAATTGTTTCAAAAATAAGCCAAGGCAGTGTCTTTGATTTGGCATTTGATATTTGTAATTTGATTTTTATTTAATATGCTCTTTATAAACCCGGAAAAAATTCTCAAACAATTGGATTTTAACGAGGAATTAAAGTGTGCCGATTTTGGCTGTGGCAGTGGAGCCTTCACCATTCCTCTGGCGCGTTTGGTCAAAAGGGGTCGGGTTTTTGCCGTGGATTTGCAAAAAGAGCCGCTTTCGGTCTTACAATCCCAGGCCAGGGCAGAAAATCTTTCCAATATTAAGCCCGTTATCGCTGATTTGGAAAAAGTCGGCTCGACTGGCATTTCCAACGGTTCGCTTGATTATGTTTTTCTTGTTAATGTCCTTTTTCAATTACAAGATAAAATTTCCTGCCTTAAGGAAGCCTACCGGGTTTTGGGCCCCGAGGAATCTTTGGTAATAATTGATTGGGTGCAGAAAATCGGCTTGGGCAACGAGATTGTCAGTATCGAAGATGCCAAGCTATTAGCCATTCAGGCCGGCTTTAGATTTGTCAGGCATTTGGAGGCTGGGCAATACCACTTTGCAATGTTATTCCAAAAAAATTAAAATGACCTATAGCCAAAAAAATTTTTTGCTGGGCGTCTTGGTTATTTTCGGGATTATTTTAAGTCTTGGCGCTTTGGCTCAAGGGGAGGCTGCCGCGGGTAGCGTGGTTGTTAAACCGCCCTGGGGTTTGGATCAATTCCAAACTTTGCTCAAAAGGATGTTGCAGTTTTTGTTCGTTTTGGCGATCTTCATCGCTGTCGCAACAATCGTCATGTCCGGATACTATTTTGTTCTTGGCGCCAATATCGATCCCAATGCCATACAAAAGGGGAAGGATATGATAAAATACGCCTTGTTTGGGCTTTTGATAATTTTGGGGGCTGAGGCTATCGGGTGGTTTGTTTATTATATGTTGACCACCGGCAAGGCACCCCCGCCAGGAACTTCACTTTAATTATTATGGATAAAAAACTTCAAATGTTACTGCCCGCCCTGGCTATTTTAGGCCTGGCCAGCGCGTGGATCGTTTATGGGGCCGATGTGCCCGATCTGCTCGGATATAAGACTTGGGGCGCTTTGGTAATCGGGATAGTCGATTTTTTATTTATTATAGGTGTGTGCTTGGCGGTCGTTATGGTTGTTATTGCCGGGTTTTATTTCGTTAATTCTAATTCTGGGATTGATCCTGATGCCGTCAAAAAAGGCAAGGATCTGATAAAGTATGCCCTTTGGGGCATAGTGGCCATGGCGATTTCCGAGGCTGTTGTCCGTTTCTTTTTCTTGGTGCTGGCGACCGGCAAGACTAATTAGGTTGTTAATTATTTGCTTGCGCCAATCCTTGGGGGCCAGTATAATTTAAGCATAACATATTGCAAAGGTCGTATTTACAATAAAAATACAAAAAATGAACACTTCATTAGAAAAAAAGATAATTGCGGCCGCGTCATTAGCTACGGTTGCAATGCTTGTTTCCCTCCCGGCCTTTGCCGCTTTGCCAGACTATACTTTTGGTATGACTTTGGAGGGGTGGCTTAGGAATGTTTTGAATCTTTTATTCGGAGGCATCATTGTCATTGCCATTATTATTATTGTTCTATCTGGCTATGATATGGTTGTGGCGCAGGGGGATCCAGCTAAAGCCGCTAAGGCCAAAGAGCAAATCGCTTGGGCCGTTATCGGTATCATTGTCGCTTTGGTTGCGCTTGCCTTGGTCAATTTTGTGCTATTGAAGGGAGCAGCCACTGGAACGACTGGAGGCCCGCAAATTAATTTGACGCAGTAACTTCAAAAACAGCCCGTAAGGGCTGTTTTTTTGTTAGAGATCAAACAAATCGTGGTCCGGCCGCGCCTGCCTGCCGGCAGGCAGGTATAGCTTCGCACGCGGCACCAATAAATAAACATCCGCCTTTCGGCGGATTAATTTATCGGTGGGCGGGAGAGGAGTTGCCATTCAGTCGCTCGCTGCTGCTCGCGCTTCATGGCCCGGCTCGCGCCCAGTCGGCACTCCGCCTTCAACTCCTCACCAAGCAAAAAGCACCTAAAGGTGCTTAAGTGTGGGCGGGAGAGGAGTTGAACCTCCACACCTTGCGGTACAGGATCCTAAGTCCTGCGCGTCTGCCATTCCGCCACCCGCCCGTGTTTGGATTATACAGAATTCGGTGAAAAAAAACACCCCGCCTTGGCGGGGTGTTTTTTATTCTTGATTTACGATTTTGACTTTGGCGCGGTTTTCCATTTCGGATATTTTGGGAATTTTTAAGACCAAGAGTCCGTTTTTCAGATTGGCTTGGATTTTTTGTTCTTCAATTTCGTCGGGCAAAACTATTCTTCTGGCAAAGCTTCCCCAGTAACATTCTTTAATGAGGTATTTTTTTTCATCCTGATCGGGTAGGGGGCTCTGTCTTTTGCCTTTGATAATAAGCATGCCCTTATCAAAAGAAATATCCAAATCAGTTTCTTGGATGCCGGCAATCAGGGAAACGATTATTATCTCTTTTTCATTTTCAAAGACATCAAGGGCCAGTTCGGCTGCTTGCTCTTTGCCTTTCAGGAGTGGCTTTTCGATGGGTTGGGTTTCGAGGCTTATTTTTTGTCTGGAGAAAAACGCCATATTATTTTGTTTTTCTTGATTTGTTGTGTGCGCAGTTGTTTGAATAGGATTCTAGAGACGAATATTAGAGCTAAAAGGAGTAAGCCAACCATATAGAGGAAAAATTTGGCCTCTCCGGTTCCGCCAAAAGCATAAGAAAGCAGGTCGTAAGAGCCATGTAAAAAAGTGGCTAGCCCTAGCCCGATAATAGTAGCAAATTTTTTGCTTCGAAAAAATGCCAGAGCTAGAAAGTATCCCACAATGGCCGAGCAAAGGGCATGCAGCAGGGTGGGGAAGAAAAATCTGTAAATAGTATTAATTATAATATGTTCACCGATAAATTTACTGCCGAGGCTTGTTAAACTGCTTTCCTTAACAATGTTAGTTAAAACATTTTCGGCTGTGGCAAAACCCATAGCGGCGCTGACCAGATAGACCATGGAGTCGATTGGTTCGTCAAATTCATCCAAGTCGGTGATAACCATTCGCACCGCCAAATATTTTACGAATTCTTCCACTAAAGCTACCGCGATGAAGTAATTAAGGCAGACATAAACAAGGCTGGCCCGGTCAAAAAATTGCGCAAAGCCGGTGGCCAAAAGTTCACCGCCAAAAAGTGCCGCTCCGGCGGAAAGCGCCCCCAAGAAAAATGCCAAAAGAATATGGGTTTTGGGTTCGGGATTTTTATCTTTTTTGGAAAAATAGACTAGCCAGACTAATCCGGGAAGGATGCCCAAAAGTATGGATATTGGATTAAACGTCAGCTGCATGGATTGCGCGATTACTCTTGATTATAGCACGTTAACACCCCGTTTGACTATTCGATTGATAAAATTTTGAGTTCTATTGCAAAGTGTGACTCTTTTTATAATTGGAAATTAGAATCGGCGGGCATTTCTGATTTGTAATCCGATTTTGGCCTGGAATGTAAAATGGCAGTGGTTGCGACCATGGCGCCATTATCAGTGGAGTATTGGCGCGAGGGGATTACTACCTTAACTAAGGGGAGTTTTTGAGCGGCTGTTTTGGTAAGCTCATCACGTAAATATTGGCTGGCGCTCACCCCACCGCCAATAATTATAGTTTTAACATCAAATTTAATTGCCGCGGAAATTGTTTTTTTAACCAAAACTTCAACAATGGAAGCTTGGGCCTCCTTGGCTGCCGCCACGGTATAATCTTTATCGCAGGCCCCGTGGCATTTTTTCTTGGCATCATAGAGCACGGCGGTTTTTAGGCCGGAGAAACTAAAATCAAAATTCAGCGATTTGAGCATTGGCCGAGGAAAAGAGACTTTTGTGCTTGATGGTTCTTGGGCTACTTTTTCAATAATGGGTCCGCCCGGATAACCGAGACCCAAGATTCTGGCAACTTTGTCGAAGCATTCTCCGGCCGCATCATCTAAAGTTTCGCCGACAATCTTATATTCGCCGATTTTTTTACAGAAAATTAATTGTGTGTGTCCGCCGCTGACGATTAAGGCTAGGGCCGGGAAGGAAACATTTGCCAAATTGGCATTATCTAACCAAGCGGAAAGCAAATGGGCTTCAACGTGGTGGACAGGGATTATCGGTATATTCCAAACATAATTTAGCGCCTTGGCAAAATTGAGCCCCACCCATAAGCAAGGCTCCAACCCCGGTCCCTGAGTAACGGCAATGGCCTCAATTTGAGGTTTCTGATATTTGGCGAAAAACACCACCAATTCTTTATGTAATTGCGGCTCTCTTTCCAAAATGGCGGCCAGGGTTTTATCTTGTGAATAATCAATGCTTTTCTCGCTTCTTTTCAGCAGCTGGGATTTTTGCAGAGCTTCGCTTAACACCCCAACAAGATTTTTTTGGTGCTCGCGTTTGGCAAGCATAGGGAAGACCCCTCCGTAACCTTTATGGAGTTCTATTTGGGAAGAAACTATATTAGACAAGACTTCCAAAGTGCCGTTATTGCGGCTTTCTACGATCGCCACGGAAGTATCGTCACAGCTTGTATCAATTCCCAATACCTTCATATCCTATAAGTTTTAGCATATAACTTGCTATTTTTCAATTTTTATGTTAAATTATTCAAGCTCTGGTCTTATCGTCTAACGGTTAGGACACCACCCTTTCACGGTGGTAATACGGGTTCGATTCCCGTTAAGACCGCCCTTCGCTTGCTATCAATGCTTTGGGTGACCGGCACTTCTCGCTGGCGTTCGAAAGTCCCTGCTGCACATAATATTTGTTGCGAAGGGCGAGTGTCAAAGTCATCAGCTACGTGTATATTTTAAGATTGGTATATTGTTTAATTTATGGATGAGTATTTGAGAATATCAAAAGCTGCAGATCTGGAAAATAAATGGGACCGGGCTTATTATCGTTTTCTTGAGATGTTGCCCGGGATTCTCTCTTGGGGGACGTTAATCGGCCTCGTTGTTTTATCTATTGGTTGGAAATTCGGTAATCCTTGGCTGGTCAGTATTTTCATCATCATCTTTGACGCAAACTGGCTATTTAAGAGTGTTTATTATGCTTTTAATCTTAAAGGCGGTTACGACAAAATGGCCGAGTATTCAAAAGTTAATTGGCTGCAAAAACTCCAAAATGATTTTTCCGGGAAGTGGGAAGGGCTTTATCATTTAGTGATTTTGCCGATGTATAATGAGCCCTATGAAGTGGTGCGCGAGAGCTTTATCAGTTTAAGCAAGGCCCAATACCCCAAAGACAAATTTATTGTGGTTTTGGCCTGCGAAGAGAAGGCCAGAAAAAACTCCGAAGAGACGGCCAAGAGGATTGAGGCGGAGTTCGGTAATATATTTTTCAAGTATTTAACCACTTGGCATCCGGCTAATTTGCCCGAGGAAATTCCCGGAAAAGCTTCCAACGAAACCTGGGCAGCCAAAAAATCCAAAGAACTGCTCGAAGCCAATAATATTGCCATTGAAAAAGCCATAGTTTCTTCTTTTGATGTTGATACCGTAGTCTATGACGGGTATTTTGCCTGTTTGACTCATAATTTTTTGAGTGTTGATAATCCTTACCGTACTTCCTTTCAACCTATTCCCTTATTTACTAATAATATTGATGAAGCTAGTGCCATTTCCCGGGTTTTTTCTTTTTCCACGAGTTTTTGGCAGATGATCAGCCAAGACAGGATGGATAACCTCATAACTTTTTCTTCGCACTCCATGAGCTTTAAGGCCTTAGTGGATGTGGGCTTTAAGCAAACAAATATTGTTTCCGATGACTCCCGGATTTTTTGGCAATGCTTCTTAAAATACGATGGCGATTACACTGTTTGCCCGCTTTATTATCCGGTTTGCATGGATGCCAATGTGGCGCCCAGTCTTTGGTTAACCTTAAAGAATATTTATAAGCAGCAGCGCCGCTGGGCTTATGGCTGTAATGACATTGCCTATTTTCTTTTTGCTTTTTCTAAGAATAAAAAAATAAAGCTTTGGGAAAAGCTGAAATGGACTTGGGAATTAATTAATGGCCACTGGTCTTGGGCTTGCGCTTCGGCGATTATTTTCGCTGTGGGTTGGTTGCCGATATTTTTCGGCGGTCCGGAATTTAACAGGATGTCGGTGGCCTTTAATTTGGCGCCCACCACCAGCGTGCTTTTGACCATTTCCATGATTGGCCTTTTTTGGTCGGCTTACTATAGTGGTATGATGCTTAAGCCCGCGCCCACTCTGCGGGGAAATATTTGGAATAGGTTCATGATTTTAGTCCAATGGCTTTTGGTCCCATTCATTATGGTTTTCTTCACCTCTGTGCCCGCCATTGATGCCCAAACCCGTTTGATGCTCGGCAAGTATATGGGTTTTTGGGTAACACCCAAGAGTCGCTGATTATTCTAAATGCAGCTTTTCGCGGTAAGTTATCGTCCTGGCCAGCAAGGCCGGGAATTTTTTTAGTTCTGGGTCGCCTTCCAAAAGGGAAGAAGCCATTTCCCGGGTTTTTTCCACTTTAGAAATATCTTGAAGCTGCTCCATGATGATGTCGGGCATACCTGATTGTTTGCCGCCAGCCAGCTCTCCCGGCCCCCTGATTTGCAAATCTTTTTTGGAAATATCAAAGCCGGAGGCAAAATCTACCATGGCTTTGGCTCGGGCCAGACTTTTGCCGCTCGCTGAGCTTAAGAGCAGGAAACAATACGATTGGTATTCGCTTCGGCCAACCCGGCCGCGGAATTGGTGCAGTTGGGCCAAACCAAAGCGGTCCGCACCCTCGATCATCATGACTGTAGCATTGGGCACATCAATGCCCACTTCTACCACAGAAGTGGAAACTAAAATATTGGTTTTATTATTTTTGAAATCGAGCATCACTTTTTCTTTTTCCGTGGAGCTCAGCTTGCCGTGTAATAAGCCGATTTTATACTGCGGGAAAACTTCTTTTTGCAGGCGCTCCGCTTCAGCGGTTACATTTTTTACATCAGCCCAAAGCGCTTTTGCTTCGCTTGATTGTTCATCGGCTTCGCCTTCGTCGATGCGTGGGCAAATCACAAAAGCCTGCCGGCCATTTTCGATTTCTTGGCCGATGAATTTATACATTTCCTCGCGCTCCTTCTCGGAAATTATTTTGGTAATAATTTCTTTGCGGCCATGCGGCATGGTTTTTATGATGCTCAGGTCTAAGTCGCCATAAATGGTCAGGGCCAGGGAACGGGGGATAGGTGTGGCCGTCATGGATAAAAAGTGGGGCAAGGCCACGGCCGCTCCGCGAGTTTTGACTAAATTGGCTCTTTGCTCCACGCCGAAGCGATGCTGTTCGTCGATTACCACCAAGGCTAAGTTTTTGAATTTTACTTTGCCTTTAATGAGGGCATGCGTTCCGACTAAAATATCCAATTCGCCTTTTTCGGTTTTTTCCAAGAGTTTTTTGCGGGAGATTTCGATGGGCTGGCCGCGTAATTTTTTAGAAACGAATTCGTCGCTTTTGCCGGTTAAAAATCCTATATTGGCATCAAAGCCTTTGAAGACTTTGGAAAGGGTGGAGAAGTGCTGACGCGCCAAAATCTCCGTGGGCGCCATGAAGGCGGCCTGATAGCCGTTTTTAATGGCATTAAGGGCCACAATAGCCGCCACTACTGTTTTGCCCGAACCCACATCGCCTTGCAAGAGGCGGCTCATGGGCGAGGATTTTTCCGTATCTTTCAGAATTCGCCAGATAACTTTTTTTTGATCGTCGGTCAGGGCAAAGGGCAAGTCGGAAATAAAAAGTTGGATTCTTTCCAGTTTAATCGGGAGTGTTGGGGCGCTCTGAGCTAGCATTCTTTGTTTTTCGCGCAAGACCGCCAACTGTAAGATGAACATTTCTTCGAATTCAAAGCGCCGTTTGGCTTCTTGGGCGAGTTGGAGCGTTTCGGGAAAGTGGGCCTGCCACAAAGCTTTGCCCAGGGGCATAAATTTCATTTCTTGGAGTAGGCTATCGGGGAGAGTTTCTTGGAGCTGCGGGCAATATTGCTCTAACAGTGGTTTCAAAATGAAACGCAGCCAGCGTGAGGAAAGGCCAACGGTTTGCGAATAAATCGGGACGATTTTGGCCGTGTGGGTCAGGCCGTGCTTGTCGGCAAAAAGGCCTTCGGAAGTTTTCTCATAGGCCGGGGCAGAAAAATATAATCCTTTTTTACCTAGCGCCACCTTGCCGGCAATAGAAACAATATCCCCGGGCTTAAGAGTTTTATCCAAATAGCTTTGGCCAAACCAGATGCATTCAATTTTTCCCGTATCATCTTTGATGATAGCGGTCGTAACATGCACTTTGCGGAAAAAACTGCGCCTGCCTTCGATTTTTTCGATTGCCCCTTGAATACAGTTATTTTGGTTTATTTTGACATTTTTAATACTGACGACTTCACCGAAATTTTCGTATTTATAAGGCAGGTAAAATAAAAGATCGCGTAGAGTTTTTACTCCGAGTTTTTTTATTTTAGAAATATAGGGCCTGGGTATTCGACTTAATGTTTCGATTGGCCGGTCTAGCTCCTGCATGAGAGTATTTTAGCACTTTTCTCGGTTTTGGGCAGTTTGACTGCTATGCTTAAAATCATCAAAATAAGTTATGGAAAATAAGGGAAGATACCAAGAGCAGGCAATAAGCCCGGAGCTACTTGCCAAGGGCGAGGAAATGGCTGAATTTGCCGCCTTAGAATATTTAGCCAAGACGGATAAGTCCAAGCAATGCCAAGAGAAAGATTTTAATAATATTTATCCTTCTCAAGTTATTGAGCATGACATGCAGTATGTGGCAAGAATGGAAGAAATATTTGTTAAGCAGGAAGCGGAGCAAATGCGGGAACAAAAAGACTTTGAAAAGCGGCGAAGATATTCCGAGGCCCTTGAGCATGTCGTTGCCTCGGAAGGGACCGATTTTGGGTGGTTTTCCGGAAAAAATATTAAAGGGAAAATAGTCAGGACTTCACGCTTTGATGACATTGCCAATGGAATAGATGAAATTTGCGAGTTTGAATTTACCGACACTGCCGACAAAAAACCGTATCGCTTGGCTTTATGTGTAGATATGACTATGGGGATGTCTGATCAGACAATCGCAAAAAAGCTTGGCCGGAATTTGAGAAAGATTGAATCCGGTGGCGCAAAGGTGAAATATTTTTCTTCTCAAGCGGAAAATTATAAAGGGGAGATAAAAAATATTGTTCCTGTGGTCATTGGTCTTGATAGCAATGATTTGCAGGAGTTAACCTCTTTGGTTTGCGGTCTCCGCAAACAAGAAGAAATATCAGGAAGGACAAAGCAGGGGGAGAAAGCCCATTTAGTTGAAAATAATCGCTGTCAGATTATTTTTCTTGAAGAAATATTGGCACAGCTAAAGCTTTACACTGATCATCTGGGTGAATTGCAAAACAAAGGTAGAGGGGTAGATGTCGGAAATACTATTAATAATGTAAAACAAGCCACGGAAATTATTACGCAAGTATTGGCAGATAAAAGGGATATTTTGCCGCCAGAGAAGCATGAGGATGTTACGCAAAAGCTCATCCAAAAATATTGTAATCGCGAGCGCAAGAAAATAAATGAAGAAGCCGAAAAGTTTCAAATTTCTTTACAAGATGGTTTGGCTTGGCTGTTTGGACAGTTGAGCCGTCACTGTAAGACAATTAAAACAATAGCGCCCTTAAGGGCGCTATTGTTTTAATTGTGACCTCGCCAGGAATCGAACCTGGATCGCAAGCTCCGCAAGCTTGCATTCTATCCGTTGAACTACGAGGCCTTAACGGCTTTGAATATAACACAAAGATTGAAAAAAATAAAGGGGTGGCGCGAAGACTATTTGCCGGTTAAAATAATGGTAATATGGAGAGTCCGGAGAAATTAGCGCCCGTAAAAGAGGGGGCAAAACAAGAATATATTGATTTGGTAGTTAAGAGATTGCCAGTTGACGAGCGTGTCGATATTAATGAGTTTTTAGATATTGATCATGAAGAAGTAATCAAGGATAGGACTTGGGTTGCCCAAGAAGATGAGAGGCAGCGCAGAGCAAGGGCTGAAAGGTCAAAAGAAACTTTGGGCATGAAGGTAGAGTCTGAAAGATTCGAGGCGGGAGTGGTAGTGCATATCGCCAATCGCTATAAATGGTTTGGTAAGGATGCTCACGTCACAAGAGCTTCTGAATTTGATGATAAGCGGAATAAGACTGATGCCTATTTAGAGATAATGGTTCATGGAGATAATTCTGGAAATGATAAGTATTCTACAATTTGTTTGAGTATTGATGCTGCCCAGACTAGTAGTTTCAATGAGATTAGTAAGAAATTTTTGCGCAATCAGGAAGTGATCAAAAATGGAGGGCAGGAGATAAAATATTTTAAGTCGTATTTTACTAAAGAAAAGGGAAACAAAAAACATGTTATGCCGATTATCTTGGGTGCCGATGCAATTCATGCCCGGGATGTTTTTATAAGAGCTAACGAATTGAGCATTTTGGCAAAAACGATGACCGAAGCCCCTACTCCCAAGGTTAAGGAAATGGCTCAAACAAGAGCGGCTGAACTGACGATACACCCAATGCAGAGGTTATTTTTAGAAGAAGCGATAATGCAATACGAATATCATTTAAGATTGTCAGATCAGGATCGGGAATATATGCCGGCAAGAATGAGAGAGCAGGCTAAAAACGATTTAGCGGTATTAAAGAGTATAAAACAGCCTGTCAGTGAGGGTAATTTTTCTAAATTCGAAAATGACAAGGTTTATAAATATTTGAAAGAAATGGTGAATCCTTATCAGGATTCGACAGAAAGGCAAGAAGTTTATTCTAAATAAAATCCGCCAGCTGGCGGATTTTATTTGTGGATCTTTTTTCTTAATACGGCGTAAGATAAGGCGATATTGGCGATTGTAAGATAAACGGGAAAAGCCAAAGAGGAGAAATTCCATACATTAATAGCGGCAAAGCTAGTTAATGAATTAAAGAGGCCATAAGTAAATGCATCGGGATTTTCTGTTTCTGGATGCTTCCAAGCTTTGGTTAGGGTAGGGATAGCAGCAAAAAAATCGCTTAAGATAGAAAAGAGTATGGCGATTGTCGGATTCTTGGTTATCCACCAAAGGAGCAGAGCTAGAATTGAAAAAGCTCCGCAAACGTAATCAAACTTTTCTAATTTCCAATAAGCTTCTTTATTGGCAAACGATGATAGAAAAACAAGCAAAGGCCCGAAACCGGAAATAAAAACCGGCAAAACAGCCAACCCTACGCCATCAGATATTGCGGCAGCAGTGGCAATTAGCGGGGCAGTAGCCCATAGGAGCCAAGTTATTTTATTGGGCTTTGTTTTGCCCTTGAGGGTATCTTTAATATAAGAAGTTATTCCGAAAAGCTGGACAGCGGCACCCAAGAAAACTAAGTAGGGTAAATATTGCAATAATGACATTTTGTTAGAATATTTTTAGGGCTGTGATGGCAGCAATGGCACCAAGGATTATGCCTGGAATATTGCAGACAATTATCGGCCAATCTTTTTTCTCCTTGAAAAAGGCATAGAAAATCCAAATTGCGCAATTAATGCATGTGACGGTTGGCAATAAAAACGAACCGGGATTGCCAGAGAGGTTGAGCCTTATCTGGTCAATATAGGAAGAATACATAACGCAGGTTGCCAGAGAAGCTACCCAGCCGATTTTGGAAACGAAGTTTTGGTCCATGATTTTGGTTGCTAATCAATTATAAGAGTAATTG